>JAWXBV010000206.1:0-22260 GCA_034440335.1 Nitrospirota bacterium | reverse complement strand
TCGCGCCGGCGCGATGGGCGGCCTGCAAAACCCTCTATGAGCAGGCTGAGGATGAACCAGAACCGCGATTGTCTCACTGTCACACGCCCTCCATACTCTCGCGCGAAAGGGCATTCTCGTTCGCCCATCGGGAGGGGAACGTGGATCTGGTTTGTCGGTGTCTTGCTTGCGGTATTCATGGCGCTGGGCTGGACGATGGTCCAGTTCAACCACGCGTTTTCTGCTCAGACGGCAGCGCCTGCTGGTTCTCGGACAGCTCTCCCTGCAGCCGGAGATTCCGAGAGCCTGCCACCTGAATTACGGCCGCCGGACGAGACCAAGACATTGGGGCCTGAGTCTCCATCGACAGAGTCTGCGCCGGTAGAGGGCCCGGCGTTACATGTGCCGGAGGAAGTGGTGGCCCTGCTTCAGCAGCGGCAAGAAGACATCGATCTTCGCGAGAAGGCCGTTCGGACCGCCGAGGAACGGTTGACCATTCTCAGGGATGAATTTGAAGGGATACTGAGCAAAGTCGAGGCTGCCGAACAACGGCGTCTTCGTCTCAAGGAGCAGCAGGAGAAAGCTGGTGAGGGCCGGACCAAACAAGCCGCTGAGTCGCGTACCCAGAATTACGCACATCTGACCAAGATGTACGAAAGCATGCCGTCCGAGGAAGCGGCGGCACGAATCGAGCGGATGCCGGATCGGAAAGCCCTGGAGATTCTTCGGCTGGTAAAGGGGAAAACCGCCGGATTGATCCTCGCACAAATAAAAGTCGACAAGGCCGCGAGACTGACCGAACAACTGCTCTCCAAACCCTGATCTGTTTCTGCCTCCCGTTCTACCCCGGTACTCTTTGCCGAACCACTCGGCAACTTTTTCTCCTGCCGGTCTCTTTACATCATCGACGAGACGAAACCCTACGCCAAACGACATGAATCGGCCCATTCTGAGTGGCACGAGCCTTGAAGTAGTCTTGGCTCGACGCACCGCATCGTATCACCACAGGGAAGCCGAGATTATGGATGTGAGACAACCCACTATACAGATCAACCTGCAGCTCGCCGGCGGAGAACTGAATGTCTTCGGTGGCGGGGACCGGCTTGGATCGCCCTCGGACAAAAGGGGATTCGCAACTCTGCTCCATGCCGTATCAGGGAAAGCCAATCGCGGCAAGGAAGCAACGTCTCGGGCTCCGCATTCTGAGGCCGACGATCCGTCGGCCGGCACGAAACCGCCGCTATCCCGTAGCCCGTTACGCAAGACCGGCGAGAGCAAGGAAGCGACGCGTCGTGCTTCTCGATCTGAAGTCGACGATCGTCCGGCCACGACGAAGCCGACCGTTCAACGTGGCTTGTCGCACCAGCCCAACGGCAGCATTGATCCAGAGCCTCGTGCCTCTCAATCTGAGATGAAGAACATCTCTTCTACTGCGATGTCCGATGTTCCCACTGCTGATGTGGCGCAAGAGTCCAAGGCTGCTCAGCCGGAACCGGAAGACGAGCTGTCCACGACAACCTCCGATTCGAATCCCCTGCTGCTTTCGCTTCTTGGAGCGGCGGTGGCGGCGCCGCTGTCCACGGCTGCTGTCACGCAGGATCTTGTCGCTGTCGACACATCAACAGACCAGACTGCCAGGCTTTCAGAGGTGTCTCGAGTGCCGGCAATCCATCCGAGGGATCAGTCGGCTGAGGAGACCGCCGGTCTTGTGCGTCCAGAACTTGGATTTTTCGATGACATGACCGGCCACGCGAGGACATCGATTGCAGAGGATGCTGTTACACCTCCATCCCCGCCGATGTCCGAGCGGCAACCAGACTCTACCGATGCCGTCCTGGTTGTTGAGAAGCCCGGCATCAGCCGACCGCTCACAGCACTGCAGGGCCAGGCGGTTGAGAGGCACGACTCTCATCAGGGGTTTCCGATCATGGAGCGCCAGGCGGACGTCATGCCTCAGACCATGGTTCAAGCAGGGCAGGTTGCCGCAGATGGGCAGGATCTTGCCCATGGTGCCGAGACGGTGACGATTCAGCCGATTCGCCAGAATGGTGAGGCAACCACAGCACCGGTGGACCGGTTGTCGGCGCAGCAGACTCTGGACAAGGTCGAACCGTCGCTTCACCAGAAAAATATGCAGGGTGAATCTCCCGAGACCCTCACAGCGGCAGCCTTGTCCCGTCCCACCCAGACTGAGGGCTCCAACGCAGAGTTCAGCGGACAGAGGAAGGAAGAGGGTCTGAAGTGGTTCTCTCGTCCCGACGTTCATTCGTCGGAGATGCTGTCGCGTATGCCGCAGCCATCTGGGAGCGAGCCGCTCAACGTAGGATCTCAGCCCCTGTCGTATCAGCAGGGCCAAGGCGGCGCGCCGGCGAACCTCCAGGCCACGTCCGCACCGACCGTTCCTCCCCCGGCCCAGACATTGAGGCCCAGTCCGGATGTTGAGATCACACAGGTTCCGGCTACCCACGCCGTGCAGTTCGACATGGCTCCGGCGGACTTCGGCCAACTTCGGGTGCGGGTCGTCTTGTCCGACCATACGATTCATACGCTCATGACGACCGATCGCGCCGAACTCGGCCAGATGCTGATGGGCCAGCAGGAGCAATTGAGCACACAACTGTCTGCCGCCGGTTTAGATGTAGGGCGTTTTCAAGTTCAGGTCAATCAAGAACGAACAAACCAGTCGGGGCAGGAGTGGCCGTCGCAGGCTCAGGGCGGCAGATCCAAAGAGCAGGGAGATCCTCGGCCACAGGAAAGTTCACCTGAGACTCCGGTGTCTTCCCAGACAGGAACCGGTCTACTCAGCTTGTTTGCATAACGCGCGATCAAAGGAGACGCATCATGGCTATAGTGAATGCAACGACACCGTCGACGGTTCCGCCGCCACAGACGACGCTGAAACCGCCCGAACTCGGCAAAAACGATTTTCTCAATCTGCTGGTGGCGCAGTTGAAGAACCAGGACCCCCTGAAGCCGATGGACAGCTCGTCATTCGTCGCCGAGTTGGCTCAGTTCAGTCAACTCGAACAAAGCGCGAATCAAAGCAAGATACTTCAGGAAGTGCTCGATGCGCAGCAAGCGAGTCTGCAGTATTCGTTGTTGCCGCTGATCGGGCGAGATGTCCGCATCAAGGGCGGATTCGCCCAATTGGGAGCAGCGCCGGCTCCGCTCGATTACAGCGTCAGCCGGGATGCCGTCTCGGTCAAGGTGGCCATCATGAATGCGTCGGGTCAGGTCGTTCGCACGCTCGATCTCGGCGCGCAGAACGCCGGTGCGCAACATGCGGTATGGGACGGTCGAGATCAGAACGGCACGATGATGCAGCCTGGGACCTATCTCTATGCGGTGACCGCGTATGACGCCCAGGATCAGGCGGTGCCTGCCACGATGACATCTCGACTGACGATTACCGGCATTCGGCTTGTAGAGGGGCAGCCGAAACTGGTGGCCGGCGATCTCACCATCGATCCAGGGTCCGTCATCGAATTTCGCTAGGACAGCAGGGACAAGCCGACATTATCTGTCACAGAAATAAGAAGGAGGTCGATCATGGGTATTTTGTCCGCATTATTCGCCGGGGTGAGCGGTCTCAACGCCAACGGCACCGCCCTATCGGTGATCGGGAACAACATTGCCAACATGCAAACGGTCGGGTTCAAGTCGAGCAAAGCGACCTTTGCCGATTTGATCAGCTCGTCGATATCGGGCGGATCCGGTTCAGTCCAGACTGGAATCGGCGTGGCGTTGACCTCTGTGCAAGGCAATTTCTCACAAGGTTCCTTGGCCACCTCGTCGAACGTCCTCGATATGGCGATCGACGGCAACGGATTCTTCATTGTCCAAGATGCTCAGGGCGGAACCTTTTACAGCCGAGCTGGGTCGTTCCGGTTGGACAAGGATAACAACGTCGTCGATCCCAGCGGGTTTAAACTACGAGGATTTCTCGCCGACACCACCGGGACGATTACAGGATCGATCGGCGATGTGGCCCTTCCCTCCACCACCGCCTCGCCGCGCGCGACCACTCTGGCGTTCCTTGCCGCAAATTTGAACTCAGCGACGCCGATTACGGGAGTGAGAGGGAATATCGTCGGCTCCGCGCCTGCGACTATTGCCGTGCCCACCGCCGCCGGTAATCTTTCATTCAACATTGATCTGAACGGCGACGGCGTGCAGACCGTCACCGTGGCTGCCGGCATCGCGACGAACGCAGCCTTAGCCACGGCGATTCAGAACGCGGTGCGGGCTTTGACGCCCACCGATCCCTTCCGCGCCGCTGCCTATTCGGGCTTCACCGCCTCGGTCAATTCGGCAGGGTTTTTCACCCTCGCCTCCGGACTGACCGGGGTGACGGATAACACGACGGCAAGTACCGGAGCGGTGACCATCACGGCCGTTGCCGGCGACACCCTGGCCGCGAACCTGTTTATGCCGGCCGGTACCTCCACGACCGGCACGGACTTCGACCTCTCCAATCCGACGGGGAGTTCGAACTTCTCGACCTCCATGACGGTGTACGATTCTCTCGGAAACAGTCACCTCTTTACGACCTACTTTACCAAGCTCGGGACCAATACCTGGAACTATAACGTGACGGCCAACAGCAACGATATGGTGACGGCCAACTATGCATCGGCCAACATCGATGCCACGCTCGGGATCACCAGGGTCGGAGCGGGGACTTTGACCTTTGGAACGAATGGGACGCTGGACCGCGAGAGTGTGGCCCTTCGGTTCGATACCGGAACGGCTGCCGGCGCAGTCGGGGCCGCGCCGGGAGAACTGCAAGTCGACTTTAACGGCGCGACGGCCGATCAACTGCTCACTTATAACTTCGGCACCAGCGTGACGACCGAAGGCGGCAACGGACTGGATGGCACGTCCCAGTTCGGTTCTCAATCTGCGGTGGTTCAACTGACGCAAGACGGCTATGCGGCCGGCTCCCTCCAGGCTTTTTCGGTCGATGGGAACGGTGTGATCAATGGACGGTTTTCCAACGGCCAGTTGAGAGCGTTGGCGCAAGTGGTGCTGGCGCGATTTCCTGACCCGCTGGGATTGACCAGGACCGGCAACAATACGTTTGCGGAGTCCGGCAATTCCGGGCAACCGGTGACGGGAGTGCCGGAGAGCGCAGGATTGGGGAAGTTGAAGTCCAATACGTTGGAACTATCCAACGTCGACCTCGGAGAAAGTTTTATCGATATGATCGCGGCCCAACGAGGCTTTCAAGCCAACTCCCGCGTCATTACGACATCCGATGAGATCCTTCAAGAACTGGTCAATCTCAAACGGTAGACCTCTGCTATGGGCGAGTCATGCGCGCACCGGCGCATGACTCAGCCCGGAGGGAATGCCTCCCTCTGCTTCTTGAGCGACGGTGTACGTCAAGGTTTTGACATCGTCAATCGCCTGGCAGCCTGTCGTGTATCCCTGTAGACCTCGTTCCCCCTGTCACGAGGAATCTCCGCATCCAGCCTAGCGTTTCTCGCATCGCGCGCAGGATGCCGCGCGCGATTCTTGTGGCATACGCATTGCTATCTCTTTGTTCCAGTCACCGTTCGACCAGAGGAGGATTGTATGGCAGATGCAGCCGCAGCGACCGCCGAGGGTGGGAAAGCCCCGGTCGTCGCCACACCCGGGATGTCCATGAAAATGGTCATCATCATCATCGTCGTCGTCTCCACGCTCTTGCTCGCAGGCGGGGGGGCCTTCCTGATGTTCAAACTCATGGGCGGAGGGCATGGGGGGGAGGAGGCAAAATCAGAAACCGGCGCAGCAAAAGAAGAGAGCCGCAGTGAAGCCGAGAAGAAGCCTGCGGCAGCCGAAGCGAAATCAGGGGCAGCCAAGGCCGCACAGCCTGGCCTGATATTCGATGTGGAGCCCTTCATCGTCAACCTGGCCGACATGGCGGAAGTCAGATATTTGAAACTGACCGTCAAACTGGAACTCGATTCCCAGGTGGCGTCGGCTGAACTGACCGGCCGCATGCCTCAAGTGCGCGATACGATTCTCGTGCTCTTGACCAGTAAGGACTCCGCGTCGATCCGGAGCACACAGGGGAAGTTCCAGTTGCGCGATGAAATTACGCAACGGATCAACAGTATTCTTCCCAAGCCGTCCGTGCGGACGGTCTACTTCACGGAATTCGTCGTGCAATAGCCGAAGAGCCGATTCATCCTATGGAAAAAATCCTTTCCCAAGACGAAATCGATACGCTCCTCAAGGGGGTGAGCGCCGGCGAAGTGGCCGCCAATTCGAATGCCCAAGAGCCGGCCGGCGCAGGGGCCAAGCATTTCGATCTGTTCAATCAAGAGCGCATTATCCGCGGGCGCATGCCGACGCTCGAACTGATCAACGATCGTTTCATTCGTCGCCAATCGAATACGTGGGGGGCGTTGCTTCACGACACCATCGAGTTCGTGGTCGTCGGGACACAGATCATCAAATTCGGCGACTTTGTGAAAAAAATTCCCATGCCGTCCTCGATGAACGTCTTTCACATGGAGCCGCTCCGCAGCAACGGGCTGTTCGTCATGGATGCGTTTCTTGTCTATCTGATCGTGGATTACTTTTTTGGCGGCAAAGGCCAGACGCACGTCAAGCCGGAAGGCCGAGACTTTACGCCCATTCAGTTGCGCGTCATCAAGAAGCTGGTTCAGCAAGCGTTCCTCGACCTCGAAAAGGCCTGGGAAGCGCTGATGCCGGTGAAGATCCAGCATGTTCGTTCGGAAAGTAATCCCCAATTTGCCATGGTGGTCTCCGCATCCGAGATTGTCGCCGTCGTGACCCTGCAAGTCTTGATCGGAGAGACAGGGCGCGATCTGTTCATCGTCTACCCCTACTCCATGCTCGAGCCCATTAAGGAACGGCTCTATTCGGGGTTGGTCTCCGATCATGTCGAGCAGGACGGAGGATGGGCTGGCCGGTTCTGCGACCGGCTGCAAGACTGTCCGCTCAATCTGACCGTTCGTCTCGGCACGGCCTCCGTCCAGGTGCGGGACGTGTTGAATTTTACGCCGGGGGACGTGCTGGTGCTGGATCAACGGCCGGGCGATCCGCTGGATTGCTATGTCGAGGGATATCTGAAGTTTCAAGGGAGTCCTGGTGTGTTCAAGGGGAACCACGCCTGTCGTGTGACCAAGGTCATTGCATAAGCGAGCCCTGCCGCTGAGGAGAAGAGTCTATGGCTGATATCGAGATGAAGGGGTCCCCAAAGAGTGCCTCGCCGTCGCCCGCGTCGTTTCCGCCGGTCGATAATGAAGGAGCCGTGCCGGTTCAAAAAAACTTGGATTTTATCCTCGATATCCCGATGCAAGTGACCGTGCAAGTGGGATCGACCAAGATGGCGATTCGCGAGCTGCTGCAGCTCGGACAGGGCTCCGTCGTCGAACTGGAAAAGCTTGCCGGAGAAGCGATGGAAGTGTTGGTCAATAACAAGCTGGTTGCGCGAGGCGAAGTCGTGGTGGTGAACGAGAAGTATGGGATTCGCCTGACCGATGTGATCAGCACGGTCGAGCGGGTGCAGCAGCTCGGGTAGGGGTCTCTCCGGTCTGTCTGGTTGGTCTGGTCTATCTGGTTCAACCCCAGTCACAAGACGGACGGAACAGACCAGATAGACCAGACAGACGGAACAGACCAGAGAGACGAGACAGACCCACAGGCCCAAGGAACAAAGAGAAGATGGTCGATTTTTGGGACAGCTTCCTCCGCATGGCGTCCGCCCTGGCCGTTGTGCTGGCTCTGATCGCCGGACTGGTCGCCCTGGTTCGACGGTTTGGAGGGGCGAATTTATTCGCCCCGGTGTCTACGCCGATCGTCCAGGTGCTCGGCAGCGGCTCCATCGGCCCACGCAAAACGGTCTCGCTTGTTTCTGTGGCAGGCGAAATCTTGATTATCGGCATGACCCAGACGGACTTGGTGTCCCTTGGCCGGATCACCGATCAGGAGCAAGTTCGGCAATGGCTGTCCCGGGCTGCATCCGGCACGTTGATGAATGCTCCGGTGCAGGGATCGATTCTTTCTGCCCAGACGTCTGCGGGGAAGAAAGGCGACCATGCTGCTGCATGATCGCCGTCCGGCGGGAGCGAATTGTTTCATGCAACGGTGGCATGAGTACCGAAGGCCGATGCTCTTCGTCGCGCTGATGCTGTGTTTCTGGATTGGCGTCACTCACGATGCAGCAGGCGGGACCAACCCGTCGGTCACCATCGATTTGGGACAGACCGGCCCGAAGCAAACCGCGGTCGTCATTCAAATCCTCGCCCTATTGACCGTGCTCTCGCTCGCGCCGGCGTTGTTTATCATGGTCACGTCGTTCATCAGAATCGTGATCGTCCTCTCCTTTCTCCGCCAGGCGCTGGGCACACAACAAGTGCCTCCGAACCAGGTCCTGATCAGTCTGGCCTTCTTCCTCACCATCTTTGTCATGGCTCCGGTGGGGCAGACGGTCTATCGCGAGGCGATCGAGCCGTTGCTTGCCGAGCGGATGTCCCAGGAGGAGGCGTGGCAAAAGGGCACGCAGCCGATTCGCGCGTTCATGCTCAGGCAAGTTCGCGATAAGGATTTGGAGCTCTTCATTGAGCTCAGCAAGCTGCCGAAACCGGAAACGGTCGATCAGGTTCCCCTTCACGTCGTGATCCCCGCCTTTATGTTGAGCGAATTGCGGGTCTCGTTCCAGATCGGATTCTTGATTTATATTCCGTTTTTGATCGTCGACATGGTGGTGGCCAGCGTGCTGATGGCCATGGGCATGATGATGTTGCCGCCGGTCATGATTTCCCTTCCGTTTAAACTCATTCTCTTTGTGCTGGCCGACGGGTGGTACCTGATCGTCGGATCGCTGGTGAAAAGCTTTCAGTGAACAGTGAACAGTGATGGGTGATCGGTGATGTGTCTAACACAGAAGTTCATCAGGACACTCATGATCATCCCGCGATCAGTTCCCATCACCCATCACCCATCACGCAGCACGAGGCATGTATGACCCCTGAAATGGTGACAGAGTTAGGGCGCCAGGCGTTAGAGACCACGCTGCTCGTCTCTGCGCCCATCCTGGGTCTCAGTTTGGTTGTCGGACTGGTGGTCAGCGCCTTGCAGGCCATGACGCAGCTGAACGAAGCGACCCTGACCTTTGTCCCCAAGCTGCTGGTCGTATTCGGGGCCATCGTGGTGTTCATGCCCTGGATGTTGGGCGTCATGACCGCCTTCATGACGCAACTATTCAGCAGTATTCCGACCTTCGTGCATTGATTGGATCGTTGAACAGGCCATGAACGTCACGCAACCGCTGCATATGCTCCTGCCGGACTTTCAGTCCTTCTTGGCCGTCGCGTCCCGCACCGGAGGGATTGTGGCGGCGTTTCCGATGTTAAGCGGGCGCGCGGTTCCTCCCCGGATCAAGGTGGCGCTCGTGGTCATGTTGAGCCTGGTGTCGGCGCCGGCGATTCATCTCCCGCAGATTCCGCATGAAGCGATTGCCATGACGGCGGGCCTTGCGGGCGAACTGTTGATCGGGCTTGTGATCGGCATGGCCGTCCGGTTGCTCTTTTCAGCGCTCGAGGTCGCAGGAGAACTCATCGGAACCCAGATGGGGTTCAGCATGGCGCAGTTGTTGGATCCGATGACATCGGTATCGACGCCGATGGTTGGCCAATTGTTCACCGTCATCGCCTCGTTGGTGTTCCTCTCGCTGAACGCCCACATGATGGTCGTGGCGGCCATTGTCTCCAGCTACGAGTCCATCCCGCCGTTCGGCGCGCGCCTGTCGCCTGTCATCGGAGAGGAAGTGCTGCGCCTGTCGCAACACATGTTTGTGGTGGCGGTGCAGCTGTCGGGTCCGGCCCTCGTGGCCCTGGCCCTCATCAATATTTTACTGGCAATGTTGGGGCGCGCCGTCACGCAGATCAATGTCTTTGTGCTGAGCTTTCCTCTGACCATCGCCGCCGGGCTGCTGGTCTTGGGCTTGGCCATGCCCTTCATCGTCTCGCGGCTTGAACGAGAATTCATCGGATTGCACGAGACGATTGAGGGGCTGTTGAGGGCCTTGGGACATGGCTGACGATACAGAGAACAAGACAGAACAGGCGAGCGAGAAGCGGAAGGCGGATGCCCGTCTGGAAGGCAATATCGCGGTCAGCCGCGATGTGACCACTGCGGCGATGCAGGTCGCAGGGGTGGGGCTGATGTTTTTCCTCGCGCGCCCAGGCATGCAACAGCTGATTGAGATGATTCGCTTAAGGTTGTCCCGGTCATTTGAGCAAATGGCTCAGGCGATTCTCACGATCGATCAGATTCATACCTTGATCGTGGATGTCGTCCTCGCGACGATTCTGCTGCTGATTCCGGTTCTGGGCGGCCTTGCCCTCGCAGGAGCCGGCGCATCGCTCGCACAGACGGGGTTCTTGTGGAAATCGTCGTTACCGTTCGACATCTCGAAGTTGAATCCAATCACGGGATTTTCTCGGCTCGTGTCGCTCCGATCTCTCTCGGAGTTGATCAAAGCGCTGCTGAAAATCTCGATCATCGCCGGCATCGGGATATTCGTGCTTCAAGGGGAGATCGGACGTCTCCCGGCACTTGTGGAATATGACGTGTGGGGACTGATCACCGTGATGGGTTGGCTGACGTTCAAAGTCGCCGCCTGGGTCACCGGCGCGATCGTCGTCGTTGCGGGGGCGGACTATGCCTATCAGCGGTATGAATGGGAACGCAAGCTGCGCATGTCTCATGCCGAGGTGAAGCAAGAACATCGCAGTTCGGAAGGCGACCCGCAGATCAAGAGCCGCGTGCGGACTATCCAGCGGGAGATGATGAATCGGCGAATGATGGCGGCGGTGCCGACGGCCGACGTCGTCGTGACCAACCCGACGCACCTGGCCGTCGCGCTCAAATACGACACCGCGCGCCTGGGCGCGCCGATCGTCGTCGCCAAGGGCGCCGGGTACCTGGCGGAACGGATTCGTGAGTCGGCCAGGCAGCACGGTGTGGCGGTCGTGGAGAATAAGTTTGTCGCCCGCACGCTCTATCAACTCGTGGATATCGGCAAGGAAATTCCCGCCGATCTCTACCTGGCGGTGGCAGAAATTCTGGCAATGGTCTATCGCACGCGGGGTTTCACGCCTGAACAGGCGCCCCGGTAAGGCATCGATCCTATGGCACTCGACATCAAAGCTCTTTCGCCACAGTCGATCGTCAAGCACCCGGACATTCTGCTCTCTCTGGGCGTGGTGGCGGTCATCATGGTCATGATTCTGCCGCTTCCCCGGTTTCTCTTGGATCTGCTCCTGGCCTTTAATATTACCGTGTCGGTCATCATCCTGCTCGTGGGCTTGCAAGTGCGGAAGCCGATCGATTTCTCGGTCTTCCCGTCCATTCTCTTGCTGGTGACGCTGCTTCGCCTGGCCCTCAATATCGCCTCCACACGCCTGATTCTGCTGCACGGCAACGAAGGAGCCGGAGCGGCGGGGGAGGTGATTCGGGCGTTCGGAACCTTTGTCGTCGGCGGAAACTACACGGTCGGCCTCGTCATCTTCGCGATCCTGGTCATCATCAACTTTGTCGTCGTGACGAAAGGCGCCGGCCGCGTGGCCGAAGTGGCGGCTCGATTTACGTTGGACGCGATGCCGGGCAAACAGATGAGTATCGATGCCGATTTGAATGCCGGGCTGATCAACGAGACGGAGGCGAGGCGGCGACGGAAGGAGATTGCAGAAGAGGCCGATTTCTATGGTTCGATGGACGGAGCCAGCAAGTTCGTTCGGGGAGATGCCGTGGCGGCGGTCATCATTGTGTTCGTGAATATCCTCGGTGGATTGACGATCGGCGTCTTGCAGCAGGGCATGAGTCCCGGCTTGGCTGCGGAAACGTACACGCTCTTAACGGTGGGGGAAGGCCTTGTCGCACAGATTCCCGCCCTCATCGTGTCGACCGCAGCTGGCATCATTGTGACGCGCGCCGCATCCGACGGCGATCTCGGGTCCGATATCATGCGGCAAGTCCTGGTGTCGCCGAAGGCGGTAGGGACGACGGCGGGGATTTTGTTGACGCTTGGACTCATTCCCGGCTTGCCCCATCTGGCGTTTCTTGGCCTAGGCGCCGCCGCTGCCTGGTTGGCCTACCGATTGTCCCAGAAGGGCGACCAGGCGCCCGCGGCGCCGCTTCCTGCGACGGCCGCCACCGCGGAAGAGGCGGCCCCCCACGTCGCGCCGTTCGATTTGATGGAAGTCCAAGTTGGGTACGGTCTCATCGGCTTGGTTGAGGGCACCCATGGGACCGCGCTATTGGAGCGTATCAAAGGATTGCGAAAACAGTTTGCCGAGACGATGGGCTTTCTTCTACCCCCGATCCATATTCGGGACAATTTGCAGTTACGCCCCAACGAGTATGCCGTCATGCTCAAGGGGGTTGAACTGTCGAAATCCGACGTGCTGCCGTCGCACGTGCTGGCGATCGACCCGGGAACGGCCCAGCGCGGCGTCATCCAGGGCGTCGCGGCGAAGGAACCGGCCTTCGGGTTGCCCGCATTATGGGTGCCGGAGTCGGCGCGTGAGCAAGCGCAACTGGCCGGCTATACCGTCGTCGATGCCACCTCGGCCATCGCCACGCATTTATCCGAGATTATCAAGCGCCATGGACATGAATTGTTGGGCCGCCAAGAAGTGCAGGCGCTGCTAGACGAGACTGCCAAGGTTCATCCTAGATTGGTCGAAGAATTGATTCCCACATTGCTCCCGTTAGGAACGGTGGTGCGCATTCTGGGGAACCTGCTGCGTGAAGGTATTCCGATCCGGGATCTCCGTTCCATCCTCGAGGCGATCGCGGACCGCGCCACCATGACGAAAGATCCTGAACTGCTCACGGAAATGGCGCGGCAAGCGTTATCGCGCACGATCACGCGCCAGCATCAAGCTCCGGACGGCACCCTGCCCGTGATCATGCTGGATCCGCGGCTGGATCGGTCGTTGAACGAGCAAGTCGCGGCGCTTCCCCAGGGAGGGATGTTGAACTTGGATCCCGGCACCTCCCAGAGGCTGTTGACGGCGCTCAAACAGGCGGCGGAACGAGTCGCGGCGCGGGGCCAACAGCCGGTCCTGCTCTGCTCTCCGGCGTTGCGCCGGCATATCCGCCGTTTGACCGACCGGATACTCCATTCGGTTCCGGTGCTGGGCCTCAATGAAATCGATGCGATGGTGCAGCTGCAATCGCTCGACACGATCAGGCTGGATGTCGAACTTCCATGACCGTGAGGTGAACCATGCAGATGAAAGTGTTTCATGCCGAAACCATGCACGAAGCCATCCGTGCCATTAAGAAAGAGTTGGGGCCGGACGCCGTCATTCTTTCCACCAAACGGGTGCGGCGGGGGAGCTTACCGCTCGCGCTCTTCGGGCGACCCCTCTTGGAGGTGACCGCTGCGACGGATTCGGCTGTGGCCCCGACCCCTCCCGATCATCGAGCGGCTCTTCGCGCCAAGCCGGATCCTGTCCCCTTCGGCGAGAATCGACGAGAGCCTGCTCCTGCGTTTCAGGACACGTTGAGCGCCTTGCTGCATTCCAATCGACCGTCGGAGTCGGGCAAGGCGAAGATCCGAACTCCCCCCCGGTCGAACTTGGCGTCGCAATCGGATTCCCAGGACGCCGTTCACCATCTCACGCATGAATCCCTCGATTTTCCGCAGCGTCTTCCAGGCTCGTCGCCCGATGAATCGCAGAGGGCGGGATCGAGTTTTTCGGCGCCATTGGCGCGCGCCTGCCGTCTTCTCGTTGCGCAGGGCTTGCGTCTCTCGACCGCAGAAAGTCTCTGCCTCGCGCTTCGCCGCCGTCTCTCCGAGGAGTCGCTTCAATCGGATCGCGAGATTCAGGATGCCTTGCACGCGCTCTTCCTGGGCCAGATTCGAGTCAGCGGACCCTTGCTGGATGCCGCGAACGATTACAAAGTTGCGATGTTTGTCGGGTCGAGCGGGGCGGGCAAGACGACGGCGATCGTGAAACTTGCGGCCCACTACAAGCTGGAGAAAAAAAGATCGGTGGTCTTGATCACGCTCGATACCTGCCGTATGGCCGCCGTCGAACACCTTCGCCGATATGCCCATGTCCTGGGAGTTCCGCTTGAGACTGCTCACACCACGGGGGAGGTGATCGAAGGCATACGCCGTCATCGCCAGGCCAGCCTCATCATGATCGATACGCCGGGGTTCGGTTCCCAGGAGACGGAGCAGATCCTGACTCTCGGTCGACTCGCCGATCAGCATGGATCGATCGAGACACATGTGGTGCTGTCCGCCACCACACGGATGCAGGATCTTCGTCGCGCGGTGGCGCTGCACGGCGTCTGTGCGCCGTCTCGCCTGCTCTTTACCAAGCTGGATGAGACGGAAGAATACGGGAATCTCTTCGAGCTGGCGTACCAGACGTCATTGCCGTTGTCGTATTGGAGCAATGGCCGGCGGGTTCCGGAAGATTTCGAGCCTGCAAGCGCGGCGCGGTTGGCGGACCTGTTGCTCGACAGGGGCACAGCCCGGTTCACACCATCAGGCCTCTCGTCATCCATAGGACAGGACCCAGCGAAGTCCATGAATGGAACGACGCCACAACCAGCGTAGGAGGGGGCTCGGCATGAAGAACATGGTCGATGAACAGCAGGCAGGGATGCCGGCAACGGCTCACGGGCGCCTAGGCACCCGTGTGATTGCCGTCACCAGCGGAAAGGGGGGAGTGGGGAAAACCAATGTGGTGGCCAACTTGGCAGTAGAGTTGGCGCGACTAGGGAAGCGAGTGCTGGTCTTGGATGCGGACCTGGGACTGGGCAATATCGATATCCTGTTGGGGTTGGTGCCTCGTTATACGTTAGAGCACGTGCTGTGCGGGTCGCACCGCCTGTCCGACATCATCATCCCAGGCCCGGCTGGAATCCAGGTGTTACCGGCCGGCTCCGGCCTCTCTCAGCTCACATCCTTGACCGACTCCCAGCAACTCATCTTACAGACTGAGTTGGAGGAGATCGCCGACGCCGTGGAGGTGTTGTTGATCGACACCGGAGCCGGTATCTCGCCCAACGTCACCTATTTCGCCTCGGCAGCCCAAGAAACCGTCGTCGTCATCTCACCGGAGCCGACGTCGCTGACCGACGCCTACGCGCTGATGAAGGTGTTATGCCGGCAGTACCGTGAACGTCGATTTCATGTGTTGGTCAACATGGTGAAAAGTCAGCATGAAGCGACTCAGTCATTCCGCAAGCTGGATGCAGCCGCGGAGCGTTTTTTGCACATCAACCTTGACTACCTGGGATTCATCCCCCTCGACGATTACCTGCCGATGGCCGTCATCGAGCAGAAGGCCGTGACGGAACGTTTCCCACGATCGTCTGTAAGTCGAGCCTTTGTCCAGTTGGCGAAAAAGATTGCTGCGTGGCCCGATCCTCAGCTGCCGAAGAGTACGGTGCAGTTTCTGTGGCAGCAACTGATCCCGATGTCCTAGCTCGCACGTGTGAAGCGTCGTTCGTCCGGGATGGAAGTTGCTGGTTTCTAGTTTAAGGTTTCAAGTTACTCATTTCGGATTGCTGAAACTCAGAGGTCGAACCTGAAACTAGAAACAGTAAACTTGAAACAATCCTAGAAACCAGAAGCATTTTAATACGAACACATAAGGCACATTGACTATGAGCAATTTAGCGACGCAACAGAAGAGCCGGCAGAGCAGCCCCGCATCCGACTCGCAGCGCGAACTCATCATCAAAGAGTTTGCGCATGTGCTCAAGGCGATGGCCTATCGTCTGGCCTACCGTCTTCCACCGTCCATGGATGCAGACGACCTAGTGTCGGCCGGCATCATCGGATTGATGGACGCGATGGATAAGTACGACCCTGAACGGGAAGCGAAGTTTAAGACCTATGCGGAGTTTCGCATTCGGGGCGCCATGTTGGACGAAATTCGTTCCATGGATTGGATTCCTCGATCCGTTCACGAGCGGATCTCGTTGTTGAAACGCGCCCAGACTCAACTGATGAACTGCCTCGGTCGTTCCCCGACAGATGAAGAAGTCGCAGCGGAGATGAAGCTGTCTCCAGCCGAGCTGGACGATTTTCTTGTGCGGTCCCAGGGAGCCGTCCTGGTCAGCTTGGACGACATCAATATGCAGGATCCGGACGGGCCCAAAATTCTCGATATGCTGGCTGACACGCAGAGCCCTGACGCCCTGGCAATCATCCTCAACGATCGAGAGCGTGAGCGGGTAGCCGAGGCCATCAAGCAATTGCCGGAGAAGGAACGGCTCGTGCTTTCCCTGTATTACTACGAAGAGTTGACGATGAAGGAGATCGGTCAAATTTTAAAAGTCACGGAGTCCCGCGTGTGTCAGATCCATACCAAAGCGGTCCTGCATCTCAAGATAAGTCTCGAAGCGCGGCAATGAGCGGCATTGGCCGAGGTGGTCCCTGACGGTATGTGGTGAGCGTTTGCCGGAATCCTGCCGAGGAGCGAGCGGCATGTGGTGAAAGAAAAGCCATTCCATTGCCCGCTCCCGAACCCCTTGCGTGAAGATCGACGACTCCAGCAACGGTCATGAGTCATGCGGGCTAGCCCGCATGACTCATGACCGTTCGTCACGAAATCGTCCTAAAGCGCGTTCCTCGTGAAGCGTCCCTCGACAGGCTCGGGACGTCCTGAGCCCGTCGAAGGGCGTATCTCGTGTAAGTGTTTCGCGTTTCATGTTTCTGGTTTCAAGTTGTGTGAGTCGCATTGGTGAATTTCAGAGGTCGAACTTGAAACTTGGAACCTGAAACTAGAAACTCCACTTCCGGACGACCGACGCTTCACGCGCAAGAGCAGCGGATCGGCGATTGCAGCAGAAGTGCTCATGAATCATGCGGGCGAGATTCACCCCTTCGGCATGTGAGAATTCTGTGTGTCCCGCGAGCCTGTTGCGGTATGGTGGCCCAGGTGAGGCGACTGGATTTGGATGCTAAGGCCAAAGATGGATAGGGGAGTCAGGATTGAATCATCACGTGTGCGGCGATGACATCGAGGGAATCCGATGAGGGGGAGTTCGTGATTTCCCCATTCGCGCCCACTATGTATCCGCGCGCGTGGAGCGTATATAAATCAATACTCAGGCCTGACCCCAGTATTCCTCGAATGGGACGAGTACCTCGTATGGCTATGATGTTGCGTCAAGATTGACGAATATCAATCACATTGGGCCGAGCGGGATCTTTGAGGCACTGACCTATGCCTATGATCCTGCATGAAATCGCACGAGCCTGACGAGGAACAACGGGACAGCGTCGTTGCTTCCATTTGCGGTGGCTTCTGCCACCTACGATGCGGCCAATGAGCAGACGGCGTTCGCGGGAGCAGCGCTTACATATGACAACAACGGGAATCTGACTAGTGACGGCGTGAACACGTATCAATGGGATGCACGGAATCGGCTGATTGGCATCAGCGGCGGCGCCACGGCTAATTTCGTCTACGATCCGCTCGGACGACGGACGAGCAAGACGATCAATAGCGTGAATTCCCAATTCGCCTATGATGGGAACGACATTGTTGCTGAAATTGGTGGTGGCGCGGTGGGTGCCAACTATCTCCACTCATTGAATATCGATGAGCCGTTCGTGCGACAGACTGGAACGAGCAATGAGTTCTACCATACCGATGCGCTGGGGAGTAGTCTCGCACTGAGCAATGCACAGGGGGTATCAGCAACGGCGTACACCTATGAGCCGTTCGGGAAGGCGACTACTACTGGAACTAGCGGGAATGCGTTTCAGTTCACAGGGCGTGAAAGTGACGGATTAGGACTGGCCTACTACCGCGCGCGCTACTACTCATCAACAAGGCATAGGTTTATGAGCGAAGATCCGCTTCGTCTTGATGCGGGCGATGTCAACTTCTACACTTACGTCTTCAACAATCCTGCGAGGCTAACTGACCCGTTTGGCCTAGCTCCGCCGTTAATGCCTCCCAACTTGGATGTTTGTGATGCAATACAGAAAGCACAACAGTGGGGATCAGACAGGAACAATTGGATCGATAATCCCTGGGTTTACCACGTAAGACCAGGCGGGGATTGGGATCTCAAGCGGTCAAGGAGTTCGATCAGGGGGCAGATTGATCCAAAGTACGTGGCTTCAGGGAACTACCTTTATGGACTGACTGGCAGAGCCTACGGGCTCAATAGTGATGAGTTGCAGGGCGGTGCTGGTGCTGCCAATATTCTCGAGAACGGTTTTGACCTGGAGAAATATCCACCAGGCGCATGGTTTGATAGCAAGGATGGACATCCTTGGGTTGTTCAAGGAATGGCTGACTATGATGAAGGCTATTGGAAGGCTCGTTGCAATAAACCAAGTCCGCCGTCGAAAAGTGCCAAGTAGCAACATTCTGGGAATTTGCTTGGCCGCTTTTCTTCTGACAAGCATGGGATGTAACTATGCCGAAGATCGTTTGCAGTCGTTGGTATTGAGTTTCCCTCAAATCCGTCAAGAGCTGAATGAAGTGCGAGACCTTGTATTGAGCCTGGCGCAAACGGACAACGTAGCCGGTATTCTGGCAGGCAATCGCTACAATGAAACCCCAGATCAGATCGTGTTCCTTGGAGAAAAGGTGTCTTCGTACACGGACGTAGTGGCAAAACAAGACGGCAAAAGTAGGGCTCAGCTTGAGCGACTTCAGCATCTGAGTCGAAACGTCAGACTTTTTTCAGCGAGGTTGGGAGAGGATAAAGAAACAGTCTGGGTCACGATGCACTATGGCAAGGATCACGATTGGGGATATATATTCACGAGAAATCCCAGGCAGTCATTGCAGAAGGATGGCCGCTTAGTACCAATTCCAGGTGAGAAAGATTGGTATGCTTTTCGACGATGAATGCTGATAGGTGTCCCGTCCGCCTGTCCGGTAGAGGAGCGGCCTCAACATCACCGCCATCGCGGGCCCCGATGGCCGCCAACTCACCCTGGACTATGACGGCGCCGGGCGGGTGACGAAGGTCAGGGATCCAATTGGTCGAGCGGTGCAGTATGCCTACGCGGGCGCGGGCACCCTCGCCACAGTGACCGATCCCGAAGGCGGCACCACGTGGTACGAGTACGACAGCAACAACCGGCTGACCCAGATCACCGATGCCAAAGGGATCACCTATCTCCAGAACTTCTACGGCCCCAGTGGCCGGGTGTTGCGGCAACTCCAAGCCGACGGCTCCGAATATCGCTTTCGTTATCAGCTCACTGGGGCGACGAGTAGTGGCGCGGGCTGCACGGTCCTCACAGGCAACGTCGTGACCGTGACGCTACCGTTTGTCGCCTGTCCGACGGTGGATTCCTGGGACAATCTCCAAGCGGGCTATACCATCACCGGCGGGGCGGTGACGGCCATGACGGTGGTCGATCCGCGCGGCAACACCACCACGAGCCGTTTCAACACCCGCGGCTATCCGGTCAGCACGACCGACGCGCTCGGCCAGACCAGCAGCACGCAACTGACCGCCGCCAATCAGGTCGCGAGCAGCACGGATGCGTTGGGTCGGATCACGAAGTTCGAGTATGATGGGCAAGGGAATGTGACGAAGATCACCGACCCAACGAACCAACTCACGCGGTTTGAGTATGAGCCGACGTTTAATCGGGTGAAGAAAATCACGGACGCGCTCAATCAGATCACCGAGTTCACCTACGATCCCGCGAACGGGAATCTCCTCACGGTCAAGGACCCACGCAATCAGGTGACCACGATTGCCTACAATACGTTCGGGCAGCCGCTCAGCGTGCAAGGCCCGATCGCCACCGAACCGCCCACGACATTTGCCTACGACACCAACGGCAACTTGGTGACGACGACCGATCCCCTCGGCAATGCCACACAGAGAATCTATGATGCGGTGAGCCGTTTGACAGCACTCACCGATCCGCGCGGACTCCAGACTCAGTTCCGCTACGACGGCCTCAATCGTGTGACCGAAATCGCCGATGCGAGACAAGGCATCACTCGCTTTACCTACGATCCGAACGGGAATCTGCTCTCGGTCACGGACGCGAAGAACCAGACAACCAGTTACACCTATAACAGTATGGATCGACTGGCCACGAGAAAAGATGCCCTGAACAGGCAAGAATCCTATCAGTACGACTTGGCGGGGAATCTGAGCCAGTTCACCGATCGCAAGAACCAACAGACGACGTTTGTCTACGATGCGCTGAACCGGCGAACGACGGCCACCTATCCCGACTCCTCGACCACCTTTATCTATGATTCCGTCGGGAGACTGACTAAAGCATCCGACACGGCCACCGGGGCCGGCACCATCGACTTCGCCTACGACGCTCTTGACCGGTTGATCCAAGAAGTCACCGGACAGGGGAGCGTGAACTACCAGTACGACGTGCTGGGCCGGAGAACCCAGATGATCGCCAATGGTCAACAGCCGGTGAGCTATGGGTATGATGCAGCGAGCAGGTTAACCCAAGTGGCGCAAGGGGCGCTTGCAGTTGGCTTGGGGTATGACAACGTCAACCGGCGAACGTCCCTCACGTATCCCAACGGCACCAGCACCAGCTATACCTATGACGTGGCATCGAGGCTGGCCACCATCAACCACATCGGACCCAGCGGCATCATTGAAGCCCTCACGTATCAGTACGACGGAGCTGGGAATAGAACCAGTCTGACCAGGAATAACGGGACAGCCTCGTTACTTCCATCTGCCGTAGCCGCAGCCACGTATGATGCGGCCAATGAACAGACG
The DNA here is from genome assembly GCA_034440335.1 of Nitrospirota bacterium. Taxonomy (GTDB): domain Bacteria; phylum Nitrospirota; class Nitrospiria; order Nitrospirales; family Nitrospiraceae; genus Palsa-1315. The sequence continues at coordinate 1,542 of JAWXBV010000206.1, read as the reverse complement.
GCGTTTGCCGGAGCTACGTTGCAGTACGATGCGAATGGGAACCTCACGAGCGATGGTGTGAACACCTACAGCTGGGATGCCAGGAACCGCCTTGTCAGCATCAGTGGTGGTACGGCTGCATCCTTTGCCTATGATCCATTAGGACGTCGGGCGAGCAAGACGATCAACGGAGTGAGTACCCAGTTTGCCTATGATGGAAATGACGTTACGGCGGAAATCGGAGGTGGAGCCGTTGGCGCGAATTATCTCCGCTCGCTGAACATTGATGAGCCGTTTATTCGGCAGTCGTCCACCGGTAACGAGCAATATCATACCGATGCTTTAGGCACTACGCTGGCGCTGACGAATACCATCGGCGCGTCATCTTTGACGTATGGGTACGAGCCATTTGGGAAAACAACCATCGCCGGGACCAGTGCAAATTCTTTCCAGTACACGGGACGAGAGAATGATGGAACAGGGCTGACCTATTATCGGGCCAGATACTACTCGACTGTGCTACAGCGGTTTATATCCCAAGATCCGATTGGATTAAGAGGGGGGCCAAATAAGTACGCGTATTCAGAAAATAATCCCATTAATTTTGATGATCCCTTAGGATTAACGGGCGCAGATAGAGCCCAATGGGCTCGTGAACAGGAGAACCTCAATAGATCATTCTGGCTGGGTAGCCTCTTTGGGGCGCGGAATAGATGCAATGAGTTTGTTGCGAGGGCATTTATGGAAGGTGACCCAGACTACTCGGGTTATCCTAGGGTACTCAGAGAAAACGGTTATACATACCCCATCGTCTCGGATTTAGCTGACCCTGCTTTCGCATCAAACAAGCTGGAGTATATACCAATTGACCAGGTGCAGCCGGGAGATATTGTTGTTTGGTATGATCAATCTCTCGGTGTGCATCATACAGCTATTTCTGTTGGTGGGGGGCACGTTATTTATCAGAACGCAGAATTGGGAGTTAAAAGAAACAGTATCGATAATGTTACAAACCGTTATTACGGTACTCCTCCTGTTGTGCGTCGATAAGTTTTCGAATAGAACTTGAAAAGACAATGATCACAAGGAATTGGAGGGTTATTGGGGGCACCGCATGTTGCCTAATGGTTATAGCTCTTTGGGTTTTCCAATACCCGTTGCGCTATGAGTACTACTTATGGCGAGTAAAGATTGCCCATGGTGGCCACGAACGCTTGGACTATGGGGATCTCATAGATGAGATATCTCCGCACATTGTGCCGCAATTAATAAGTACGTTTGAAGATCCCAACGTTACAGACATAGAAGGAGCTGTGGCGGGCGCTGCACTAATTTATCCTGGAAAGGAAAGAGCACTAGGCTTTTTCAGGAAATGTTTAACCAGTCCAGATGGAAGAATCCTGGCAAGGGCGATTCACTTTCTTGGAGAAGCAGGAGGAATACAAGTTTCTCCGACAATTGTCGCAAATGCTTACCTGGTTGACTCCGGTCGCTTCAATTTTCGCAGTTCCAGCGGGGTTTTCTGGCAGGAGATGCCGAGCAGGGTTTGAAACGCCGCCATCG
>JAWXBV010000205.1:0-15036 GCA_034440335.1 Nitrospirota bacterium | reverse complement strand
TCAGTTCGAAGGGCAGACGAAAGCCAAGCTGGGCAATAGTGAGGTGAAAGGCATCGTCGAGTCCGCGGTCAACGAAGCGCTCGGGACCTATTTCGAAGAAAACCCGACGGTGGCCAGAAAGGTCATCGGAAAATCGATCGATGCGGCTCGTGCCCGTGAAGCGGCGCGAAAAGCGAAAGAACTCATCCGGCGCAAGAGTGCGCTCGACGGGGGCTCGCTTCCCGGCAAGCTGGCCGATTGTTCGGAGAAAGATCCGGCCTTGAGCGAGCTCTACATCGTCGAGGGCGATTCGGCCGGCGGGTCCGCCAAGCAGGGACGCGATCGCAAGTTTCAGGCGATTCTCCCGCTCAAGGGCAAGATCCTCAACGTCGAGAAGGCGCGTTTCGACAAAATGCTCTCCAGCGACGAGATCAGGACGTTGATCATGGCGCTCGGAACCGGCATCGGCCGCAAGCGCGAAGAGAGCGAAAAGCCCGACAAAGACTCGTTCGACATCAGCAAGGCCCGGTACCATAAGATCATCCTCATGACGGACGCCGACGTGGACGGCAGCCACATCCGGACTCTGCTCCTCACGTTCTTCTTCCGGCAGATGCCGGAGCTGCTCGAACGAGGCTACATCTATATTGCGCAGCCGCCGCTCTTCAAAGTGAAGAAGGGCAAGACGGAACGGTATCTCAAAGATGAGCTGGCATTGAACGAGCACTTGGCCGATATCGCCGTTGAGGATGTAGACGTGTATGTGGAGGGAGTCCAAGGGTATGTCACGGGACGGCGGCTCCTCCCCATTCTGAAGAAGATGATCGCCTTCGAGACATTGCTCGGCCGGCTTAATAAGAAACCGCATGAGGCCGGCATGGTGCGGGCGTTTGTGGATGAACCGGGACTCGATCGGGAGCTTCTCAAGGATCAGGCGGCGCTCAAGAAGGTTGTGGCCAGCGTAAAGAAAACTCTCGCGGTGGTGTATCCGAAGCTCACCCCGACGTTGGAGATCGTCGAAGACGAGGAACATCAATCGAACAAAATTATCTGTCGCCTGCTTGCCAACGGAGCCACCTATAGTTTCGACGTGACGCATGTGCTGGTCGGCTCCGCCGAATTCCGTGAATTGCAGAAGCTCTCACCGTCGGCGATCGGCTTGGGCCGGGCGCCGTACAAGATCAAAATCGACGGTCAGGAACAGCTCCAGCCCGCAACGGTTGAGTTGGTCAAGGCGATCCTCGATAAGGGCAAGCACGGGCTCAGTATCCAGCGGTACAAAGGTCTCGGCGAAATGAACCCGAATCAGCTCTGGGAAACGACGATGAATCCAGAAGTCCGGACGTTGTTGAAGGTCAAACTGGAAGACGTGCCGGGCGTCGACGAGATCTTCACGATTCTGATGGGCGACGAGGTCGAACCCAGACGAAACTTCATCCAAGCCCACGCGCTCGAAGTGCGCAACTTAGACGTCTAAAAATTGCCAAAGAGCTTATGGCTGATAGCGTATGGCAAATAGCAGATGCGGAGTTTCTTTCTTGCCATCAGCTATAGGCTATAAGCCATTCGCTCTTTTCCCGAGGAGAATTAGATGCCGCCTGATGAAAGATTAGGACAGATCGCCATCGAAGACGAGATGCGCTCGTCGTACCTGAGTTACGCGATGAGCGTGATCGTGGGCCGGGCGCTCCCCGACGTGCGTGACGGTCTCAAGCCGGTCCATCGCCGTATTCTCCACGGCATGAACGAAATGGGCCTGGCGTCGAACCGGGTCTACCGCAAGTCCGCCAAGATTGTCGGCGAGATTATGGGGAACTACCATCCCCATGGGGACAGTGCCATCTACGACACACTCGTTCGGATGGCACAACCCTTCAACATGCGCTATATGCTCGTGGACGGTCAGGGCAATTACGGATCGGTCGATGGCGACCCACCGGCAGCCATGCGGTATACCGAAGCCCGCCTGACCAAGGTTGCCGAGGACATGCTCGCCGATATCGATAAGGATACGGTCGATTTCGGGCCGAACTACGACGAGTCGCTGGTCGAACCGCTGGTGCTCCCCTCGAAAATCCCGAACCTTCTTGTCAACGGCGCCGGCGGCATTGCGGTGGGTTACGCCACCAACATTCCCACCCACAATGTCGGCGAAGTGATCGATGGGCTCCTCCTCTTCTTGGAGAATCCGGACATCACGATTGCCCAGTTGATGAAAAAGATTCCAGGTCCCGACTTTCCGACGGCTGGATTCATCTATGGCACGGCCGGCATCAAGTCCGCCTACGAAAGTGGGCGGGGTCTTCTTACATTGCGCGCGAAAGTGAAGGTTGAGACCGATGAACGGACGGATCGCGAACGGCTGATCGTCACGGAGCTGCCCTATCAGGTCAATAAGTCCAAGCTGATCGAAAAGATTGCCGAATTGATCCGAGACGAACGGATCAAAGGGATTTCCGATCTGCGCGACGAATCCGATCGGGACGGCATCCGCGTCGTCATTGAGCTCAAGCGGGGCGAGATCCCGCTCATCACGCTGAACAATCTGTATAAGCTCACGCAGCTTCAGACGACCTTCGGGGTCATCATGCTCGCGCTGGTGAACAACCGGCCTGAAGTGTTGAATCTCAAGCAGATTCTGCATCACTTTGTCGAGCATCGGCGCGAGGTCGTCGTTCGCCGGACCGCCTTCGAGCTGCGCAAGGCGGAAGAGCGGGCTCATATCCTCGAGGGCCTCAAGATCGCGCTCGATCACCTGGATGCGGTGATCAGCTTGATCCGGCGGTCGCCGTCGCCCGATGAAGCCCGTGTCGGCTTGATGCGGGAATTTGCGCTGACCGAAATCCAGGCGAATGCGATTTTGGAGATGCGACTTCAGCGACTCACGCAATTGGAGCGCAACAAACTCATCGAGGAATATACAGAGGTCTTGAAGCAGATCGAACGTCTTAAGTCGATCTTGGGTAGCGAAGAGTTGGTTCGTGCGATCGTCAAAGAGGAACTCATCGAGGTGCGCGAAGCCTATACGGACGACCGTCGCACAAAGATCGTGAAAGAAGAGGCGGAGATCACGCTGGAAGACATGATCGCCAACGAAGAAGTGGTCGTCACCATTTCGCATGCCGGTTACATCAAGCGCAATCCTGTCACCCTCTACCGGGCGCAGCGGCGAGGCGGCAAGGGCAAAATCGGAATGGGGGTCAAGGACGAGGATTTTGTCGTGACGCTGTTCACCGCGACCACGCACGAATCGCTCCTGTTTTTCACCGACGCGGGGAAGGTCTATTGGCTGAAAGTGCATGAGATTCCGGACGCAGGGCGGGCCGCCAAGGGCAAAGCGCTCGTGAATCTGCTGGCGCTGTCCGGAGAGGAAAAGGTCACGGCGACCGTGCCGGTCAAAGAGTTTCGTGACGATCGGTTCGTCGTGATGGCGACCGCACAGGGCATCATCAAGAAGACCGAACTCTCCGCCTACGGCAATCCCCGCCTGGGGGGCATCATCGCGTTGTCGTTGGATAAAGGGGATCGTCTTATCGGTGTGCAGCTCACCGATGGCCAGCGGGAAATCCTCTTGGGCACCAAGAAGGGTATTACCATCCTCTTCAAGGAAGACGATGTCCGCCCGATGGGGCGCACGGCGCACGGGGTGCGCGGTATTACGCTGGAGGATGGCAACGAAGTGATCGGCATGGAAACCATGACCCCTGACTCCACCACTCAGATCCTTACGGTGACGGAGGGCGGCTACGGAAAGCGCACGCCGGTCAGCGAGTACCGCGTTCAGGGACGTGGGGGGAAGGGCATCATCAGCGTGAAGACCAATGAGCGTAATGGGCTCGCCATCGGGTTTCTTCAAGTCCGAGACGGGGATGAGATCATGTTGATGGCAGCTCAAGGCAAGGTACTTCGGTGCAAGGTGGATGGGTTCCGTGAGATCGGCCGGAACACCCAGGGGGTTCGGATCCTCGATCTTGAGGGAGTGGGTGACCGGGTCGTGGCGGTCGCACGTTTGGCGGAAAGCACCGAGGTGCTCCCCGAAGAAGGCGGCGGGTAACGGATACGCGCGAGATCTACGCCTTGTCCCTTGATCGCAGGCCTTCCATGCACGAGCAGGATTCTTCTCCAACGCCCCTTCCACAATCCAAGCCCAAGAAGCGTCTCGACACGGTCGTCAAATTGGCGCTGGGTGTGGTTGTCATGTCCTTTACCATGATCTGGGGCGGGATGTACCTGAGCCGTCCCGACCGAACGATCCCTCCCTATAGTGTCGGCTCCCAAGTCGGCCACATCGTCGCGGCGCATGTGCCTCATGACACGACCGACCTGGGGGTTGAAACGTTAGTGAAGCGTTTTCGCAAGGTCGGTCGACTGACGCACCACTTTGCCAAGATGAAGATTCAACCGACGACGCCGGGCGATCCGGCCGGTTGGTACAGGAAGGTCGTGGTGTATATATTTGCTGACGATGGGTGGGCTGAGCCGGATATGCTCAATAAATATTTGGCCGGGGACGCGTCGACGGTCAAAAACTATGAGAAGGAGATGCGGGGTTACTATCGGTTGCAGGATCAGGAAGAAGAGGGAGGTCTCGGCCCGATACCCAAAGCCGGCGCAGTCGCCGATGCCACGCATATTCTCTTCAAGGGACTCGTGACGGACCCTGTCCCGGCGGAGATAGAGGTCGAAGATTTCTCGATATCACCGATGTAAAGAGCAGACGGAGATCGTGATCTTGTATCGCTGAGACATGGGACGACACCTCAGTCAATATGGCCTCAGAGGCCATGACATCGTCATCAAGGGGGGGCCTTGTGGCAGGGGGGGCTGTCCGTACCGGGATCTCCCCTATGCGCAACGTAATATCGGTAATCAGTTCCCCGCCTGCGATGCTGCTGAGCTTCTGAATCAGTGTCGGCTTGAGGAACGTGAGCTGGTGCAGCCAGACGCTGTTGTGGACCAGGAGATAGAGTTTCTTGTAGCGAATCTGGTCGGGCCAGGTATTCGACGCGATGGGTTCCCCAACGATAGAGACCCAGTCTCGACGTAAGCGGTTTTCGAGCAACGTGGATTCGAGCCCCAGCCGACGAGCCACCCCTTCGAGGATGTGAGAAAGAGAATCGATGGAACCGAATCCACGCATGGCGGCATCATAGCAACAACTGCTGTGGGAATCAGCACGCGTGAGAGGTAAGGGGTGAAAGGTGACAGGCAGGACCGCCGGGTGTTGGGGGCGGAAGGCTGAGCGCGATCTACCTCTGGAAGTGAAAGTGTGACGTCTGATGGGGAAAGAGAAGGACAGTTTCGAAAGAGCCGTGGTCACGAACCGCAAGGCCTACCACGACTACTTCATCGAGGAGAAGTTCGAGGCCGGCATCATGCTCCGGGGTACGGAGGTGAAATCTTTGCGAGAAGGGCGGGTGAATCTCCAAGATAGTTACGCCAGCGTGAAAGGCAGCGAGGTCTTTCTCCACCACTGCCACATCAGTCCCTACAGCCACGGCAACATCATGAATCATGAGCCCCTCCGTACTCGGAAATTGCTCCTCCATCGTAAGGAGATCAATAAACTTCTCGGCAAGACGCAGCAGCAGGGGCTCACACTCATCCCGCTCCGCATTTATTTCTCCAAGCGAGGCTTTGCCAAGGTTGAACTCGGGCTGGCCAAAGGGAAAAAACAGCATGACCGCCGGGAATCCGACAAGACGCGTGAAGCCGGCCGCGAAGTGGAACGGGCGATGAAAGAGAGAAAGTGAAGCCCGCGGGTCCTGTCACCGATCCAACCCAGCCGTCCTCGCACCCCGCCCGGTGTAGGGACCCCGCTGCGGGCGGCTGGGTCTGAGATCGGTGCCACCCGCTGGCTTCGTGAAGCGAGGCAACTCAGGATTGCCCCGTGCTCCCGGAGCGCGCGCCATCTGAAGGATGAGAGGGCAGACTAGATGATCTCCTGTGCTTGTGCAACGCGCGGTCTCAGAGGGATGGGAAGGGCAGCCTAGTCGTCCTCCTGCTCGCGGAACGCGCACGATAGGAATGTGCTCGTTCGACGCGCGCAATCGAGGATCGACCAGGCTACCCTTGAAAGTGAAATGAGAGGCTGGGATAACACGCGCAGTGAGAGGCCATCTTGCCCGCCCTCAAGGGAGAAGATAGACAAGCAGTGCTCGCTCGTTGCGCGCACAGTACAGGATAGGCTGGTTGCATACCTGGAAGGAGGGCGGTGGGCTGGTTAATCTTGAGCCAGGTCGATCCAGAGCACGAACACTTCCAGTGAATTTCCCGGTTCGTCTGTTTTCGTTCCCCCATAAACTCGGACTAACAGATCGACGTGATCGCCGGCGGTGAGCATAGGCGCTCGCAGCATGCTGGTGTTCCTGCCACAGGCCCCTTGATCAAGGACATCTACCACACCACTCTCATCTTCCAATGAGATAACGGTCAGCTCGTAGGGCTTCCCGCAACCCCTCGTCATGACCTGCGTCTCAATGGTGCGGATGATGCCGGCTATCCTGATTTCTCGCAGGTGGTAGCTGGTCGGATTGGAGAGAAGCTTCCCGATGGGAATGCGTTCGTATGAGCCAAGAGGAATCTGGGCTGACCCCACTCGCGGAGAGCGAGGAAGAGGGTCCAGCGCGAAACTCGATTCAGGGCCCCCAAGGATCAGCGTGCCGATCATGGCAAGAGATGAGAGCGCGAAAATACACAATCGTGTGGTCAGAAGAGGCATCATCAGATAATTCCTATTCAAGGGCGTACTCGTTTCACATCAGGAGTCCTTGACCACAAGCCTGCTCTAGCCATCCGAAAAAACATGGGAATTCCTCCGTTGTCTCCATCCTCGAAGGACGAGCCGGATCGTATGCCTCATCGAACCAAGCCTGTCCCCTGATCAGCTGTGACCAGCTGATGTATCTCACAGTTTCTAGGCAACTTCTATCCGGGGCGAATTTAACACTTGACATAGTACTAACTAGAACTATTACACTATGTGCGGGTCGTAGAGGGGGATGACCATCGTTGTGATGGAGGTGCTGTTGAATCGCAATGCTCGCATAGAGGAGGGTCGCTATGAAGACACTCTTTCAGACCGATGAAAGTTGGGCTGGGTTCACCCTACGTCTCACCTTGGGATTGGTGATGTTCCCGCATGGCGCCCAGAAGTTGTTGGGTTGGTATGGCGGGTTCGGATTCGCCGGAACCATGGGATTCTTCACCGAGACCATGCATTTGCCGTGGATTGTCGCCTTCTTGGTGATCGTTGGAGAGTCCTTCGGCAGTTTGGCGCTGCTGCTCGGGCTGCTGACGCGCTTCACGGCGGTGAGTTTCATCGTGATCATGCTTGGCGCCATCACCACCTCGCATCTTCAAAACGGATTCTTCATGAACTGGTTCGGGAAACAGGCCGGCGAAGGATATGAGTATCATCTCTTGGTGATCGGTATCGGCCTCGCGCTGTTGATAACGGGGGCCGGGAAATGGTCGATGGATCGACTCATTGCGGAGAAAATCGAGAGATAAACGAGAGACGGGGCGGAAGACTTACGAAAGGAGGCGGAACTATGAATACGATCGGGATACAGCCCACCAAAATCGATATCCGTCGAGCCCATGAGCGTTTCCACACCCAGATCAGCTGGCTCGACTCGTGGCACAGCTTCAGTTTTTCGAACCACTACGACCCGACCAATACCCATCATGGGCTGTTGCTGGTGAGCAACGACGATACGGTGAAGGCCGGTACCGGATTTCGCACACATCCGCATCAGGATATGGAAATCGTCACGTGGGTGCTGGACGGTGAGTTGGAACACAAAGATTCGGAAGGCAACAAGGGGATTCTCTATCCGGGGCTCGCACAGCGCATGAGTGCCGGTATCGGCATCTGGCATTCGGAAATGAATCCCAGCCCCGATAAGGACGTGCACTTCATCCAGATGTGGGTCCCGCCTGACACGGAACGCATCAAGCCGAGCTATGAGCAGTTGGATATCAATAGAGAGCTGGGGCGAGGTGGGCTGATCCCCATTGCGTCGGGGCGGGGTCATGAGGCGGCGATTTCCATCAAGCAGCAGGGGGCCGTGCTCTGGGGCGGACGGCTCAATCCGGGGGAATCGGTGCAAGTTCCCGACGCACCGTATGTGCATATCTTTATTGCCAAAGGAGGCGCTGAACTTGAAGGGGCTGGCGTGCTCCATTCCGGCGATGCGGTTCGTCTCGCAGCGGCCGGTGCGCGACGCCTGACGGCCGAAGCCAGCACAGGAGCTGAGGTTCTCATCTGGGAAACCAATCAAGACATGAAGCCCTAAAGGAAAGGGGGTTGGCGCAATGTGTAAATAATGGGTCAGGCCTGAATCCATCGCACAGACCTTGATCTTTCTCGCATCTAAAGAAGCGAGCCAAATTAACGGCGCGCTGATTCCTGTCGGGTAACGAAGAGTCACGAAAGGAGTCATAATATGAAACGATTTTGCGCGACTTCCGACATGGATTTTCCACGGTTCGTTCAGCCCAGCGCAGCGTCTGGAGGGAGCGGCGGATGACGATGGGCAAGGTACGTCTGGAAGCGTTTAGTGACGGAGTACTCGCCATCATCATTACCATCATGGTGTTGGAAATGAAGGTGCCGCACGGAGCCGGGCTTCTGGTATTACAGCCGCTGATTCCAGTTTTCCTCAGCTATATCATGAGCTTCGTGTACATCGGCATCTACTGGAACAACCATCATCACCTGATGCATGCGACGCGGCACGTCAACGGGTCAATTCTGTGGGCCAACCTGCACCTATTGTTCTGGCTTTCATTGATACCATTCGCCACCGGCTGGATGGGCGAGAATCATTTTGCGCCCTGGCCGGTGGCGCTATACGGAGCGGTATTGCTGTGCGCGGGAACCGCCTATTTTATTCTCACGAAAACACTCATCGCCCGACATGGGAAAGACTCAGCTCTGGCAACATCGATCGGCGGCGACGTGAAGGGCAAAATATCTCTTACGGTGTACGCGGCGGCGATTCCACTTTCTTTAGCGCAGCCTTGGATCGCCTGCGGCCTCTATGTCCTTGTCGCAATCATGTGGCTGGCACCCGACCGCCGAATTGAACACGCACTGACTGAATAGCCATGTCGCCTGAAATGCCAATACCTTCTGTCATCCACGACCAAGCCGCACGTCAGTTCAAGTATCGGAGAAATTGAAGACACCATTCAATTCCGAGGTATCGGGCGAAACAGAGAAAGGACGCGATCATGAAGACGGATCTCGACAAGGTGAAAAAGTTGGCCAAGGATCTTCGGAAAGACTATCCGCGCAGTCCACGCGAAAAACTGGGCGGCTATGTGATCGTGGCTCGCTGTGTGGACAAGTGTCGGGCGTTCTTGCTCGGGATGAACGGTGAATACAATTACTGGCCCTGTTCGTTAGCCAGCCAATGGTTTTCGTTCACCGGCATCACGCCCGATCAGTTCAAGGAGGTCGTGGCGACCGGAGTCTCAGACGAGGAGATCGGGGAGTGGATCGTCAGCCATTCGCAAGTAAAGAATACGGATGACGTATTGAAATGGAACAACAAACTGCGCGATATGCGGCTCAGCGAGATGAGTCTTGAGGCCCAGCAATACCTCGAAGAATATATTCCCAAGGTCGTGCCGAAGCATCGCCCGGTGTATGTGTGGTTTGATGTGTACGATCTGGAGGAGAAGCGGCTGTAAGCCCAACGTTCGCATCGCGGGGTTTGAGACGAAGGGAAGGAGGATCCAATGAGCCATCATGAGACAATCGAGACCGCGGCAACAAAAGACATCGTGGGAATCTATCAGCCAGGCTCACGGCATATGGTGGGCGATGGGTTTCCCGTTCGGAATCTCTTTCCGAGCAACGACCTCCACCGTGAAGTCAGCCCCTTTCTCATGTTGGACTATGCGGGGCCGCAGTACTTCGAGCCGACGGATCATCCTCGTGGCGTGGGAGAACATCCGCATCGCGGCTTTGAAACGGTCACCCTTGTCTATGAAGGCGTCGTGGCCCATCGTGATTCAGCTGGGAACGCCGGGGTGATCGGCCCAGGCGATGTTCAATGGATGACGGCGGCATCCGGTATCGTGCACGAGGAATTGCACGAGAAGGAATTTGCAAAACATGGCGGCACGCTTCACGCCATTCAGTTGTGGGTGAATCTTCCGCGCACCTCAAAAATGTCGGCGCCCGGGTATCAGACGATTCTCAACGCCGACATCCCTGCTATCGATCTTGACGGCGGGGCTGGTCGATTACGGGTGATTGCCGGATCGTTTCATGGACACAGGGGTCCCGCTCGCACCGTCACCCCGGTCGAACTCTATGATCTCCAACTAAAGGCTGGAACCAGCGCGTCTCTCAGGTTGTCCGAGGGACATAATGCGTCTCTCCTTGTTTTGCAAGGCCGCGCCTCCGTCAACGGGTCGCAAACGGCTGGGGAGGCTGAATTGATTGTCTGTACGAAGAACGGTTCTCAGGTAGCAGTCGCTGCTCACGAAGACAGCAGGCTCTTGGTGATGGCCGGTGAGCCGATCGATGAACCGATCGCGCGTTATGGCCCCTTCGTCATGAATACCAAAGCGGAGTTGGTTGAGGCTGTGAACGATTATAACGGCGGCAAGATGGGGCATTTAGCATGATGCTGAAAAAGTCCGCCAACAGGGGGGGGTGGCCTGGTTGGTCCCCCGTGCTCACGGAACCCCCACGATGAAGCAGTGGTCGTTCGACGTGCGCAGTTGGGGACCAAGCCAGGCCACCTCTTGAAAGAAGGTAACGAGCAAGCTTGGAGAAACAATCTAAGGAATCTATGATGCAGATCGACATCTACTCCGACATCGTCTGCCCGTGGTGTTACGTCGGGAAGCGACGGCTCGAACGGGCATTGACCTCGGTTGGTGGCGACATACATGTGACGTGGGGCCCGTTCCAATTGAATCCGACGATGCCACTCGATGGAATGGATCGGTTCGCCTATCTGAAAGCCAAGTTTGGGAGCTTGGAGGCCTTTGGCCAGATGAAGGAGCAACTCCTTGCTGCCGGAGAGGAAGAGCAGATTCCATTTGCGTTTGAGAAAATTCAGCGGACGCCAAATACATTTTCGGCCCATCGACTGGTCTGGCATGCAGCACAGCAGGGGAAACAGGACGAAGTAGTGGAGGCTCTCTTTCGTGCGTATTTTCTCGAAGGCAAGAACATCGGGGACCTGAAGACCCTTGCGCACGTCGCTGTCGAAGCCGGACTGGATAGGACAGAAACAGAAGAGTTTCTGGCGAGCGACAAAGGGGTGACTGAGGTAAAAATGGAAGAAGCAGTCGGTCATCGACTTGGCATCAGCGGGGTCCCATATTTCGTCATCAACGGCACGGTTGCGATCTCCGGCGCGCAGCCTTCCGACATCTTTGTGTCCGCTATTGGGCAGGCCGGTAAGCAGCACTAACAGGCTACGGAGGAACTCAGTTTCAGGCAATACACTGGTGGAATATTTTCTATTGGTGCCGAATCAACAGAGCCGCGGGATGCTCAAAAAGGCCGTCCAGCAAGGCCGCAGCCGATGAAAGCACCGGAGGCGTAGCCCCTGGCTACGTTGAGGATGCTTTCGAGGCGAGAACGCCCTGGCGGACTTTTTCAGCACCCTGCTAGAAAGGAAGGGGCATAATGGCAGTTCAAGTCTACGGCTGTAACCATATTGTGATCGAGGTCACAGACGCCAAGAAAGCGGTGAAGTTCTACTCGGACGTGTTCGGGCTGAAGATGCTCCGCGGCGGTGAAGGCGCGGCTTGGTGCAAGCTCGGTGAGCACCAGTTTATGGCGATCTTCGAAGTGGATACATTGCAGCCTGATCGCGTGAAACATTTTGGCTTGATGGTTCGAGATGCACAACAGATCAAGGAAGTGCGGAAGAAGCTCACCAAGAAGTACAAACTCACAATGCAGCCGAATTTCCGCTGCGATTTCCGCGATCCCTGGGGCAACCGCATTCAGGTCGGCGATCTCAGCGACGAGTCGCTGGTTTGGCTCCTTCCCTATCAAGAAGTGCAGAAAGCCGGGATTACATTCACCTGCAAATCGAACAAGGAGAAGAAATCATGAGCACTACCAATCTACAACAGCGGCTGAACGATCTGTTTGGCTACATCCGTCAAGGCAAGATCATTGAGGCCATGAGTGAGTTCTACGAGATAGACACCGTGATGCAAGATAATGCCAATCCACCCACAAAGGGACTGGCCGCCAACATCGAGCGAGAAAAGCAGTTCATGAGCGGTGTCAAAGAATGGAAAGGGTTTAACGTCACAGCCTCAGGCGTCGGCGACAACGTGACCTTCTACGAATGCAATTTGGACTTCATTGCTACCAGCGGCCAGCCTGTTCACATGGAGCAGGTCGTCGTGGCCAAGTGGAAGAACGGCAAGATCGTCCACGAGCGGTTTTACTACGATACCGGTGCGGGCAAGTAAGGCATCGTGACTTCATCCTAAAGGGAGCCTGTTATGCCGGATACACAATGGACGGACGTTGGAAGCGTCGAAGAGTTGAAGCAGAAGCCCTTGCAAGAAGTCTCCTTCGGAAAGACGACAATCGCGCTGACGTACAAAGATGGTTCGTTTGCCGCGATCTCAGGGGTTTGTAATCATGTCGGTGGTCCGTTGGGTGAAGGCACCCTCGACGGAGACTATGTTGTTTGTCCCTGGCACTACTGGAAGTTCCATCACAAGACTGGTCAAGGAGAATCGGGGTACGAACAAGATCAGGTTCCGGCCTATGCGAGCAAGACTGAGAACGGCCGGCTCTATATCGATCTGTCGTCCGCCACGAAACGGAAGAAGCAGTCGCATACACCCCATCCGCTTGCACGTCCGGTGTCGCGCCAGGCAGGTCCGATCCGAGTGGTGGGAATCTCGACGACGGCGATGACCACGGAACATCCACGGTACAGCACCTCCGATGCGATGCTGGAGGTAGCGCTGGACCATGCCAACAGCACGCTCAAACTGGAGACGCAATGCATCAAGCTCCGCGAGCTGAACTTTCGTCCTTGCGAAGGTTTCTATTCCAAATCGGCGCAGGCCTGTACCTGGCCCTGCTCGATCACGCAGATGGACCCGACCGATCAGCTCGATCGCGTGTACGAAGCCATCGTGCATTGGGCCGATGTCATTCTGATTTCAACCCCGATCCGTTGGGGCAACGCGAGTAGTCTCTACTACAAGATGGTCGAGCGGATGAACTGCATCCAAAATCAGGAGACCATCGCGAATAAACATTTGCTCAAGAACAAGGTGGCAGCGTTTATCATTATGGGCGGGCAAGACAACGTGCAGGGGGTGGCCGGACAACTCATGACCTTTTTCGCCGAAGTTGGCTGCCAGTTCCCGCGGTTCCCGTTCATCGCCCATTCACGAGGCTGGAGTGCCGAAGACATGGAACGGAATGTCAGCGAGGTACAGAATAGCCGAGAGCTACGTGAAGGGGCACAGGAACTCGTTACACGCGCTGCTGACATGGCGAGGCTCATGGTCGGTGGTCAACTTCCAGAACATCCGCTTGCCCGTGGCGGACGCAAGGCGCATCAGCTCGATAGTTAGCCGACTGGGTAACGGTCGCGTGAGCTTTAGGGAGATCGGATCATGCCGGAGCCAGGACACAGAGCCGCGCACCGGGACAATCTTTTTCAAGCGCTGCTTCGTTTACACAAGGCCTTGCTGGATGACGAACGAGTGTCCTATGAGCGTGTGCATGGGCGTATCCCCTCCAATGGCGCATTTTTGCAGCTGGTGCTGGGGGATGCGTGGTTTGCCTGGCTTCGTCCGCTGTCTCAAGTGATGGCCAAGCTTGATGAACTCGGTGAGGCAGATGAATTACCAGACGGCTCGGATACTGCCACCCTTGTCGCGTCGATCCGAACACTCCTGACGCCGACAGAAGAGGGGGAGGGGTTCGGCAAACAATATCACGACGCGCTGCAACGAGAGCCCGATGTGGTGTTGGCGCACGCGGCTGTCAGAACGCTGCTCAAGTGACCGCACAAAGAACGGGAGAAAGATCGTCCCTTTGGATACGGGGAAGGAGTGAATTCAATGAAAGCCCACTACCTCGGCCATGTCGTTTTCTATGTGAAGGACCTTGAACGATCGCTGGTGTTTTACCGTGACCTGCTCGGGTTCCAGGAAGTGGGCCGGATCTTCAACGGCGCTGCAGCGGCTCTGACATCCGGACGGACCCACCACGAGCTCTTGCTGATTCAAGTCGGTGATGCTCCTGGACCACTTGAGGGAAGGCGTCGAGGGCTCTATCATATCGGGATTAAAGTAGGAGATAGTCTCGACGAGCTTCGTTCGGCCAAGAAAGAGTTGGAACAGGCCGGGGTTCAGATCGACGGTATGAGCGACCATACCGTAAGCCAGAGCCTGTACATTCGCGATCCTGACGGCAACGAAGTGGAGCTCTATGTAGACGCAGACGAGGCGTTGTGGAAAAATAATCCGGCGGCTGTCGTGTCGCCCATCAAGCCATTACAGCTGTAATCTAACAAGGAGGACTATTCATGGAGAAACCACGTATTGCAGCCAAGCAGCCTGAAGTACTGACGTTGGAAGCGGGAACCTACTATTGGTGTTTATGTGGACGCTCAAGGGACCAGCCATTCTGTGACGGGTCCCATACAGGAGCCGGGTTCGAGCCGGTCGAGTTTATCGTAGATGAAACGAAAGAAGTGGCCTTGTGCATGTGCAAGCAGACGAAGACCCCGCCGTTCTGCGACGGCACACACCAGACGCTCTGATTCTCCCTCGCGCATACCCCGTAGCTCAGGCCTTCGTCGCCCAAATGGCTACTTTGGCGGAGAAGGCTGCTGCGGGGGAGCGTCATTTCAAGAGTAGGCGGTTTCCATTGGAGTGGCAAGTCAGAGATATCCGCGTTGTTGTTCCTCTACGGAATTTGTGTAAACCTGTCTAGCAGGATGCTGAAAAAGTCCGCCAGCGGCGTTCTCGCATCGCTCAGAGGCTCAACGTACCGAAGCGTACGCCTCGCCTCTTCGCTCGCTGCGGCCT
>JAWXBV010000204.1:0-7758 GCA_034440335.1 Nitrospirota bacterium | reverse complement strand
GCATACTCGTGCAGTATGTCGAAGGGGTGAGCGGTGAGACTGCCCGTCGCAGCCGCGTATCCACGCTTGTAGCAGAAGCGCTCATGAATAATGCGGGCTAGGTTCCGGTGGCCTGTCCCGATAGACAACCCTCTTGCGCCTGTCGAACGGCGGTGAGCAATTCTTCATTTCGAAATGGCTTCTGCACCCAGACCAAATTCTTACTCTGCAGGCGAACGGACTGGGATCTCAGACGTTGTGCCAGGTCTTCGGATACCTGCACACCCATCAACACGATCGGCAGCGATTCGTGGCAAGGCTGCAAGAGGTTGAGCCACGCGAGCTCTCTCTCTGCAGCGGTCGTGTCAATATCCAGAATCACGGCGCTCACAGAACCGATGCGCTCGATTTCGTCTATTAATGTCCTGACGAAGGTCACCTCATACCCGCGGTGCTGTAGCACTTCTACGACGACAGCACCCAACACGACATCGGCCTCGATCACTAGAACTCGTTCAGTCACGACACGTTACTCCTGATGTCCACCGGTCCTGTCATGGCGAGTGAGCAAGCCTGATGCCAACAATGCTCCCATGCCGCTTGCCCTCGCAAGGCCTTGGAAAATCAGATGGTTAATCACGATGATCGGAACTGAAGACCATGTCGCGTCGCGTATTCTTCACCACATGAAGAGACAACTTGTCCCGCTGCAGACATCTTGTGTCGAATTTCGATTGAACAGGGAAACCTGAGGGACTACCATGGGCCTATGCTGAACTGGTGGCACCGACTGAGCCTTCAAGTCAAGGTCACGCTGATCATCATCGTCATCGTCGGCGTCTCTGCCGGCGCGACGGACTGGCTCGAGGCCCGCTCAATCCAGCACACAGTGGAAGAGAATGTCCGTGCCGCGGCGCTGGCCGTCGGACATTCTGTCGACCAGAACGTGACCAGTTTGGCCCAGCTGTCGAATCGCGAGGCGCAAACCAAAGAGCTGGAGAAGATCTTTGCCAATCTGCCGGATCTTCTCAACATCGTCATGTATGAATTCCCAGCCGACTCGAGAGAGGGTCCTCTCCCGATCACAAGCGCCGGCCCCACGGAGTTGCTTCTCCTCTCGCACCCGCGTCAAGAGAGGGCGTTTGACCTTATTAAACGAGTGCGCGAAGCACGGCAGCCGCTGATCGATTATGCGGATCGGAAGAATACCCATCGCGTCTTTCTGGCTGCCCCAATCGTCTTGAAGGATGTCGTGGTGGGTGCAACCTACGCTGAGTTCTCTACCCGACAAATGGATGAGGCGTTGGAGTCAATCCATCAAGCCTCCAGAACGAGACGATTGCAGACTGGGTTGGCGATCGTGGTGGCGATCAATCTGTTCCTGTACTTTAAGGTGCATCGCCCTGTCAAACGACTGCTCACCGCCGTCGAATCGGTTTCCCAGGGAACCATGACCTCGGTCATACCTGTCGAAGAACAGGATGAACTCGGAGAACTCGCCGGCACATTCAATGACATGGTGAGAAAGATCCGGGACGCCACTCAGGACAATGCGCAATTGACAGAATCCCTGCGGGAGATGAACGACAGCCTTCAGCAGAAGGTCATTGAGGCGACGGCCGAAGTGTTGGAAAAGAATCGCGTGCTGGCCCAGACGAATGAATTGCTCTCAGCGGCACAGCGCGATGCGGCGCGGGCCCAACGCCTCTCGGCCATCGGGCAGGTCGCCGCAACCGTCGCGCATAAAATCGGTACGCCCTTGACGGCTCTGTCCGGCCATATTCAGCTCCTGGCGGAGGATCAGACGCTGAGTACACCGTCTCGGCGACGATTGCAGACGGTGGAAGCGCAGATCGAACGCACGTCCAAAATTATCCAAGACCTCCTCCTGTATGCCCGGAGACCGGATCCGGTACGATCTCCGATCGATCTGAATGCCTGTGTCGCGGAATGTCTCGCACTCTTCCAGCCGGAATTCGATCGCCAAAAGATTATGCTGGCCGCTGAGTGGAGTCATCAGATACAAAAAGTCGAGGCCGATTCTCAGCAACTCCATGAGGTGTTTCACAGTTTGATCGAAAACGCACTCGACGCGATGCCGGACGGAGGCACGCTGGTCGTGCGGGTCTCTCCCTATGCTGCGCACGAACAGCCGGTTCCTCGCGAGTGGGTCGCCGTGGAATTGATCGACACAGGCTGCGGGATGAATGCCGCGCAGCTCGTCCAAATCTTTCAGCCGTTCTTTACCACAAAGCGGGCTGGGCGTGGCACGGGACTGGGTCTGGCAAGCGCAATGGAAACTGTGAGGGCACACGGAGGGGACATCAAAGTCGAGAGCGAGTTACAAAAGGGATCGCGGTTCACCGTCGAGATCCCAGCCGATGGAGGGGCGCGCTGATGCTACGACCCTCTCGAGTCATGGTGGTAGACGACGATGCTGAGACGCTGGCCTTGTTGCGGGAGATCATCGCCAAGGAGGGATACGAAGTCGAGACCGCCGAGGACGCGGAGACCGCGCTGCGGCGACTCGGCGAATGGCAGCCTGAACTGGTCATCACCGACATTCATATGCCGGGGATGGACGGGTTGGCCTTACTGGCCGTCGTGCGTAAGCAGGAGCCGGATATTCCGGTGGTCTTGTTGACCGCCTACGGATCGCTTAAAACTGCCGTGGATGCGATCAAGGCTGGGGCCTTCGATTATCTCAGTAAGCCGTTTGTCGTGGAGGACATTCGGTTGGTAGTCCGTCGGGCGCTCGAACATACGAGGTTGGTACGAGAAAATCGTTCGTTACGCGGTCAGTTGCGTGAGCGATACGGATTCGAGAACCTCGTGGGCAGCAGTGGCGGAATGGTCGCGGTGTATAAAATGATTGCGCGAGTCGCGGAGACGGACAGCACCGTGCTCATCCAGGGAGAAAGTGGGACCGGAAAGGAGCTGATCGCCCGCGCCATCCATGCCAACAGCGGCAGAAGCGGTGGGCCGTTCGTCGCGATCGATACTGGTTCGTTGGCCGAAACGCTCCTCGAATCTGAGCTCTTTGGCCATGAGCGAGGCGCGTTTACCGGAGCCGTCGCCATCAAGAAGGGGCTCCTGGAACAGGCGCATCTCGGCACCTGTTTTCTGGACGAGATCGCAGACCTCTCGCCGATGATGCAGAGTAAGTTGCTCCGATCGATACAGGAGCGCGAGATCCGGCGTGTCGGGAGCGAAACAGCTCGTGCCATCGACGTCAGAATCATCGCCGCGTCGAAAAAGGCTTTGAAGCCGCTTGTTGAGGCTGGGACCTTTCGAGAGGATCTTTTTTATCGGCTGGAAGTCATCACCATTATCCTTCCTCCGTTGCGCGATCGGGTTGAAGACATTCCCCTTCTGAGCCGATACTTCGTCGATAAATTTGGCCGAACCAAGGAGAGGCCGGTGACCGGCCTCTCGCCGGACACCATTCCTTTCCTGACACGCTATGCATGGCCCGGCAACGTCCGCGAGCTCGAACATGTGATCGAACGGGCCATTGCTTTGACCCCCTACCCCATCATTACCCCAGAAGATCTTCCAGAGACGATTCGGACCGCGCCCGTTCAAGACCAGGCGCGGGCTCGTGGATGGGACACCCTTCAGAATATGGAAAAGAATTATATTCTGCGCGTACTGGAGGCCCACCATCAGGACCACGGCGAGGCAGCCGCAATCCTTGGCATCCACCGCAAGACGCTCCTCCGCAAGCTTCAGCAATACGGCCTCGACTGACCTCCATCACAATGGACAACCTGTTGCTGCGCGAAACCACGTGTCTCCGGCAGTCGGACGGCCACATCTCACCATGCATTCCCCCTGATCTCTTCCGGACGCTGCAATCACCTGTTCTCGCAAATGCTCCGTCCGCCGGCGCGCCTCACGTCGCCATCTACACATCTATCAATTTGACTATCCTGCGCATCCCTCCTGGCAGGCATTCTTCACGGTAGCATGGTCCACTGTTTGCTCGCTCCTTCATCATTCCCATTTAGCACATGCCAGACAACGAGGTAGATTTGATCGGAATCGTGGCAGCTGGCTCGCACGCTGATCCTCTTGATGGCGCTCAGCGGATGCGAGGCGAGCCGGCAATCCTCATGGTCCTCGCTATCAGAGAACAGGCGCGTGACCGCTGCGTGGGACACCGACAGGATGACGTCGCTCAAGCCCGTCTCGCGCGTGAGCCCTTGCGCACGATGCGCCCTACCGACTTGAGCCGCCTTACCATGACAGGTTGACGAAGTCTTGTGGTGGTCGTGGCAGTGGATCGTGAAATGGTGTCCGCAGCCATGCGGCCGCCCCCCTGTCGTCCGATTCTTCCGAGGCCCTGGCGTTGTCCGAACAGCCCATCAACGGAGAGGCATGAACGATTGACGGTACCTGTGACCTTGTACAGAATGTCACCGGGTTTTCGTGACGAGGTTCATAGCTTACGGATAAACCCGCATCGCTCGATCCCAAACAGCTCAATACCCGTCGACAACCCCTGCTTCTTGGCAGCAGACAGGGCCACATTGCAACCGACAGGCTCACGTCCAGGGTGGCCACATGAGACTGCTGGACGGGTAGGGTTTCCCCACCATCCTCTACACCTCACCCGCTGGTTCGCTCTCGAAACATCCACCGGCTGGAACATTATCTAGTGGCACATCACCTGCTCAACTGTTGTAATATACGCGTGCGATGCTGCCATCCAGAATGAATACGTCGCACAGTTTCAAGAGTGATCACTCATCATCCTTCAGCAGAGTATGAGGTACCTCGCCGATTGGAGGCTCCCATGTCAGATTTCTACCAATATGGTGTCGTCACCGTGCTTCACCGCCTCGGACAACCGAGCGTTAACCGACTGGAGCAAAAGTTGGTGCGTTACGGGCGCATCAATCCGGTCGCCCTGATCCTTCCCTCCCTTTATGCAGGATTGGGACGGCCGGCTTTGGAAGCCGTCGTGGAGGCCCTCACAACCGTGTCTTGCCTCAATGAAATCGTCATCTCTTTGGATCACGCCTGGGCCTCCACGTCTGAACCGGCAGCCATTCCGTCATGAGCACCCATCGCACACCGCTCGCGACACACGATCTCAACCACCAGGTCTGGGAAACAGAAGTCGCGCGTTTCGACATTCCTATCTGGATGACGACGGAGGCCATGGCCGGCGGCGCACGGGTCTGCCAAAGCTTTCTCGGGGCAACAATCCATAATCCAAAGGATCCTGCCGCCGACCTGCCGGCCATACTGACGCAAGTGATGGAAGCGCTCGTTGCCTTACTGGAACAGCATGAAGGCCTCTGGTCGAGGCAGGAGGGATCGCAGCCGGTTTCACTCTTTGGATTTCCCAACGAGGTCGGAGTCGAACCGGTCCATGTCAATGTGGAGCAGATGGTGTCACACGATCGACAGGGGCTCACCGATCTGGAACCCATTTGGCGACAGATCCTGGCCGACGACAGGTTCACTCAGTTGTGTGATCTCCAGGGAACGTCCCTCGCCGAATGTCATATCTCCGATGAATTGCGGGTTCAGATCGTCTACGATGCGGCCATCGCACACCGCACGCGAATCATACGGCGTGATCACCTCCTCAAAGCCCTCATCCCCCTGTACGTAGGCCGAACTGCCTCGTTCATCCATGCGACCCAAGGCCTGACGTCCGCAGAGGCAGACCGGAAGATTGAAGCGTTGTGCCACACATTCGAACACATGAAACCCTATCTGGTTGAACGTTGGCAACCGCCGGTGCTGCAGCCGGTCGCACCGACTCTGTTGCACCACACGTCCACCGACACAGGAGGTGACTATGAATGAGTTCGTGAACCAGGCGCTGCTGAGACCGCTGGCGCTGCTCGGGCATCAGGTATTGACCGTGCTGCCCAATGTGCTCGCCATGGGCATTATTCTGCTCGGTGGCCTGTTCACTGCGTGGGGGTTCGGTTCCTTCGCTGAACGGCTGTTTCGCATGATCGGATTCGACCATTTCTGTGATCGCCTGGGAATGAATGCGGCACTCCTACGGGGAGGAGTCAAGACGGACCCCTCACGCATCATCGGCCGGAGCATCTATTGGACGGTGATTATGCTGGCCTCCATCGCGGCGTTAGGCGCGCTGAACCTGACCCCGATCAACCAGTTCGCCCAGTCACTACTGGCCTATGTACCCCATCTGGTCACCGCAGCGGTGATTCTCCTGGCCGGGTACTTTCTCTCGAACTTTGTCTCTCAGGCCGTCCTGATTGCCGCCGTCAACGCCGGACTGCCACCGGCTCGACTCATCGCAGCCTGTTCTCGCTGGGGGATACAAGTCCTCGCGGGTGCCATGGCGCTGGAGCAACTCGGTATTGCCCAACATATCGTCGTCGTAGGATTCGGCATTACGTGGGGAGGAATCGTGCTGGCCGGAGCGATCGCATTCGGACTCGGTGCAGCCGATACTGCGAAAGAGTTCTTGCAACGACGGCTGATGGGCCGATCCAAATCCAGCACGGGCGATGACCTCCATCACTGGTAACGCCGCAAGACCATGCCCAATTTGATCGTCTTCACAGACTTGACCGGCTCGCTCTTGGACGGCATGACCTATTCCTACGAGGCAGCCACACCAGCCCTTACTGCGCTCCGCGAGCAAGGTATCCCCCTCATTCTGGTGTCGAGTAAAACACGCGCCGAAATGGAACCGCTGCGACAACGCCTCGACATCCAGGATCCCTTCATTGTTGAAAACGGCGGTGCGGTCTTTGTCCCGCATGGCCTCTTCGACTTCCCCTTGGAGCGCGTGCGAACCAGGTCTCCCTACCAGGTCATCGAATTCGGCCTTCCCTATCACATGCTACAAGAGGTACTGAAGCAAATCGAAGAGGCGGTTGAAACGCCGCTGCATGGCTTTGGCGACCTGTCGGTCGAAGCCATCATGGAAGTGACCGGGCTCCCACATGCCGACGCTATGCTGGCCAAGCAACGGGAATACGACGAGCCCTTTCTCCTGCAAGGCCCTCAGACGCTCATCGAAGAAGTCTGCCGCCAAATCGTCACCAGGGGCCTCCGCTGGACAAAAGGGGGACGGTTATTTCATCTGACGGGAAAAAACGATAAAGGGGCGGCCGCCTCCGTGCTCCTGCGCTGCTATCATCGTCAGCAACGCAGGAGGGAACAACCGGAACGGATCGAAACGATCGGGATCGGGGACAGCATCAACGACGCCACCCTGCTCGCGATGGTGGATTATCCGATTCTCATCCAGAAAATAGACGGGTCCTATGACCCCGATATCCAAGTGCCTAACATGATTCGTGCGCCTGGAATAGGGCCGGTGGGATGGAATGCCGCGGTCCTAGACCTATTGGCACAGGTATCGTAAGAAACTGCCTGAACCCACCGCGAGCCTAGCGAAAAACGCCTGCCTATCGAACAGTTTCATTTCTACGGTAACCTCCCGTAAGTTAAGGTGCTTTCCCATGCCAAAAAGCGTATTCTGCGGCATATGATTGCCCCTTCTTTTACGCCAAGCCCAGTGCTCCCTTCTTCACCTGGCTAGGTCGTTTTTCCCCTCGCAAAAATCTGGTGGAGATGAATAACGATTTCTTCGAGAAGCCCATTCTTAACTCTCCCTATGCGTATCCTTCGCGGCATTGGGAGTTAGCTGACGACGGCCAGCCGACGCAGCAGATTATCCTATAAACGGCAATTGAAGCAGAGTACTGCTCCGTTATAGTCTTGGTGGGAGCGGAGTGGCGGCGTATTTGTTAGTACGAAGGGAGTCACCCAATG
>JAWXBV010000203.1:0-4461 GCA_034440335.1 Nitrospirota bacterium | reverse complement strand
CTTGAAGTCACCCCTTCTCCGGAGTGGTTGGCGAGCGTGGGAGTGGGAACAATCTGGAATTTCTGGCGGGGGAGCCGATTTGAGTTGTACTGGGGGCAGCGGCTGAATCCTCCTGCCCAGGCTCGCCACACCAACCTGCAGGATTATGGTGTGCACTTGCAGCTGGTAGTCGAGGCGTTCTAACAGGATGCTGAAAAAGTCCGCCAGCATCGTTCTCGCATCGCTCAGAGGCTCAACGTACCGCAAGGGTACGCCTCGCCTCTTCGCTCGCTGCGGCCTTGCTGGACGAACTTTTTGAGCATCCTGCAAGAAAGGCAGGACGGGCGGGACGAGCAAAAAGTTCTGAGTTTTGAGTTAGGGAAGGAGCAGGAAAGACGGGACAAGTCCGAGGTTTTCGGAACTTCGAACTCAGCACTCAGAACTTCGGCTCGCGCATCGCTCGCAGTCTCGCGCGAATAAGGAGCACTGTCATGAAATACAATATTCTCATGAGTCTTTGCCTGTGGCTCTGTGTAGGACTTGGTGCGGATCTCTATGCAAAGGAGGCACAGTCGGTCGATCAGCTGATGGAGGCCGGCAGCCAGGCGTATCAGCATGGAGATTTCGAGGAGGCGGTCGAGCACTGGACACAAGCAGCAGTGGCCTATGAGCGGTCTGGCGCGCGCCCGGAGCAGATCGACGCGTTGATCCGTCTGTCCGAGGCCTATCAGTCGCTTGGCCGTTATCGGACGGCGGCGATTCGGCTTGATCACGCCAAGGCCCTCGTAGCGGACCGTGACGATTCTCTCCTGCCTCTACGGATTCTTTGGAGGATCGGCAGCCTGTATCAGGCTGGCGGTCAGCACGCGGAGGCCGAACGGTCGCTACAAGAGTCCCTCCGGTTGGCCAAGGCGCTTCCCCAGGCTGCGTTGACGGCCGCCATCTTGAACGATCTGGGGAATCTGGCCGCTTCGCAGGGAAAGTTTACTGACGCGCTGGCTGCTTACGATGAAAGTTTCCAAATGGCGAAAGCGATTCCGGTGAAACTTCTGGCAGCCACGAGCCTGGTCAACGCTGCCCGTGTGTCGTTGTCTCTGAAGCAGTATCGTGAAAGCAAGCAGCGGCTCGACCAGGTTGCCGACATCTTACGCGGACTTGAGCCCTCGCATGAACAAATCAGCGCGTCTATCACAGTTGGGCTGACGTATGCCAAGCTGCGCGCCTCTCTCAT
This sequence comes from Nitrospirota bacterium, assembly GCA_034440335.1. Lineage (GTDB taxonomy): Bacteria > Nitrospirota > Nitrospiria > Nitrospirales > Nitrospiraceae > Palsa-1315. The sequence goes on along the minus strand of JAWXBV010000203.1, from coordinate 3,251 downwards.
TGAGCTGAACACAGACCTCACGCTCGCGGCGTTTCAGGCGCTTCATGACGCGGCGAGGGCCGCTGATCAACTTGGCGACCGTCGGGGCTCCTCCTTCGCGTGGGGGTACCTGGGGAAGCTCTATGAGGATGAGCGTCGGTATGCAGAAGCGCTTGATGTGACGCAACACGCGATTCTGATGGGGCAGCAAGCGGCCGCGCCCGAAGCGCTCTACCGGTGGCAGTGGCAGGCGGGCCGGCTGCTGAAAGCGCTCGAACGGCCTAAAGAGGCGATTGGCGCATATCGGCAGGCGATCGTAGCGGTCCAGTCCATCCGTCCGGAAGTCTCCGCCGCTATCGCTGAAGACCAGCCGGACGCCTCTTTTCGTGAGACCGTTGGAGCCGTGTACTTTGAGCTGGCGGATCTTCTGCTTCGGAGTTCTGAACAGGATGACGACCCTCAGCATCGCGAGGCCCGATTACGCGAAGCACGCGATACGGTTGAACTGTTCAAAGTGGCGGAGCTGCAAGACTACTTTCAGGATGATTGCGTACAAGCCGCGCGGTCCCACGCCACGGGTCTGGAACTGGTTTCGAAGACCGCAGCCGTGATTTATCCCATCATGCTGCAGGACCGGTTGGAGATTCTGGTGAGTCTGCCTTCAGGCATGCTGAGAAAGACCGTTCCGGTGGGTGCTGCGGCATTGACGGAAGAAATCCGAGCGTTTCGGAACTTCCTAGAGAAACGTAGTACCAGGGAATATCTTTCCCACGCCAAGAAATTGTACGGGTGGTTGATCGAACCAATCGAGCCGCTGTGGGCCAATGCCGGAATCGACACGCTGGTCATTGTGCCTGACGGTGCGCTTCGGACGATCCCATTGGCTGCGCTGCATGACGGCACGCAATTTCTCATCAAGAAATATGCGGTGGCGACAACACCGGGCGTCACACTCACAGATCCTCGGCCACTGGATCGTAAAGGCATCAAAATTCTTTCGGTGGGCATCACCGAGGCTGTACAGGATTTTCCGGCGCTACCACATGTCTCGCGCGAGCTGGAGACCATCCATCGACTGTATGGCGGTACCAGCCTTCTGAACAAACAATTTATGATGTCTCGGGTGGAGGAAGAACTGAAAGCGCATCCCTACTCGGTCATGCATATCGCGTCTCATGGGCAGTTCCAGAGCGACAGCAACGAGACTTTTTTGCTTGCCTACGACGGGAAGATGACGATGGACCGGCTGGAAGAGTACGTGGGCATGCTTCGTTTTCGAGAAGAACCCCTGGCCCTGATTACTCTGAGCGCCTGCGAGACCGCTGCGGGGGATGACCGGGCCGCGCTCGGTTTGGCTGGCGTGGCGATTAAAGCAGGGGCACGCAGCGCGTTGGCTTCACTGTGGTTTCTCGATGACCAGGCTTCTTCCCAGCTCGTCACTGAGTTTTATCAACAACTGCATGACGATTCCGTGGCTTCTACGGCGATGGCTCTCCAGCGCGCACAAATCAAATTTCTTGAAAATCCTGAGTACAGTCATCCCGCGTACTGGGCGGCATTCTTGTTGCTCAATAATTGGCTATAGTTTACGCTTCCGCCGTGAGCACCCTTCTAAAGCTGGGCCAATCGATTGTTGCCGTCAGCATTCTTGCGGGAATATTGGGTGCACTCTCCGTCCTCGGCATCCAGAGCACCTCGATCCTTGAGCCGCTTGAATTAACAGTCTATGACTGGCTGATCCAATCCCGTCGAGGGTCGGAGGGGGCTGATCCTCGCATTGTTCTGATTACGGTCACCGAGCAGGATATTTTACGTCAGGGACGTTGGCCGATTACCGATGCGACCCTGGCCGAGGCGTTGACGCGGCTCATGCAGTTCCAGCCGCGTGCGATCGGGCTGGATATCTATCGTGATATTCCTGTCGATCCCGGTCACACAGACCTGAACAGGGTCCTCGTCGAACATCCCCAGATCATTGCCGTGACGAAGCTCGGCGGTGGCACGGTAGCCGGTATTCCTCCGCCTCCGGCGCTGGCGGGGACCGAGCAAGTTGCGTTCAATGATATTCTCATCGACTCCGACGGAATTGTTCGTCGGGGTTTACTCTTTCAGGAGGTCGGAGACCAAACAGCCTATGGCTTCGCGCTTCGCCTGGCGCTACTGTTTCTTGCTGAGGAGGAGATTGGCCCGCAGCCAGACCCTGAAAATCCTGAGCAACTTCGCCTGGGGCCCACCACCCTCCGGCGGTTTGGGCCCTACGACGGTGGATATGTCCGCGCTGACGCCGCCGGGTATCAAATATTAGTGGATTTTCACCGTGGGCATAGCCTGCCGCGCTCATTCTCATTGACCGCCTTGCTCACTGGTCAGGTCGATGCTGAGGCGATTCGGAACAAGATTGTCCTCTTTGGTGTCACGGCCGAGAGTGTTCCTGATCTGTTCCACACACCGTTCAGTTCCGGGAATGACACAGGCCGTATGATTCCCGGGGTCACGGTCCACGCCCATATCATCAGCCAATTACTCGGGGCTGGTTTAGAAGGACGGCGCCCGATCGACACGCCCAGTGAATCGCAGGAGTGGCTGTGGACGATCCTGTGGGGTGTGTTAGGCGCCGGACTTGGCGCGTGGTCGCGTTCTCCCTGGCGGCTTGCACTGGGTTCGGCGGGCGGGCTGTGCGTCCTTGGCATCATGGTGGTTGTTACGTTTGGTCAGGGATGGTGGATCCCGCTCGTGCCACCGTCTCTTGCTTGGGTTCTCTCTGGGTCCGTCGTCACGATTTGGGTGTTGAGTCGGGAGCGGAAGGAGCGCGCGCTTCTGATGCACCTCTTTTCCAAGCACGTTTCCGGGGAAGTGGCTGAAGCAGTCTGGCGACAGCGCGAGCAGTTTCTGCAAAATGGGCGCCCTCGGTCCCAACAATTAGTCGCGACTGTTTTTTTCTCCGACTTTAAGGGGTATACGGCCGCTTCAGAAAAAATGACCCCTGAGGCTCTGATGGATTGGGTCAATGCGTATCTGGATGTCATGGCAGGGCTGGTGATCAAACATGGAGGTGTCATTGATGATTACGCAGGGGATGCGATCAAGGCAAACTTCGGTGTGCCACTCCCACGGAACTCAGAGGAAGAGATCGCCCAGGATGCCGTGCATGCCGTGACTTGTGCTCTCGCCATGGAGGGGCAGATGCATCGGCTCAACTTCCGACATCAACAGGATGGTCTCGCGACGATCGGGATGCGGATTGGGATTCACACCGGACTGGTTGTAGCCGG
>JAWXBV010000202.1:0-6838 GCA_034440335.1 Nitrospirota bacterium | reverse complement strand
GAACAGTATGTCGAGGGAGCGAACGGCGAGCCTGCCAGCCGCAGGCGCGTCGCAGCAGCGAATCCGCGATTGCAGCAGAAGCGCTCATGAATCATGCGGACTAGCTGAACACTGAGACAGTCGCGCCTCTCACCCGCCCGACCCAAGCGGCATCTTCACCCTCCCACCTGAAGCTGCCGAGACAGCCACCTTCCCCAGGAACGCGCCCTTCGCCATGCAGCGTTTTCACTCTCTCAGCTTTTCCTCCCAGCCCCACACCCTATCTTGCACGCTATTACGTCAGGCCCTACAACTTCAGTATTATGTTGCCCTCATTTACCCATTTGATCCGATGGAAGGGAGGATTGAGCGATGAAAAGGATTTGTACAGGGATTATCGCGGTGGCGGGTACGGTCATGCTGGCCAAGGTATCCTACGTGCTGGCGAATGAGCCAATGGGCGATGGTCCACCTGATTATAGCGGAATCTCCACCATCTATTTCGTCTTGATCGGACTGATTCTGGCCTACGGCGTCTACGATTCTTTCGTCAAAAAGCTATAGGGTCTGCTCACAATTGTGTATGCCGACTAGATCTCGGCGCATACGAGCGTAAGCAGGGACAGGCAATTGCGTGCGAGTCCGTCATCGCGATTGGCCATACGGGTAAACGACGGAAGCCGACTCAAGACGCGCCCCACCAGGTGGCGGTCTTGATACGGAGGACCATGATGGTCTCGCAGACCGAGGCTGGTGCGGTGGCTGCGAGGCAGAATCACCGCCTCAGCGCCCATGGCTTGATGTACCATGCCTGCGCATCCGCGTCGTCTTCTCGTAAGGACCACTTCGATGCTAGGACCCTTGATCAGGCTACGGACCTGTGACATCGGCCACCCCCTCTCCCGTTATAACTCAGCGCCACGAACTCCCTACCACATCCACTGGGTTATGAATCTGACTGTTCAGCCCACCACATCCACATCCTTGTCGGGCCCCAGCGCGAGACGGCCGGAGTCGCGCATGCCAATTCCCTCACGCCAGACCCTCGTCGCAACAGGGACTGCCGCCCAGGTGAGACACCTCATGGAGCTGTGAGTTTTCACGGACCCTCTACCACGCTAACAAGTAGCTGAACGGTCGCTCTCCTCACCCGCCCTCCCTCGGCATGTCGAAACGCACCCTGCCCATGCGGTGTCGTTATGACCTGTGTTCTGGTGAGGGGCCGTGCAGGATTCGGCGTTTTACTTGCACGTTCGCATCAAAAATTATACTGATGGTCAAGCTGGAGATTTCTCTTTCGTGCCATGCCGCACGAACAACAAGATAGCGGAGTCTATTGATGAGCCGCTTTCTGAATGATCACTCTGAGGGCAACACCATGAGGCGAGCCAAAAAGATTCACACCGCAGCAATCGGGATATTGTGTCTCACCACCCTCACGACCGGCGCCTGTGTATCGCGGAGCACCTACGATAGCGCGACCGCGAATCTGGGATCGACGAAAGCCGAACTCTCCAGCATCCGAACAGAAGCGCAGGGGCTTTCCCAACAAGTCAAGGTCTACAAAGAACGCCAAGTTGACCTCGCAAGGCAAAAGGAGGTTGCCTCGTCTGCACTCCAGCAAGCCACGAAGAAGATGAAGGCCGAGCATGCCGAAAAGCAAACACGGTTGAGCACTCTCACTCGCACAGTCCAGCAACTGACGGCCCAACAGATGAGCCTGCGGCACGAAGTCACTCGTGCGACCAAAGAGCAGGCCAGTCTGCAATCAGCAGTTGAAATCCTAAAGTCCCAACACGATGAGGCAGAGAGACTGAATGCATCGGCAGTTCCATCACCAGCAGAACCCATCAACGACTCAACCAAAATAGCCCTTGCTCCTCAAGCACACATTCCTGTTTTACAGCCGACTGTGGCGCCGGCAGCCGCACCTGTCAGTCAGCCCATGGCTGCAGCCCCGACGCCGCCGTCACCCCCCATTCAGCCGTCCGAACCAGTCGAAGAGGATTGGGTGACCTTCCTCATGAATTGGGTTTCCTCACTCTGGCAATCGGTGGCCTCCTAGCTAAAAGCCGAGTCCGTCTTTCTGGTTCATCTGGTTTCTCTGGTCTGTCTTGTTTCTTTGGTTCCGCTGGATGGGTTTCCAATCTGACCAGCAAAAGACCCGATAGATCGCCCTCAGGCCCCCCTCACTTCACCATTCAGCATTGAACATCTCGCCTCACATCCTCGCAAGCCGAGGTGATTTCCCTTGGGGAAAGGGGTATTCTGCGGCACATGCCCACTCCCGAAGATCAAGCGCGCGAGCACATCGACCAGGCGCTGGAACAGTCTGGCTGGAGAGTTCAGGACTACAAGAGCGCAAATCTTCAAGCCGGGAGGGGAGTGGTGCTCAGAAACTTTCCACTCCAACGCGGTCACGGCTTTGCGGACTATCTGCTGTATCTGGATGGAAAAGCCGCCGGGGTTGTGGAGGCAAAGAAGGAAGGTTTTCCACTTATTGGGGTCGAAATTCAATCAGCGAAATACAGCGAAGGTCTTCCCCCTCAGTTACCGGCACATGTTCGTCCGCTCCCATTTCTCTATCAAAGCACTGGCGTCGAAACTCGATTCACGAATGGCCTCGATCCGGAACCCCGAAGTCGTCATACCTTTTCATTCCACAAGCCCGACACGTTGGCGGAATGGATCACTCAATCTGGGGTACAGCCGGAGGCTCTGATCAGGGATGATGTAGCAGCTCTCACGCGTGAGCCGTACCGCACATATTCAACCCTCAGAAAACGCCTCCAGCAGCTTCCAGCTCTAAAAGTAGAAGGCCTCTGGCCTGCACAAGTCACCGCCATCAACAATCTTGAACAATCGCTGGTCCAGGATCGTCCTCGCGCCCTCATCCAAATGGCCACCGGCAGCGGCAAGACCTTCACCGCCATCAACTTCATCTACCGGCTCATCAAGTTCGCGGGCGCACGTCGCGTGCTCTTCCTCGTCGATCGCGGCAACCTCGGCGACCAGACGCTCAAGGAATTCCAGCAATACGTCTCTCCCTACAACAACTTCAAATTCACTGAAGAGTTCATCGTTCAGCGGCTAGCGGGCAATACCCTGGATACCACCGCGCGGGTCTGCATCAGCACCATCCAGCGCATGTATTCCATGCTCAAGGGGCGGGAACTGTCGGACGAGGACGAAGAAGTCTCCGTCTCCGGCCTCGAACGACTCTTCAAACAACCTGAGCCCATCGACTACAACCCGGCCATTCCGATTGAAACCTTCGACATTATCGTCACCGATGAATGCCACCGGTCCATCTACAACCTCTGGGCGCAGGTGCTGGAATACTTCGATGCCCACCTCATCGGCCTCACTGCCACGCCCAACAAGCAGACCTTCGGCTTCTTCAATCAGAACCTCGTCATGGAATACAACCACGAGCAGGCCGTGGCCGACGGCGTCAACGTCAACTACGACGTGTACCGCATCCGCACCGCTATCACGCAGGCTGGCTCGACGGTCGATGCCGGATACAGCGTGCAGGTGATGAATCGAGAAACGCGCGCAAAACGTTGGGAGCGGCTTGACGACGAATTCGCCTACGATCCCGACCAGCTCGACCGCGACGTGGTCGCCCCGGACCAGATCCGCACCATCGTCAAAGCCTTCAAGGACAAACTCTTCACCGAGATCTTTCCCGGCCGCACCGAGGTACCCAAGACCCTCATCTTCGCGAAGGACGACGCCCACGCGGAGAACATCGTCGAAATCCTCCGCGAGGAATTCGGCAAGGGCAACGAATTCGCCCAGAAGATCACCTACCGCACCACCGGGGTGACTCCCAAGGAGCTCATCAAGGCCTTTCGCAACAGTTACCATCCCCGCATCGCCGTCACGGTGGACATGATCGCCACCGGCACCGACATCAAACCTGTCGAAATCGTCGTCTTCATGCGCGCGGTCAAATCCCGCACCTTCTTCGAACAGATGAAGGGCCGGGGTGTTCGCGTCATCAAGCCGGATGATCTCAAGGCCGTCACGCCCGATGCCACGACCAAAGACCACTTCGTCATCGTCGATGCCGTCGGCGTCTGCGAGCAAGACAAGACCGACGCGCGACCGATGGAGAAAAAGCCCAGCGTCGCCTTTGAGAAGCTGCTCCAAGCCGTGGCCCTGGGGAATACGGAAGAAGACGTGCTCACCAGCATTGCCGGACGGCTCGCCCGCATGGAGCACCGGATTACCAAGAAAGATGAACAGGCCATCAGCAAAGTCAGTGGCGGTCTCACGCTCAAAGACCTGAGTCGGGGTCTCGTGGAAGCGGTCAATCCAGATCGGCAAGAAGAACGAGCGGCGCAGCAATTCGGCACAAGCAAACCGACCGATCAGCAGATTCAGCAGGTGGCCACCAAGTTGATCCAAGAAGCAGCCAAGCCGTTTCACGATCCGAAGTTCCGCGAACTCCTGGTCGAGATCAAAAAGAAGAACGAACTCACTATCGATCACGTCAGCCAGGACCAAGTCATCGAAGCAGGCTTCAGCGCCGACGCGTTAGCCAGAGCCCGCACCATCGTGCAGTCGTTCGAGCAATTCATCACACAGCACAAGGACGAGATCACCGCCTTGCAAGTCCTCTACAGCAAGCCGTACAAACAGCGGCTGAAGTTCGAAGATATCAAGGATCTGGCCAACGCCATCGAAAAGCCGCCCTACCTCTGGAATGAATCCCAGCTCTGGCAGGCCTATGCCGCGTTGGAGAAGTCGAAGGTCAAAGGAGCAAGCGGCAAGCGCATCCTCACGGACCTCGTGTCACTGGTCCGGTTCGCCACGCATCAGGACAACGAGCTGGTGCCATTTCCCGAGAAGGTCAATGCCAATTTCAACGCCTGGCTAGGGGAACAAGAGAGCAGAGGCCGGAAGTTCACCGATGAACAGCGCCACTGGCTGGAAATGATCCGCGACCATGTCGCGGCCAATCTTGTCGTTGAACCGGACGATTTCGAGTACGCGCCCTTTGCGCAAGAGGGTGGGTTGGGGAAGGTACATCAGTTGTTTCCAGAGGGTCTTCAGACCATAATGGACGCCTTGAATATGGCCCTGGTGGCCTAAAACGGAGGACATATGTCGACAGCCGAGCGAATCTTCAAGGAAGCGCAGAAACTGCCGGACACACTCGCGCAGGAAGTGCTGGATTTCATCGAGTACATTGAAATCAAGCATGGTTTGAGAGACCGGCTTACTGAAGAGTTGAAGCAAGCGCAGGAACCGGCCATGCGCCATGTGTGGGACAACCAGGAGGATGAGGTCTGGAATGGCGTGTAAGCCAGGCGACCTTGTCCTCATTCCATTTCCCTTCTCGGATCTGCAGTCGGCCAAGAAACGGCCCGTCATGGTCTTGACCCCACCGGATCGACACGCCGACTTCATCGGGTTGGCCGTCACCTCAGTTGCTCAGCCAAATCACGCCATGCCAATCGGCGCAACGGACTTAGTGGAAGGCGCTCTCCCCAAAGCCTGTTGGATCAGGTTCGACAAAGTGTTCACCCTTTCCGAAAGCAGCATCGTCAAAACCTTCGGCGCAGTGTCGCCACAAACCATACAAGCGGTGTTGCAAGGGCTGTGTTCTGTCGTCGGTTACACCCGCAAATGATCCTCGACCATGTCGCCCGGAACCTTGTGGTTGAGCCAGACGACTTTGAATACGTGCCGTTTGCTCAAGAAGGTGGGCTCGGGAAAGTGCATCAGCTCTTTGGGAATGAGCTGAGCAAGATGATTGAAGACCTGAATGGGGCCTTAGCAGCGTGAGGCCCTGTTGTTCGGCGCAGGGTTTCAAACTGAAGATGCCGCTGGGTCTTCCTTTTCTGAGCGAAAGAACTTAGTATTCAGGCATGGTCGAAACAACTCGGTTTCCGAATGCGCCCATCACCGAAGCTCTTCTCGACATTCGGGTGACACTTCCTGCGCAAACCGACTTGGCAAAGTTAGCCACCTTCCATGATGCCATAAAGCAACAATACCCATCTAAACAAGAACGGTTGGCGTGGCGCGGACATGTTGAAATTAAGGCAAGCCCAGTTCCTGAAGTGTCCCAATCGGCTACGGGTGGGCCAGACGGATATTTGTTCACTTCGGTTGACGGCAGGCAAGTTGTCCAAGCGCGTTTGGACGGTTTTACCTTTAGCCGGCTGAAACCGTACGACAAATGGACATCCCTTCGAGATGAGGCCAAGGAGCTTTGGCAGCAGTATGTCCGGATCGCTTCACCCGAAACTGTCACTCGCGTAGCCCTCCGTTACATTAATCGCATCGAAATTCCCCTCCCGATGCGAGATTACAAGGACTACATTCTCACCACACCCGAGATAGCCCCTGATTTGCCACAGGGGTTAGACAGCTTTTTTATGAGGCTGGTCATCCCCGATCCGAAGGCCCAAGCAGTTGCGATCGTGACCGAGACCGTGGAACCTATTGACGAATCGAGCAATCGGCTCCCACTGATATTTGACATTGATGTGTTTCGCATGGCGGTGTTCGATGTTCAGGACAATGCGATGTGGGAGACGTTGGAGCACCTTCACGATCTGAAAAATGATATCTTCTTCAAAAGCATCACGCCTAAAGCAAAGGAGCTGTTTCTATGAGTATGGCGACGGTGCCGGTCCCCATGGCGCTGGACTATGCCTCCATTTCTAGAGCGAGCTCTGAACATGATGTGCTTATGGACCCATGGATCGAGGCCGAAGAGCATTATAGGTATCCTGTCACGAGAAGGCCTCTAAGTGACGCCGAGAAGTTCTATTCCTTGGCAGAAGCATGGCGGCAGGATGTTCGCTTTACATCCTCCCTCACCCAAATGATCCTCCAT
>JAWXBV010000201.1:0-12593 GCA_034440335.1 Nitrospirota bacterium | reverse complement strand
GAGCCGGGCATCGACGACATAGGGTTCGACAATGGCGCCGGTCGGACATGCCTGGATACAGAGCGTGCAACTTCCGCACAGATCTGTGGCCGGTTCATCTGGAGTCAGATCGAGTGTTGTGAGAACTTCACCGAGCAGGAGCCAAGATCCATAGTCGGCCGAGACGAGGTTCGAATGTTTCCCGATCCAGCCGAGGCCGCCCTGCTGCGCCCAGGCCTTTTCCATGATTGGGCCGGTATCGACGTAGGCTTTGGTGGTGACGCCTGGCACCAGGGCTGCGATCTTCGCTTCGAGTTGCGCGAGTCGTTGGCTCATCACCTTGTGGTAATCCTTCCCCCAAGCGTAACGGGCGATGCGTCCCATTCCGGGCTGTTCGTTCGCACGATTGTCCGTGTAGTAGTTCATCCCGACCGAGATCATCGAGCGGCATCCTGGTAGTACCAGTCGTGGATCGCTTCGACGAGAGGGGTCGCGAGTCATCCAGGTCATTGCACCATGGTAGCCTCGCTGGAGCCATTCCGTGAGACGGTTGAGCAAGTGATGAGGCAAGGGGGGTGCAGAGTCAGGAAGTGAGGCGTCTGGCTGATGGCTGAGAGCTGAAGGCTGACTGCTATCGGTGACTCGGCTGATGCCGACGGCATCGAAACCTAGGGATCGAGCTTCGGCCTTGATCGACTCAGTAAGAGACATGGTTAGGAGTCTGTGGAAAACTAAGTGACACGCCAGAACTTTACAGGGTTCGCACGTCTTGAACAACTGCAGAGTGCCACGCAGGATGCTCTAAAAGGCCGTCGTCGTTCGTGAAAGGCGAGACGTAAAATGTAAAAGGTTTCGGATGAAGAGCCCTCGGCATTCCTGCGTTTCACGTTTCACGTTTCACCTTTCACGTCTCACGCGCAACGATCTTCCGATGCTGGCGGACTTTTTCAGCATCCTGTTAGTGCGATTGTTGGGAACAGTCAAAGCGGACGCTAAACTGGGCCGAACAATGGTCGGATTTGCAGCGACCACAAGAACCGGTGATCTTGGTTTTCCAGTCTGTGGCCTTCTCATCGAATCGGCAGAAGGTATTTCCACCCTTGGAGATGGTGGTCCAGGGCTTGTCGGTACCGGGGATATCGGCCACAAGGCAGCCTGTGGGGAAGGGAACGCGACAGCTCTGTGAAGCGTCTCCCTTCGTCATGCCGAAGCTACAAGACTGTTCGGTTGTGGCGTGCGATTCGTCCATGGACTGCGCGTGGACCGCTTCTACAAGGCTCCACAGACCGATAAGCATGAGTAGCAGGAAGGGCCAGCGTTTCATCAGGCCGCATCGTAGCACAGAGCTGTTTCGCAGGATGCCGAAAAAGTCGCTCTCAAGAACCGTGAAAGGTAAAAGGTGAAACGTGAAACGTAGGACTGCCGAATGCGTTTCTCCGAAACGTTTTACCTTTCACGTCTCACGGGTGGCTGTTTGTTCTCGCCTGGCTCCCAATGGGTCTATATACTTGCCCCATGTTGTGGCGTGTGTTGATTGTGGTGGGCTGTTTCATACTTGGATGGCCGGGGTGGAGCCGTGCAGCTGAGCCGGTTGTGCTGGATGTTCGCACGGAACCAATCGGCGGCGTGCGAGCGACAGCTACCATTTTCTTTCCGGTGGAGCCGGCGATCATCCAGCGAATACTGACCGACTATGCCCATTGGCCAGAGCTGTTCGATGTGCGGATGCGGATGGCAGAAATACGGGAAGAAGACGGCAAGGTGTTCACGGATATTCGGATCGATCATGCTCTGCTCCCAGTAGAGCGACGTCTTCTGAGTGAGACGAGGACCCTGCCGACCGGCGGGTTGCTGACAGAACTGAAGGGGGGCGATTTCAAGCAGTACCGCCGGTTCTGGAAGCTCATCCCCGTCGATGGTGGGGCGCACACGAAGGCTGAGTTTGAACTCGTCGTCGAGGTCGACACCATTGTGCCTGATTGGATGGTCGCTGCGGCGCTGCGGCGAGATCTGGAATCGCATTTTCGAATCGTGAGGGAAAAGGCGCTGGCGCAGCAGGGGTCGGAGTCGGGGCGATGAGTGAGAGTCTGGCGAACTCCCGCTAGCAGGCGATCCGTGAAACATGAAACATCAAAGGTGAAAGGTTTCGGAGGAAATGCACTCGGCAGTCCACGTTTCACCTTTCACGGTTCTTGAGAGCATCCTGCTACTGAGGAAATGTGAACTCGACGAGCTCGGCCTTCTCAATCCCCTGCTTCACCAGCCCGCTCACATCGAACATCCGTTCGACCTTCTGAATGTCAGTGAGTCTGGTCTTGGTGCTGGGGTGTGGCGGAGTGAAGAGTGAGCAGCAGTCTTCATCCGGTTCGATCGAAATGGCGAAGGTGCCGATACGCTGAGCCTGGTCGGTGATCTCCACTTTGTCCATGCCGATGAGTGGGCGCAGAATCGGCAACTCTGCCGCCTCTTCGATGACCGTCAGGTTCTCCGGTGTCTGCGAAGCCACCTGCCCCAAGCTATCCCCTGTGACGAGCCCCCAGCAGTGCTCGCGTTTGGCGAATTCTTGCGCGATACGGATCATGACGCGCCGGTAGAGCACCACGCGAAACGGAGCCGGCGCGTTCGCCACAATGTCACGTTGAATCTCCCCGAAGGGGATGACATACAGCGTCGACCGGTATTGGTGGGCCGTGAGGATCTGGACGAGTTCGCGGACCTTTTCTTCCGAAGCACGGCTGACGAGCGGTCGGCCGGAGAAGTGGACGAAGAGAGCTCGGCACCCGCGCTTCATCATGCGATAGGCTGCGACAGGCGAATCGATCCCTCCGGAGATCAGACAGGCGACTTTTCCGCTGACCCCCACCGGCATGCCGCCAGGCCCCTGAATCTTCGTGGTCGCGTAATAGACTTCTTTGGAGAGCAGTTCCAGATAGACCGTGAGGTCTGGGTTTTTCAGGCTGACTTTTTTACCGGTTCCTTCGCAGATGGCAGCGCCGACGTCCCGCGCGACCTCCATGGAGGTCAGCGTCAATCGTTTATCGGCTCGTTTCGCCGAGACGCGAAAGGTGGAGAAGGATTCCGATCTGAGCGCTTCGATGACCGCCTTACTGAGCATTCCCAGGTCTGGATGGGCCAGATCGAGCGGCAATCCATGGGCGAGTGAAAAGTTGGCGATCCCGAAGACTCTGGTGAGCCGTTCGATGATGGCCTGGTCCGGAACCGTGTCAGGTAGGACCACGCGAATTCGGCTGCGTAGATTCTCGACGCGTCTGACGCCGAGGTCTCTCAGCATCCATTGGATATTGCGCACGAGCCGCAGCTCGAAATATTCCCGATTGCGGCCTTTGAGGGCGAGTTCGTGGTAGTGGACGATGGCGCAGCGCATGGTTAAGACCGTGAGGCGTGAGGGGTGAAAGGTGAAATGTGAAACGTAAAGTGTAAGAGGTGAAGACGATTCATGGGATTCAACGCTTGGTTTTCAAGTGGCGAATAAGCCCGCTCAGCATCCGATCCACCCGCTCGAGCAGTTCGTTCAGCGCCTCCCACTCTGCCTGTCCAAGGTACTCGATCCGCTTGGCGAGTTCCAGCTGAGTGTCCAGCTCACTTAATGAGCCCTTCGAGACGTGGAGGAACTAAATGAACTCTTTTTTTGTTTGTCTCGCAGCTCCTTCGACAATGTTACTGGAGATGCTGACGGCTGCTCGCCGTATTTGGCTTATAAGGCCGAATTTTTCATTCGACGGAAATCTTTCAGTGACTCGATATATCTGTTGAGCTAAATCAACAGCTTCGGCCCAGGCATTGAGCTTTTTGTGAGGTTTGTTCACGCCCAAGTTCCTGCTGCGAACGTTTTACCTTTCACCTTTTACTTCTCACCTGATTCCAAGAAACGTTCAGCATCAATGGCCGCCATGCAGCCGGAGCCGGCGGCGGTGACGGCTTGGCGGTATGTCGAGTCTTGGACGTCACCGGAGGCGAAGACGCCGGGAATGCTGCTGGTGGTGCCATGAGTGGTGATGAGGTAGCCTTTTGCGTCCATCTCAAGCTGGCCGGTGAACAACGTGGTATTTGGTCGGTGCCCGATGGCGACGAAGACGCCGGCGCAAGGCAGTTCTGTTGTCTTGCCTGTGACGAGATTCTTGAGGCGTACGCCGGTGACCAGATCGTTGCCGAGAATATCTTCGACGACAGAGTTCCACACGAACGTAATCTTTTCGTTCTTTGCCGCGCGGTCTTGCATGATTTTGGACGCCCGCAGCTTGTCGCGCCGGTGGACGATTGAAACCTTGGTGGCGAACTTGGTGAGGAAGGTCGCTTCTTCCATCGCACTGTCGCCGCCGCCGACGACGATCAGTTCCTTTCCCTTGAAGAAAAACCCGTCGCAGGTTGCACAGGTTGAGACTCCGTGCCCCGTGAGGCGTGCCTCATTCTTCACCCCGATCTGAATGGCCGATGCGCCGGTCGCGATGATGACGGCTTTCGCCTGGATGGTCTGTTCCGCGTCAACGGTGATCATGAACGGTTTCTGCTTAAAGTCTACGGCAGTGACCTCGCCGGTCAAAAACTCCGTGCCGAACCGTTCCGCCTGAGATCGCATTTCCTTCATGAGTTCTGGGCCCATGATGCCCTTGGCAAAGCCGGGATAATTCTCGACCTCAGTGGTCGTGGTCAATTGCCCACCTGATTGCCAGCCTTCAATCAGCAAAGGCGAGAGATTCGCCCTCGCCGCATAGACCGCAGCGGTGAGTCCTGCCGGCCCCGATCCGATGATGACAACATTGCGCATGCGGGGACTGTAACACAGTGAGGGAATGAGGCGGTAGGAGGTTACTCGCGTTTTGCAGAAATCAGCACATAGTGGAGTTCGCTCTGCAACCCCAATCGTTCGGCCCACAACCAGAGATAGTCCAGATCGAGTGGTGCGCCGGCATTGCCGATGATACCCATGACATCGTCGAAGTCCCGGGGGCGGCTTGCCGATAGCTTGAGCAGGATCAGATCTTCCGCAGAACTAACCGACACTTGCGTACCGTGAAGATCGATAGGTTTTCGTCGGTCCAACGCATTCTTGTGCAGTGGCGAAGTCGCGAATATCAGATCGAGGGGAAAGTCCGGCGCCGATGTGTGTTTCAACCGCATGACGACATCTCGTGCCATCGGATTGGCCTCATGCCAGTCGGATGCGACAGTGAATCCCTTGGCACGCAAGGGATCGAGGTACGAATGAGACGTGGCGCTGTCAGTCAAAATCAGCAAATCCACGTCATGGGTTGCACGGGGGCGGCCATAGGCACCCAGGGCCAATGCGCCAATCAAACAATAGGGGAGCGGGGGAGTGGACAGTGCCTCGATAGCAGCACTCAGCACCTCCAGATAGCCGAATTCGTGATCTTCTGATGGGGGCATGGCTGCAGGCCTGTCGGATTAATCGGCGTAGTTTACCGACTCAAAGGCTCTCGTTCTATGCCGAGCGATTTCCTGAAGGCCTTCATGAGGACGAGCTGCGCATCAGAAAGCCGACAGACTTGCAGGATTCCCTCAGCAGGAGTCGCAGGATAGTCGCTGGGATCGATCTGCGCCGCAGTCACATGCAGCTTGCGGAGCCAAATCGGTGGGTCGTCAGGATCAATCGGCATGGGGCCATGATAGCGCAGTGAACGGGAAAAGCCTATCCGAAGGCCAAGATGAGATTGCTACTTGATCGGCGGCGGAGCTTTGCCCTCTTCAACTTCGGCCAGGTAGTCCACCATCTTGTCGAGAGCGAGTCCATCGAGTTTATTTCCATATATCCTGGGCATCGTATTGTCAGGATAGCCTCTTGTGACATACATGCTGGGATACAGGATGGACTCTGTGATGTATTCACGAACAGTCGTTGCCTTGCCGTGGCAATTCTTGTCTTTGATTCGGGTAGAGCCAATGGTTTTCATCGTGAGATTGGGACCATGGGTGCCAACGGCGCCAGGGATGCCGGGGATGGCATGGCATGCGGTACATTGGGCATCTCGAAATATGTCATCCACTATTTCTTCTCCTGTCGCAAAGAGACTGCCATAAACAGGAGGATGTGGAATCGTCGTCACATACTTCCAGTCTTCAGGTGTCATGAATTTCCTGAAGGCCTTGACAATCTTTGTGGGAGAAGGAGGGATTTGTCTGTCGTGCATGTAGAGCCAGGTTGTGACTGCCACCAAGTCATCAATTTTTAGTGACACCGGTGGCCGGATAAAGTTGATGTCCGGACTTTCTTTGTCGTCAGTTCCGCGTACTCCGTATCCAGCGACGACGTAGCAGCTTGGGCATAGCAAGGTTTCAGCGAGGTATTCAAGCGGTGTCGTGGCTGTTCCTGCTCCGGGAAATGCTTCTTTTTGAACGGTGTCGCGTTCTTGTGGCTCCCCAAGGTGGTATTGTGGGTCTTTCAGTCGTTCCGACGCACGCTTGGTTGCCCCGAAGAGATTCGGCGCCCGTTCTCCCAACATTCCCTCAAGCGTCGCATGGCAGAGAGTACATTGGCCCCTTCCGACAGCTCCTTGGACCTTGGCCTTTCCGAGACCTCCAAAGATAATCTTCTCACCTTCATCAACAAGTTATTGGGTTGTCATCTTGGAGTAATTCAACAGTTTCGGCGGGTGCTCGCCGGGGTCATCCTTCTGTGAGGCTGGAGTCTCAGTTGCGGACAATCCGAAGACAAATACGGTAAGGCCGAAGACCAGCGCGAAGCGTAACAGATTCTTTGGGGTACGGGAGAAGAACATGAGGAAAGTATAGCTGAGTCTATCCCTGCTTCAAGAGATCGAAGAAGATGGGTCTAATTGACTTCATGGCATCTCGTCGTGGGAGTGTCCCGTCGATTACAATATCAGCCAGGCGGACTTTCTTTGCCAGCGGCATTTGGCTTCTGATGCGTCGAATCGCTTCAGCGTGAGTGAGGCCGTTTCTTTTCCTGAGGCGGGCGATTTGGGTTTCGCGGTCGGCCGTCACGACGATGGTGGTGTCCACTCGTTTGTCGATACCGGCTTCGAACAACAGCGGTACGTCGTAAATTACCACGGCGGTTGGATCTGTTCGAGCAGCCTGTCTCGTCAGTCTGTCCTGCTCGCGGGCGACGCGGGGATGGATGATTCGTTCAAGCCGCCGCCGCTTGGCTCTACTTCTGAAAACAATGGCTCCCAGTTCACGGCGATTGAGGGTGCGGTCGGGATTGAGGACGGCGTGACCGAATATTCTCACGATCTCTCGCCAAGCCGGTTTGCCAGGCTTGACGACTTCATGGGCCAGTTCGTCGGCGTCGATGACGACTGCGCCGCATTGCTTAAACATCTTGGCGACGGTGCTCTTGCCGGTCGCGACGCCCCCTGTGAGTCCAATCAGAATCATGGCGGCGGAGCATAGCACGCGGGTTCTTGCCTCACAATCAACCAGATTGACTTCCGGCGGGGGTGGCTTGTATGTGTTCGTGCATGACACGGGTGATGATGGTAGGTTTCATCGCGGTGCTTGGGTTCTGGGGCTTCAGCCCGGTGTTGGCCGATGAGGGGCCGCTACTTGGTCCTCGGACTCTTGTGGTTGCGCTCGACGGGACAGGAGACTTCGTGTCTCTTCAAGCAGCGGTCGATGCCGCCAAGAAGGGCGACACCGTTTTCGTCAAGGCAGGCCGTTACCCTCAGGCTGTGACCATTCATAGCAAAGAAAATATCAAGTTCGTCGGGGCTGGAGTGGACCAGGTGACGATTCTGGGGCGTGATATTGTGGTGGGCGCTCTCCATGTGGGCAAGTGGCCCTATGGGGCGACGGACGTTGAAATCAGCGACATGACGATCAACGATCAAGGGGGACATGCGGTCGGCCTCTTCAATGGGCAAGGGATTATTCTTCGCCGCCTCAAGATCAACGGCATGTTGTTCAGCCAGCAAGTCCATGATGTACGGATCGAAGATTGTAACATCGGCGGGAGCGAGACCACCGGCGCACAGTTTGCCGACTCAGAAGCCGTCCTCATCGGGAATGTGATTCATGATAACGATCATGGCGTCTCGATTGCCGGTAAATCGACTGTGCGGTTGGAGCGAAACGTGATTACCCGGAATCTTTTTGAGGCCGTCGTGGTCAGCGACCGTGCCCATGCCGTGATCGTGAGCAATACCTTGGTGAAAAATGGTGGTGGCGCGGCGTTTCTCGGTCAATCACAGAGTGACGTGACCGGCAACGTGATCGGGCTGAATCGAGTGGGTTTTGTGATCGCCCCATCTAGCCGGACCACCACGTCTTTCAATGCATTCTACAATACAGATGGTGACTATCTGCGCGTGGGGAATCCCAACCAACTGGCTCCGGAACTCAAGGGCCAGTCAGATATTACCGGGGACCCGCACTTTGTTGACCCAGCGCATGACGATTTCCGCCTGCGTCTCGATACGCCACTTCTCACGATCGGTCATTTTCCATATCTCGGTGCCCTGGCCCCTGTCTCAACCGCTGTACGCCGATCGACTGGAAAATAGTTTTCAATCAATACGATAGCCCTTTCCTTCAAGACATGGATTTCCATGTGCTATGCTATCCATTATGTGGTTGGTGAGTAAGAAGTAGAGATGAGTCTCTGGCGTAGTTTTTGCTGATCTACTGGTCAGAGCAACAGGAGGCAACCGTGGCAAGTTACCGACAGGAGTTGGAGAAGCGTGGACCTAATGGGATCCCATCGCTCGACGATGTTGAATCAGGCAAGCTGGTCGGTGCTGTCCTCCCCATGTCCGAAAAAGCCCAGATCCAGATGCGTAACAGTATCGAAGTCATCGATTACCTCCTCAATCAAGAGCACGTCGTCTGGAGCTGAGCCCCCCGCATTCTCCACCTCCTGAATCCCCAATTCCAAAGTTGCCCTCTTGACAGTCCTCTCGCGCCTTCGTACGCTTGGTGCCGTACATCTTCATGTAGAACCAGGAGACACACCGATGACATCTGTTTACCTATATCAGAGGCGCGTTGTGCCTACGGCGTATCGGTTCATGATTGCAACGGCGTTCGTGATGCTGATGCCCTATACGGTGCCGGCTTCTGATGACCTGCCGAAAGAGTCGGTGTTGCCGCTCTCGCTGGCGGGCAAGGCGGTCCAGGCATCGCTGGATGCGTGCAAGATAGACGGCTACAAGGTGAGCGTGTCGGTTGTGGATCGAGCCGGGGTGCTTCGCGCGATGGTCCGAGCCGATGGGGCCGGATCCCATACGATCGATAGCAGCAGGAAGAAGGCCTATACGGCTGCCAGCTTTCGCCGCCCGACGACCGAGCTGGCTGAGCTGATTACCAAGATGCCGGCCTTAGGAGCGCTTCGTGAGATCAACGATCAGGTGCTGATGCTGGGAGGGGGGCTCCCGATCGAGATCGGCGGCGAGATCGTCGGAGGGATTGGCGTTGGTGGGGCGCCTGGTGCACATCTCGACGATGCCTGTGCTCAAGCAGGGCTGGATGCGATTGGCGCCGCGCAGAAAGTTCCAGCGCCCAAGTGATTGGGGCCTATGTGTCAAGGTACTTGGCTGGGCTGCTTCTGCTACTGACGGCCTGCAACAGCGATGTGCCGGTGCCGGCCGTTGTCGAGTTCGCGGCAGATCAGGTGCGCCTGACGATTACCAGAACCGCCACCAATCCGTTCCTCTCCCGGCACGATCTTCATCTCACGTTCAAAGGGCCTGGGGGCTGTTCTCTTGAGGTTGATCTGTTCCCCAATACGGGGTATGCGAGCCGACGGAATCTCTATCAAGCGGGAGCGGGCATGCTCTACGTGGTGGGCCAATTCGATGCTCGTGTGATCGATGTGCCGCATTGTACGGTCACGCTCTCGGAGTTTCGCACCCTCGATCGCTATGTGACCTTTCTCGGCAGCTTCGATGAGGACGAACAAAAGCGGTGGGCCTACTTTCCAGCCAGTCAACGGCCAGAACTCCCCTTTGAGAAACGGTGACCCCCTCTCAGCTCGGCGATTCGTGAGAGTGAAACGCGAACCGTAAAAGGTAAAAGGTTTCGGAGGAAGAGCACTCGGCAGTCCTGTATTATTTGTTTCACCGTTCACGGTCTTTAAACGTAAGCTCAGAGACCGCGGACTTGTCCAGTTCACCTTTGCCGAGGGCAACCAGCCGCTGGTATTGTTCGTAGGTCGCTTGCGCTAACGGGACTGTGATCTCGGCGGTCTTTGCTAATGCGAGGGCGATCCCTGAGTCCTTGGCGGCATGGGCAGCTGAGAAGTAGCAGTCATGGGCGCGGTGTTGCATATCCTCGCCGTCGGTCTCTAACACGCGCGATGCGGCTCCCGTTTGGGCGAAGATGTCTCGCACCATCGCCAGATCGAGGCCGAGTGACGCTCCAAGCCCAAGCCCTTCTGCCAGTGCAGCGGTATTGCAGTTCATCACCATGTTGACGAGGGCTTTGACCTTCGCCGCTTCTCCTGCCGATCCGATATAGCGAAGGTGCGCGCTCAATTTTTCCAAGAGCGGCTTCGCCGATTCGAACACATTCGGACGTCCGCCGCACATGAGGTAGAGCGTGCCTTGGCGCGCCTGGGTGATGCTGCCGGCCATGCAGGCTTCGAGGTTCCGACCACCATGTTGCATCACCAGAGTTTCGACTTCGACGTGCACAGTCGGCGAGAGGGTGGCGCAGTTCACAAAGAGCCGGTCCTTGGCGTGGCGGAGTAGACTGTCCGTGCCGGTGGTGGAAAAGATTTGGCGCATCGCCGCGTCATCGGACACGACCGTGAAAATGATCTGGGCACGTTCTGCAACACGAGCGGGGGATGGAGCCGCTTCACAGCCGAGCTCTAACGCAAGATCGGTAGTTGCCGCCCGATCTCGATCGTACACCGCGACGATGGTTTCCCCGCGATCTTTCAATCGCCGGGCCATGTTGGCTCCCATCCGTCCCACTCCCACGAAGCCGATATTCGGATCGGACTGCTTCATCTATGCCTCCCCGTTCGTGTTAGCATGCGCGTGGAGTGTAACATATCCCTAATGAATCGTTCAGGGAGAGGTGAGGGAGGTCTGTGCATGCAGCAGCCTATTATTGGGTACCATCTTGATGAGTTGAGCGATTGGGTGGCAGATCTGCGCTGTGGCCATGGTCAGCACGTGCGGCACCAGCCACCGATGACGAATCGGCCTTGGGTCCTGACAGAAGAAGGCCGGAGGCAGCATCTCGGAGAGACGTTGAACTGCAAGAAGTGTGACGAAGGGACCGGTTGAACTACTCAATCGTGGTGACGTTCGAGGGGGGAACTGCTTCCATGTCGAGGCCTGGTCCAGACCAGGGTTGGAGGCGTGCCCCCTCATATCTGTAGCCACCTCCGACCGGATCGTTGGCCAGTAAGAGCGGGGTGTCGAGGTCCAGCACGTCGAAGCCGCCGAGTCCCAAAACCAGGCTGAATGAGCAGCCCATTGCGATACGTGTTTCGAGCATCCCGCCGATCATCAGCTTGAGGCCCGATGCTTTGGCGAAGGAGGCAATCTCCATTGCTTCGATCACGCCGGTCTTCATGATCTTGATGTTGACGTAGTCGGCTGCGCCTCGGGCGACGACCTCCTTCGCATCTGCAAGTGAGCGGACCGATTCATCTGCGGCAACGGGAATGCCGGTCTCTCGGCGAATCGCCGCCATACTGTCCAAGTCGTCTCGTACGACCGGCTGTTCAAGCAGCACCATCGTCCCCCCGAACTTCTTCACCCCCTGCGCAAACGTCAGGCATTCCTGGCGCGAGAATCCCTGGTTGCCGTCGCCGATGAATGAGATGCCTGGGAGCGCGCGATGGACGGCTTCCAGACGCCGGATGTCGCTCTCGACATCGTTGCCGACCTTCATTTTGAAGAGGCGGAACCCCTTCGCATACCATCCGCGCGCCAGGGCGACAGTGTTATCGAGGTCGGTGATGGGAATCGTGATGTCCGTTTCATGCTCGCGCACGTCCACGGCACCCCACAGCTGCCACATCGGGATATGTGTGGCACGGCACGAGGCATCGATGACGGCGGTTTCGAGTCCGCACCGTGCAGCTGGATACGCGTAGGCCTGTTCGGCTAGCAAGCGTCCGACTTCTTTAAAGTTTTCCGCGGAGCGGCCAAGCACCGTCTGGCTGAGTCGATGGAGTGCAAGCAGACAACTCTCGCGAGTTTCTGCCCCGACTTCCGGAAATGGCGCCGCTTCGCCATACCCCTGTGTGCCATTGGCCAGCGTGACCCGTAGAAAGACGTTCTCCGCAACTGTTCGTGCGCCGGTGGCGACGACGAAGGGATCTGTCATCCGGATATCGACGGGCCAGTATTCAATTCGTGTGATGATAGAGGGGTGAGGGCTTACCATGGTGAGCGCCCAGTCAGCGTGGTTCGATCTGCCGACTTGGTGGAGTTCCAGTTACTCATATTCCAGCATTCTGCTGGTCCCCGGCTGGGGACTGGCAGATTTCGGTAAGTGTAGCGGGTTGTTGGCCTGCCGTGCCGATATCTTGCGCGCAAAACAAATGGTGTTCCTCTAGCCCGCATGATTCATGAGCGCTTCTGCTGCAATCGCGGATTCGCTGCTGCGACGCGCCTGCGGCTGGCAGGCTCGCCGTTCGCTCCCTCGACATACTGTTC
>JAWXBV010000200.1:0-43411 GCA_034440335.1 Nitrospirota bacterium | reverse complement strand
CAGGCGCGTCACCGTCCGTTACGAGAAAACAGACGCGGCGTTCCTCGCGTTTATCGCGCTCGCCATTATCAAGGCGTACCTTTGATAACAGTGCCTAGCAGCCTGTCGGACTTCCCGCATTATCAAATCACAAAAAACCGACGCCGTACTCTTGCACATCGGTATCATGACGCGTGTTCCTCAACAAGCGGGAGAGTCTGTATGAGCCGGTTCAAGCCCATCAAACGTGACAGGAACGACCTGTTTCCGCCTTCGATGCACGACTGGCTCCCGGAACATCATCTGGCACGATTCATCGTTGAAATCGTCGAGCAGCTGGACGTGACGCCTATGGAGTGCGCCTACGGCACAAGCGGGAGCGCCCCGTTCCATCCGACATTACTCCTGTCTATCCTGGTGTACGGCTACGCCACTGGCGTGTTCTCCAGCCGCAAACTGGAGCACGCCACCTACGATTCCGTGGCGTTTCGCTTTGTGGCCGCAGACCAACACCCCGACCACGACACTCTGAACACCTTCCGCACACGCTTCCTGAAAGAGATCGAAGGGCTCATGGTGCAAGTCCTGATGATCGCCCGTACGATGGGGGTGCTCAAACTCGGCAACATTGCCCTGGACGGCAGTACGCTCAACGCCAACGCATCCAAGCACAGTGCGTTGAGTTACGGGCACATCAAGAAGCTGGAAGAGCAACTACCGGGTGACGTCACGAAGCGCATGGCATTGGCCGAGGCGGCGGATAACGACACGATACCTGACGGCATGAACCTGCCTGATGAGATCGCCCGCCGTGAAGACCGGCTCAAGGCTGTCCCCGCAGCCAAAATCAAGATCGAAGCACGCGCCAAGGAACGGTTCGAACACGAGCACGCCGACTATCAAGCCACGCGTGCCAAACGTGAAGCAACAGCCAAACAAGGCAGCACGCTTGCTCGCGGCACACGGCCTGTTCCACCGATAGCAGGTGCGCGGGACAAAGACCAGATCAACCTCACCGATGAAGAATCTCGCATCATGAAAGTGGCTGGTGGAGGATTTGAGCAATGCTACAACGCCCAGATTGCAGTGGATATGGACAGCCTGCTGATCGTGACGACCGACACCGTGCAGGCGTGCAATGACAAACAACAGGTGGCACCCATCCTCACGCAGCTCAAGGCCTTGCCGGTCAAACTGGGACAGCCAGTCCACCTGGTGGCGGATACGGGGTACTTCTCCGAGGCCAACGTCAAGGCTTGTGGTGAGCAGGCTCTGACCCCGCTGATTGCGATGAAGCGGGAGGCGCATCACCCTGATCCGCTGGCACGCTTTACCGAACCACCGCCGCTCAAGGAAGATGCAACGGAGGTGGAGACGATGCGGCATGTGCTATTGACGATGGCGGGACGGGCACTCGATGCGAAACGCACATGCACGGTGGAGCCGGTCATCGGCATCATCAAGACGATATTGGGATTCCGTCAATTCTCGCTACGCGGACTGGCACACGTCACAGGCGAGTGGAATCTGGTAGCGATGGCGTGGAATTTGAAGCGAATGTTTGTGCTGGCGGGGTCGTGTCGCGCCGCCACGGCATGAGTGACGGCGGCAACAACCATGTATGAGCGCCTGAGAAGCGATTTAATGAAAACCTGAAAATCTGTGCTATGAAAACATGATCAACTTTTTCCAACAATGCACGGTTGCAGACAAAATTGATGAGAAGACCGACAGGCTGCTAGCGCCGCCGAGATCGCGACGACAGGGGTTGCGCTGAATTATCTGACTCGGAGATCAGTCAACATGGTAAGACTTTAAAACAACAAGGTGAGTATCAGTCACCATGCGTATCGTCATTTTCGCATTGCTCCTCAGCGCCCTTGTCACGGTCTCTCACGCTGCGGAGCTATCCCCATCTGTGGAGCGTGAAATCGCTATGCTCCTCGATGCACTTGGAACCTCGGACTGTCGGTTCTATCGTAATGGGAGCTGGCACAGCGCCTCAGATGCGCAGGCGCATCTGACCAGGAAGTACGAATACCTTCGCAAAAAGAAGCTGATTGGAAGCTCGGAGGACTTCATTGCCGACGGCGGAACGAAGAGCAGCCGTTCCGGAGAACCGTACCACGTGCAGTGTGGTCGCGATACATCCCTTCCTAGTTCGGAATGGCTCAGCACCGTACTGCACCGGTTACGATCCAGTCCTTCTGCGGAGTCATCGGGCAAGTAACGCTCGGGCCTCACACATCTTTCCAGTCGAGCATGTTGCATTCACCTCGCTACGTGACTGCAACATGGAAGGGGCAGTAGCATTCCATCACTTTGTGTTGGTAGATTGAGGGAATGACGACGAAGCATAGCCATGCGCTGCAGCGAACCAAGCCATCGCGCTGTGGTGGCCATCCGAGCCCCTCATGGGCCTGGTCGCTGAGCGTAGGTCGATAGCCGCCATGCCCCACGAAACGACACTTATCTATAGCGAGTCCATGCTGCGTCAAGCCGTGTTTGGGTTTTGGCGACGGTCGGTCGGTATCGGATTCTTTGTGGCGTTGCTGATTGCCGCGCTCGGTCTCGTCATACTCGTGGCGCTCGGCCAGTCCTCTTGGATCATTGGGGGACTGGCAGCCGTGCTGGTGCTGGGCATCGCGTTCACCATCGTGGTCTACGTTGTGCATTATCGTCGATCGCTGCACAAGTTCCGCCAGATGGGCAACCCTCGATCCACGTTCCGCGCCGAAGAGTCCTCGTTCACCATGAGTTCGGACATCGGCACGACCACGCTTCAGTGGTCCGCCGTCAAAGAGTTGTGGCAATTCCCCAGCGTGTGGCTGTTGTTGTACTCCAAATCGCAGTTCACCACATTACCGCTCGCCTGCTTGCCTCCAGAAACGCAGGCGTTTATTGTGCAATGCGTTCGCACTGCAGGCGGCAAAGTCGAAGGCTAACCCATCCATTGAGCGGGCCGGGGGTGACTTGTTATATGGAATCAGATACGAGATAGTCAGCCATCACCGGACACAGAGAGGCCCTCACATGTCATCGCAATCCGAATCACCTTCGAAAAAAAAATTCAAGGCTCCTTGGTATCTCTACTTTGTCGGAGCCGTGATCTATACCGCTCTTGCCGGGTGGCTGTACGCAGAATCGTCTCCCTTGGCATGGGTATGCATCATCAGTGCGCCGCTGGGGTTTTTTTATGCCTGGGGAGCGTGGAAACGAGAGAGGCAAGACAGAGGTCACGCCTAGCAGGCTGCGGAAAAACTCCACGTACACATAAAACACCGTTGAAATATGACAGGCGGAGCGACGGCCACAAAAATATCAGGATGCTCAAAAAGGCCGTCCGGCAAGGCCGCAGCGAGCGAAGGGGCGAGGAGGTACGGACCGCACTTCGTGGGGCCGTTCGCCCTTACAATAGATCTTGGCGAACGGCAGCGCCCCTCCAGTACGTCCGAACTCCGGAAAACTCTCGTTGAGCCTCTGAGTGACGCGAGAACGATGCTGGCGGACTTTTGCAGCATCCTGCTAGCCATGTGCTGCAACGAATCCTTCCATTGCCCAGTGGGTGCAGTCCTCGCGCCTCAGGGGGCGAAGCGCTGAATTGTGCTTGGTGAGGCACATTCTCATGGATCACACATGCCGGACCTTCCTGAAGAACTGACTCGAACGAACACGATTCTTGGCGAGTACATCGCCATTCATGATGCACTCTTTAAGTTTTCGTGGCGCAATGCCCTCTCATCGATTCCACGGCTGTTCAAAGCCACTGACTTTGGGGCTCACGTCAAAGATCTCGATCGGCTGGCATCAAACCTGACGGAAGCTTCTGCAGCATTGAAGGCGGAGCCAGGATCGTTGGAGGGTTCCCACCAGTACATGGCGGCGGTGCTCGAAGCCATCCACGCTCTCCGAGAGATCTGCAGGAGGTTTGACGAGAAGAGCCACGGCGATCTCAGCAAGTACCCGATGGCCGAGTACAATGCCGACCTCAAGGATTATGAAGTCCTCGTACAGAAATGCCAAGAGCTCGGCATCGCGCTAAACCAGCGATTACGCGATGAGGATGGCCAGCCAGAGAGTTGAGTCGGAAGGTCTCGCGGTGTTGCCGTGGGCATCCCCCGCGCCGTGCGCTCTAGCAGGATGCTGAAAAAGTCCGCCAGCATCGTTCTCGCCTCTTCGCTCGCTGCGGCCTTGCTGAACGGCCATTTGCACATCCTTCGGGCTATTCTGACACGAGATGCCCCGAGTCCGAAGCGCGACGTAGAACGCAATAATTGAGTTTTTCCGCAGCCTGCCGGAGAACGACCAACTCCGGCACATGCTGACCATGTTGGCAGCGGCGAAGATCAGGGTCGAGGAGAGGAGCAGAAGTGAAACTACGGCTTCTTCTTGGGCTTTCTGTCTTTCGCCATCGGGTTCGGCATGAAAAACCACCAGGCCAGTATCGCTAAACCGATTGTCCAGCCGCCCATAATGAGCCAGCTACCGATCGATGCCATTTCCATTTAGTGACTCCTTGTAGGCTGTGATTCTAATACGGTGACCGTCGCCTTGTCGAGTCGCTTCACCTTCCCGTTTCCATCCGTTGCCGCCAACCTGGCCGATCCTTCAACGACCACACGCCAGCTCTCCCATTCTCTGATTACGTGTGAAAACGTGAAGGAGGCTGCCGTCCTATCGGAGACAACCGTCTCGATGACCAACCGGTCGCCATAACGGGCTGGGGACCGATAATCCACTTCTGCATGCACCACGACGAACACCGTGCCTGCTTTCATGAGCCCGGACACCGACAACCCGCGCGCTTCGAGGTACTGCGTCCGCGCCCGCTCGAAGTACTTGAGATAATTGGCATAGTACACCACTCCGCCGCAGTCGGTGTCTTCGTAGTAAATTCTAATTTCCATAAGAGCTATTAACTTAAGAGCTTATGGCAAATAGCGTATGGCTTATGGCACGGACAAGAGGTCGAACCAAGACATAACGCAGGACTTCAGGATTTCAACAGCGTGTTTCTGAATGCATGAATGCTTTTCGCAAGTCGCTGACCATCCTCATACAAGGCACTATGCTCAGCCTCTGTAATGTACGCGCGATCCTTGGCAAGAAACGCTCCGGCGACTACTTCAAAGGTCGATCCCAGCGCAATCTCCAGATGATAGTCGAACGCTTTGTGACTATTCTTGGCCGTACCTTCCGCGATATTGAGTGCGATCGAGTTCACTGCCCGATTCAGCTGAGACTTCAATCCATAGTCTTCATGCCTTGGAAACTTTACAGTAACGGCATAGACTCGTATTGCGTACTCCTTGGCCATCTGCCAGATTTCGAGCATCTCAAACCGAAACGCCATTCGCTGCCTTTTTCTTGTCCATGCTACACGCCATCAGGAATTTATCATCGGCTCTCACCTTCTCCCTCTTCGTCCCAGCCATACGCTATCGGCCATAAGCTCTTAGAGATTTAAGATCGGAAACTTTGGCAACGATGTCTCGCTGACGCCCGACAGTTTGACGACCACGTCGTACAGTTGCTGCACCCGCTCGGCTTTGACCGGTTCGAAGCCGTGGCCGAGGACGGCGTGGTTGGCAGCGTCGAGGAGCGGTTTCATCGTCGGCCACTCGCGCAAAAAGGCTTGGCCCATCTGGTCGCCCAATCCGGCTAGCGCGCGAAACTGCGCCTGCAAAGGCAGTTTGTACTTGCCGTCGAGATCTTCCAACCAACAGGACCGACAGGTTTCACGTAACGCTTGCGGCAATTGCTCCGGCTGTACGTCCCATGTTTTGATCTGATAGTGCTTGAACAGTTGTCGCTGGGCGAACGCTTCGAGCGCGCGGACGAGCGACACCATCGCAACTTCCGAGTCGTGTAGCCCATGCAATCTCCGACTTGCATGGGCCAGCAGATCGGCGGCCTGCAGGTCTTTGACAGGCGCAGGGTCGAGCACGAGCCTTTCCAAAAATCCCGCGTTCGTTTTGATGGCCGGTACCAGCGTCGTCAGTCCTGATGGTCCACCCCACAGGGCCGCCATCTCGAAGGCCTTCGCGGCAGTCTTGAGCTTCTCCCAGGCTTGACGATAATGAAACCGCTCCCAGAGATCGTAGCCATCGGCCAGGTCTCCAAAGGCGCGGTAGAGGGGTTTCTGCCCACCGCTCACCCTGGCTTCGACTTCGCGGAACAGTTTCGCCGACGCAGCAAACGATCTCCGGTTGAACAGCTCGCAGCCCTCGCGGCGCGAGACCGATGCCGCCTCATCCCACGGATTCCCCTGGGTCCATACGAACGGCTGCCCGGCAATATCGATCCTGTCCTCTTCCTGCCCCTCTCGCGCCGGCACGAGCGACACGATCCGAGAGCTGAGAGACAGGGTGGCCAGCGTCAATGCGCCGGCCATAGCCGGAGTGGCTCCGGTCACATCGACGACGAGTTCGCCTGGCTGCACATCCCATATACGCAACATGTCCGGCAGCGCCCGCGCAAGCGTCTGATAACAGCCGACAAATTCGGCGGTCTCAGCGAGGATCACCCAATCCCACCGTCTGGGCATGTGCTCAATCTTCGTCTGAACTTCGGATTCTACGAGCGCTTTCGCCCCTTCCGGTAACACGAAGCAGAGTGAATCGGGCTGCAGTCGGTTGATCGAATAGACCGCTGCCGCCGCATGGCCGGTGAGCGCGATGACTAAGGCTTTGACTGGTTGGTCTTGCGCCATTTCGCGCGGACTATACCATAGGACGGTGTAAAAGCCTTCCGGCTTCGTTCTCGCTTCGCTCAAGGCCTCAACGTACGGACCGACGTACGCATCGGCCTTTCGCTCGCTGCGGCCTTGCCGGGAAGACTTTTCCCCCGCCCTATGAGTCATCGCTGCACTGAGCGATCAATTCATGGTCGAGTAATGCGCGTTCTGCTTGACGGTCTCAGGAAACACGCTTAGACTTTCCAAACGATCTCCCACTTCCCGCAGCTCTTTCGAACGTAGATAAGGCCCCCCCCGATGATCTGGTGGTATTGGATGCTTCTCGGTCTTGTGTTGCTCGGGGTCGAGATGGTCACGCCTGGAGGCTTCTATATTCTGTTCTTCGGGCTGGCCGCCCTGATCGTCGGTAGTCTGACCGGCCTGGGGCTTACTGAATCGGAATGGTTCCAGTGGCTGTTGTTTTCAGGACTCGCCATTCTCTCGCTACTCGTCTTCCGCGGCCCGCTCTTGGCCCTGCTGAAAAAACAGGAAAAAGATCTGCCTGTTGTGGATACGCTCGCCGGTGAAAGCGCGATCCCGCGCGAAGACTTGGCGGTGAGCGGGACCGGTAAGGCGGAACTGCGCGGCACCACCTGGACTGCGCACAATGCCGGACCTGTCCCCTTGACGAAGGGCCAACGGTGCAAGGTTGAACGGGTCGAGGGCCTCACCATCTGGATATCAGCGGAGTAAGCGGGGGCAGCCCTAACAGAATGCTGAAAATGTCCGCCCGCATACGAAGATCGTTGCGCGCGAGACGTGAAAGGTGAAACGCGGAATGCCGAGGGCTCTTCATCCGAAACCTTTTACCTTTTACGTCTCACCTTTCACGAACGACGACGACGGCCTTTTGTGTATAAACCGAGCTTTCCCGCAGCCTGCTATGCGAGAACGAAGGAGACAACGATGAACGAAGGACTGTTCGTACTGCTGGTCTTGGCTGCACTGGTGGTGGTCGTCGTCGCCAAAACTGCCGTGGTCGTGCCGCAGCAAAGCGCCTATGTGGTCGAGCGGCTCGGCAAATATGCCGCCACGCTGGATGCAGGGTTTCATATGCTCGTCCCCTTCATCGACCGTATTCGTTACAAACATTCGCTCAAGGAAGCGGCCATCGACATCCCGGAGCAGGTCTGTATCACGCGCGATAACGTGCAGGTATCAGTGGACGGCATCTTGTACCTCAAGGTCTTAAACCCTCAGCGCGCCTCGTATGGCATCAGCGATTTTCATTTCGCCCTGATCCAACTGGGACAGACTACGCTACGAAGCGAGATCGGCAAGATCGAACTGGATCGGACGTTCGAGGAACGGACCAACATCAATATTCAGGTGGTAAACGAACTCGACAAGGCTTCAGAGGCCTGGGGCGTAAAAGTCCTCCGGTACGAAATTAAGAACATCACCCCGCCGAAGGGCGTCCTGGACGCAATGGAGAAGCAGATGCGGGCGGAGCGGGAAAAGCGGGCGGTGATTCTTACGTCCGAGGGAGAACGGGACGCGGCGATCAACCAGGCTGAAGGCGAAAAACAGCAAGTGATCAAAGCCTCCGAGGCAAAGAAGCAACAGCAGATCAACGAGGCAGAGGGAGCGGCTTCAGCCATCCTCGCCATCGCACAGGCCACGGCAGAGGGTCTGCGCAAGGTCGCGGAAACGATACAGGTTCCGGGAGGTCAGGAGGCCGTCCAGCTGCGCGTGGCGGAACAGTACATCACGAAGTTTGGAGAGCTGGCGAAAACGACCAATACTCTCATCCTGCCGGCGACGGTCTCCGATGTCGGTTCGATGATTGCCTTGGCGATGAGCGCCATCCGGCAGACCGGCCCCCTTGCCACAATACAAAAGCCGTAACCGGCCTGCGAGTCACGTTTGACAGGTGAGAACAGGTTGCCTAGAATCGCTTCCCATGAGAGAACATGTGCTCAGTACGTTTGCCGAGAGCGCAACCGTCAAGCAACAATTCGCGCGCGAATATGCCGATCGCATCGTGCAAGTCGCGAAGCTGATGGCCACGGCTTTTCGTGAAGGCCGCAAAGTCTTGTTGTTCGGCAACGGAGGCAGCGCGACGGACGCAGCCCATATCGCCGCCGAGTTCGTCGGTCGCTATAAACGCGAACGGGACCCGCTTCCTGCCATCGCCCTCGCCACCGACATCGCCGCCATCACCTGCATCGCCAACGATTACGGATTCGAAGAACTCTTTGCCAGGCAGGTCCGTGCCCATGGCCAGAAGGGCGACGTCGCCATCGCCATCAGCACCAGCGGCAATTCACCCAACGTGTTGAAGGGTGTGGAGGCCGCGCGGGCCTGTGGCCTCACCACCATCGGCTGGACCGGTGGGACCGGGGGGAAACTCGCCGGTCTGGTGGAGTACCCGTTCGTCGTTCCCTCGACGGTCACAGCCCGCATTCAAGAAAGCCATATCACGCTCGGCCACGTCCTGTGTGAACTCATCGAGGAGCAGCTCCTTGGCAAAGCCTCCTGACCGACAGCGGCCCCCCATCACGACTCCGAGGCTCATCCCGCCGATCAACGTGACGGATCTCACGACCTATCCGCTCAAGAAACGGCACAGCAAGGTTCGCATCTCCGATTCGGCTACACCCTGGCGCCGAGGAGGCAGCTTCGGCCAATTCTATCGCTCGCTGCCGGATTTCCTGGGCGTCACAACCCTCCGCGCAGTCGCCAACGCCATCGTGAAGGCTCATCGCAAAGGCAAACCGGTTATTGTGGGGATCGGCGCCCACGTCATCAAGGTCGGATTGAGTCCGATTCTGGTGGATCTCATGCAGCAAGGGATTGTGTCGGCGGTGGCCATGAACGGCGCCGGAATCATTCACGATTTCGAATTGGCGCTCATGGGACACACGTCTGAGGAAGTCGATGCAGAGATCGACGAGGGACGTTTCGGAATGGCAGAAGAAACCGGCCGCATATTGAACGAGGCGATCGTCCGCGGGGCCCATGATCGCGAGGGGCTCGGCGAATCCGTCGGTCACTACATCAATCGACGCCAGGGGCAGTTTCCCCATCGCGAGACGAGCATTCTCGCAACGGGAGCAAAGCTCGGTATTCCGGTGACCGTGCATGTCGCTATTGGGACCGACATCATCCACATGCATCCAGCCGCGGACGGAGCCGCTATTGGAGCGACCTCGCTCCTGGACTTTCGACGGCTGACAGCCGTCGTGTCGGGGATGGAGGGGGGCGTGTATCTCAACCTCGGCTCTGCCGTCATTTTACCGGAAGTGTTTCTCAAAACTGTGTCGCTCGCGCGTAATCTCGGTCATAGCCTGACCAACATTACGACCGTGGACATGGACTTCATGGCTCACTACCGTCCACTCACCAACGTGGTGCGTCGACCGACCCAGAAGGGCGGGAAAGGCTACTCCCTCATCGGCCACCACGAAATCATGGTGCCGTTGCTGGCGGCGGCGGTCTACGAAGAATTGGGATGACACCATTCGCATGTCTCCACGCCAATCCCCCCCAGTGACCCCGCAGCACCTGACCCAGATGTGGAGCGAGCTGAATGGACGCTACTTCGCGGGTCGACTGCCACCGATCGAACTCGTCTGGAGCCGCCGGTTGACCTCCTCGGTGGGCCTGTTCGTGAGTCGTCGAGGCCCACGGCCACGGCTGGGTCAGACAGGTCTTCGCCCAGCGCTCAAGCGTGAGATTCGCCTCTCCCTTCCCTTGCTGCATCAAGTTGCCCAACGGAGCGAGTACGGCGAGCAGGAAATCGTGAATACCCTGGCGCACGAAATGATTCATCAATGGCAATACGACATCCTCAAGCGGCGACCGAATCATGGACCGGATTTTCTCCGCAAGATGACCGAGATGAATCGGGACGGAACCCTGGCCATCACCCTCTACCATTCGTTACAGAAGGAAGTGCTCGCCCTTGCGCGATTTGCCTGGTGCTGTCGGCAATGCGGACGAGTGTACCGACGCCAGCGGCGAA
Source organism: Nitrospirota bacterium (assembly GCA_034440335.1). GTDB lineage: Bacteria > Nitrospirota > Nitrospiria > Nitrospirales > Nitrospiraceae > Palsa-1315. The sequence continues at coordinate 32,729 of JAWXBV010000200.1, read as the reverse complement.
CGATTCAGCCGCGCCGGCACCATTGTGGCATCTGCCGAGGGTCGTTACAGGAATTGACCCACTCGCACATGCCACGTCATGCATCATTCGCGGAAAACAAAGAACCTGCATCCGATGCCCCAACGATTGGACGGGGCAGCCAACTGGATTTGGCATTTTCTCCACCCAAGGGTCGGGTCCCCTCATGATCCAAGCTATTTCAGTGATGCTCCGCGATTGACCTGTGACAATGCCCAATGATGCGCTGGTCTCGCCAAATCCTGTTTGGGGATGTCGATGCGATGTTCGCCTCAGCGGCCGTCCTGGCAGACCCACGCCTTGCGGGCAAACCGGTGGCAGTGGGAGGCTCATCCCCACGAGGAATCATCGCAGCAGCCAGTTACGCAGCTCGCGCATTCGGCGTCCATTCTGCCATGCCGACAGGCGAAGCCACACGCCTCTGCCCCCAACTTATTCTCGTTTCCCCGGACAGACCGCTGTATCGTCGGCTGCATGAACAGATGCAGGCCGTCACCGATCGGTTATTCCCGCTCACAGAATGGAGCAGCATCGATGAATTTTATGCCGATACGACGCAGCTCCAGACTCGCTATCCCGATCCTCGTTCACTCGGACAACTCACGAAGGATGCGCTGTATGAAGCCACGGGATTGTGCTGCACCATTGCCATCGCGACCGGCAAGACGGTCGCCAAAATCGGCGCGGATAGTCACAAGCCGGATGGATTGGTGATCGTCCCGCCGGGTACGGAAGAAGCATTTCTGGCGCTGAGGCCTCTCCGTGCATTGCCGGGGATCGGTCCCAAGACCGCCGCGCGACTGGAACCGCTCGGACTCAAGACGATCGGCGATCTGTTGGACCAACGCTTGGATCAACCCTTACACCATATCTTCGGCGCGCGACTCCACTGGGTTCGAGAGCTGGTTCGGGGGATCGACCATGAGCCGGTCGTGGCCGACCGGGAATCGAAAAGCCTCAGCCACGAGACCACCTTCGAACGGGATACGCAGGATCGCCCGTTTCTTGAACAAACCCTGCGCGGGTTCCTCCGCGACCTGGCGCGGGAGCTCCGACAGGAAGGATTGGCCGCCGGATCCTGCACGGTGAAACTGAAGAATGCCCGTTTCGCCATCACCACCAAACAGCATCGCTTTCCCCGCCCGTTGAACTACGATCCCGACATGTGGCCGACCGTCCAACAAGCGCTTCAAGAACTCATCCGGCCCGGCACCGAGTACCGCTTGGCCGGACTCGCGCTTTCCTCCCTATCGCCCGCACCCTCCGGACTGTTCGACCAACGGCGCGTCAAAGCCATCGAGGCAATGGACGCGCTGATCGCCAAGCATGGGTCATCGGTGATTGGCTTAGGCGGCGTGAGCCGCAACGACGAGTGACAATTTGAGACTGTGCAAAACCGCCGGCGGCCCATGGATTCACGAATTCCATGGAAGACGCAGCGGGAGCGGGAGGCACCCAGAGGATGATGAAAAAGCCCACCCAGCAAGGCCGCAGCGAGCGAAAGGCCGAGGAGGTACGGACCGCACTTCGTGGGGCCGTTCGCCCGTGCAATAGGTCCTGGCGAACGGAAGAGCCCCTCCAGTGCTTCCGATTTCCGAACAACTCTCGTTGAGGCCTTGAGCGATGTGAGAACGCCGCTGGAGGGCTTTTGCAACATCCTCAATCTGTCTCTTTCCATCCAAGCCTACAGTCGGTATGATGGGGCCATGCCCGCAAAGATCCTGATCAAGGAGCAACTTGCTCCGCTCGTGCAGCAAGCCCACGCCCAGAAAAAACGGATCGTCTTTACCAACGGCTGTTTCGATCTCATGCACGTGGGCCATACGCGTTATCTCCAAGCTGCGAAAGATCTTGGCGATCTGCTGGTCGTCGCCGTCAACAGCGATGCGTCCGTCAGGAGTTTGAACAAAGCACCGGATCGGCCGATCGTCTCGGATGCGCAGCGGGCGGAAGTGGTCGCCGCACTCAGCTCGGTCGATTATGTGATTCTATTCGACGAAGCGGACCCTCACAGCCTGATCGAGACCTTGCAACCGGATGTCCTCGTCAAAGGCGGAGATTGGGCAGTAGCGCGCATCGTCGGCCGCGAGATCGTCGAAGCGCGCGGTGGAGTGGTCCGGACCATTCCCTTGGTCCCCGGCGTCTCTACCACGTTACTGATTCAACGTATTCGTTCAACCATAACCTAAGCCGTCGCAGTGTCCGATACTATCCATACCCCTTCAGCATCCCAATGGTTCGTGCCTGTCGCCGCGACATTGGCAGGTAAGGCAGGTCGTCCCTCTATCACCGGCTTGCACGGCTCTACCGCCGGGCTTGCGCTCACCACGCTTCTGCATCCTCAGGTCGGCACATTGGGGAATCGATCCTGGCTGATCGTCACCGGGTCGGACGAGGCGGCTGAACGCCTCTTCGACGATCTGCACTTTTTCCACGACCTCATCGGTCTTCCGACGACGTCCCTCGCCCTGTTTCCGAGATGGGAAACCTTGCCCTATGAGGGCAGCGCGCCCCATGTCAGCCTGATCGCGCGTCGGATGAATACCCTGCATCACATCCGAACAGCCCCACAGACGTGCCTGGTCACCTCCCTCTCAGCCCTCATGCAACGGCTGGTGCCAGTCGCGACCTTCACCCACACCACGCTCCAACTCACGCGAGGCGGCACGGCCGAACGAGAGGTCCTCACCGGAGGACTCTTGCGCCTCGGCTACCGCCGGGTCTCGGTGGTGGAAATCCCGGGCGAGTTCAGTATTCGAGGCGGCATTGTGGATATTTTTTCGACGGCCTATGCCGACCCGCTGCGCGCGGAATTTCTTGGCGAAACCGTCGACTCACTCCGCCTGTTCGATCCCACCACCCAAAAATCCATCGCGAAGCTCGATACCGCAATGGTCCTGCCCGCACGGGAATATCTCCGTGCGGACACGTCGCCGGATGCGCTCGCTCCCATTCCAGCGGACGCCGAATGGCGCGCACCGGATCTCTACCCCGACATGGACACCCTGTTCGATTATTTCGCGGCACAACCTATTTTGGTTCTGGATCAACCGGCGGCGTTGACAGGAGCCTGCGACGACCTCTGGAGCAAGATCGACGACGGCTATCTCCGCCACGCCGATCGAGAGACGGGCGTGCCCTACCCGTCACCGGAGCGGTTGTTTCTCTCCTGGACGGAACTCATGGATCGCACGAACGGCTGGCCCACACTTGCACTCGAGCCGCTCATCGCGAGCGATGCGTCCTGGAATCCGGTCCAGGCCTTTCCCGCTCAAGCCCCGTCGAGCGCAGGCCTTGGGGCTCGTGGGATGCCCTTCAGCCAGACCCTCGCGATCATGGATCGCCTGCGAGAGGCATGCCGCGTGGTACTCGTGGCACGAAGTCACGGCCAAGTCGACCGCTTACTGGCGCTCTTGCGTGAACACGATGTCCCGGCGATGGAATGGACGGCGGGGACCTGGACCGCATCCGGGAAAACCAAACCGCCGTTTTACGTCTTGCACGGCGATCTGTCGGCGGGATTCCTCGCCCCGGACTTACGCCTGGCCCTGTTGACGGAAGAAGAACTGTTTGCAAAGGGCGCGCGCCACAAGCCGCAAGCCAAGAGTAAAGCCGCCACCTTCCTTTCCTCGTTAGAAGATCTCAACGTGGGCGACTATGTCGTCCATGTCCAACATGGCATCGCCAAATATCGAGGCCTCAAACGCCTCTCGGTGCAGGACTTCGACAGCGATTATTTGATTCTGGAATTTGCCGGCGGCGACACCCTGTACGTCCCGCTGGAGAAGCTCAACCATGTGCAGCGCTATAGCGGGGCGGACGGCCATGCGCCGCGCCTGGAACGATTGGGCGGCACCGCCTGGGCCAAAACGACCGCGCGCGTGAAGCAAGACATCGAAGAGATGGCCCACGAGCTCGTGGACCTCTATGCCAACCGTGCGCTGGTGACGCGCCAGGCCTATGGATTCGACAGCACGATGTACCACGAGTTCGAAGCCGCCTTCGAATACGAAGAAACGGCGGATCAACTCAAAGCGATCGAAGACATTACGCACGACATGGAGTCCAGCAAACCGATGGATCGCCTCGTCTGCGGAGATGTCGGATATGGAAAAACAGAAGTGGCCATGCGCGCAGCCTTCAAAGCCGTCGAGGCCAATCGCCAAGTGGCGGTGCTCGTGCCCACCACCCTGTTGGCCCACCAACATTACGACAACTTCTCAGAGCGATTCGCGCCGTTCCCGGCCCGTGTGGCCCTGCTCTCCCGCTTCCAATCGCCGAAGGAGGCCAAAGCCATTCTCAAAGGCGTGGCCTCCGGCGACGTCGACGTGGTGATCGGCACGCACCGGCTGATTCAGAAGGATGTCGTATTCCGCGACCTGGGACTCGTGATCATCGATGAGGAACAGTGGTTCGGCGTCAAACACAAAGAACGATTGAAGCAACTCCGCACCCACATCGACGTCTTAACGCTCACGGCCACTCCAATTCCACGCACCTTGCAGATGGCCATGGCAAGCGTGCGCGATCTCTCGATCATCGAGACTCCGCCGGCTGGCCGCCTGGCCATCCGCACACAAGTCGTCCGATCGAGCGACACCCTCATCCGGGAAGCGATCTTGCGCGAATTGGGGCGGGGCGGACAGGTCTACTTCGTCCATAACCGGGTCGAAACAATGGAAAAGACGGGGGCCTGGCTCCACCAGCTGGTGCCAGATGCGCGCATCGTGATGGCCCATGGGCAGATGAACGCCAAACCGCTCGAAGCCGTGATGCTGAAGTTCTTTCGCCGGGAGGCGGACGTCCTGATCGCCTCGGCCATTATCCAATCGGGCATCGACGTACCCCATGCCAACACGATCTTCATCAACCGTGCCGATATGTTCGGCCTCGCGCAGTTGTACCAATTGCGCGGGCGGGTGGGACGAAGCGGCGATCAAGCCTACGCCTACTTCCTGGTGCCGGATGAGGGACGATTGAGCGACGATGCGCAGAAGCGGCTCACGGCCATTCAGCAATTTACCGAACTGGGCGCCGGCTTCCGCATCGCTGCAGCCGATATGGAAATCCGGGGCGCCGGAAACCTCCTTGGGAAACAACAATCGGGGCATATTGCAGCCATCGGACTCGATCTCTATATGCAAATGGTGGAACAGGCTGTCCAACGCCTCAAGGGCCAGGTGGTGGAAGAAGAGCCGGACCCCGTGCTCCGGCTCAACGTCTCCGCCTTTATTCCTGATGCCTACATCGCCGATCCCCACCAGCGCCTCTCCTGTTACAAGCGGCTCTCGTCTTGTGCCAAAATTGGAGACCTCGCCCTTCTTCATGGAGAAATACAAGATCGGTATGGGCTGGCCCCGGACTCCGTCGAGCGGCTATTCGAAGTCATGCAGATACGACTTCAGGCCAAGGCCTTGCGCCTGAGCACGATCGAACTCAAGACTCACTCCGTCGTCATCACGCTCGACGCCAAAAGTCGGGTCTCCAGCCAAGCGCTTTATCGGGTGATGGACCGGTACAAGAAGCGGGCCTGCCTCCTGTCTCCGCTGTCCTTCGAACTCCAGATGCCGCGTCAAGACTGGCCCTCCATCTTTCAAGATCTCACCGCAACCTTGCAAAGCCTGGAAGGCTGTGATACCAAGACCACAACGACCTCGTCCCCATCTCGCTGACAAGGTCCTCCGCGCCTATGATTCGAGCTTCGAAGGGATCCGTGAACACCATCGCTGACAGACCTCTTACTCGTGTCGCCTGCGCCATCGGCGGCATGTTGCTCTTGCTCACCGGCTGTGCGCCACCGCCCGAGGAAGGCGTGGTGGCTATCGTCAACGGTCGACAGATTACGAAAACCGACTTCGACACCCGTTGGGGAGAACTGGCCGAGGCCACCAGGGCTCGGTATCAAAAGAGGGGGGGGAAGCGCCTCTTTCTCGACGAACTCATCACCCGAGAACTGCTCATGCAGGAAGCGCGCAAGCTAGGGCTCGACCAGAGCGATGTCATCCGTGATCGAGCGCAGCGCTACCGGGAACAACTGATTCTCGACGAGCTCCTCAAGGACCAGATCAAAGCCACGGTCGAGCTCACACGCGAGGAATTGAGTCCCTTCTTCGAGCAGCATGCCAACGAACTCCTCCCGCCATTAAAAGTACGAGTGTCGCTGATGCTGCTACCCAATATTTCCGCGGCGAGAGATCTTGAATACCAGGTCAACCACGGAGGGAGCTTCGCCAAGTATGCGCAGCGCTATTCCATCGACGGCAAAACAAAAGCGAACGGAGGCGATCTCGGCCCCTATCGCAAAGAATTGGTCGTCCCTGAAGTCGACGCGGTCATTCATACCCTCAAGACCGGAATGATCAGTGCGCCGATCAAGACGGAGGCCGGCTATTACCTCGTCATGATTACCCCCCTCGACAAGGAAATTATTGAAGCTGACGTGGCCGTCAGGGAACGCCTCCGCCAAGACCTGCTCAACGAGAAGCGCCGAAAACGCTTTGACGGCGTGATCGCCGACATTCGCGCGAAGGCGGTCATCCGCCTCGCCGACGCCTCCCACTATGTCACCGACGACGTCGGCACACGCTGAGTCGTCGCGAGCAGAGATTTCCCCCCGCTCAGACTCTTCAAGTCCTGTGCAATTCGTGTACAATCCGTCGAGTCTCGCCGACCGACCGACCTTCTCTGCACAGGGCGAGCCCTCTATCCATGATCACGATCCGTCCGTTCATCACGATGGCGCCACACTGGCTGAGACACATGGTTTTTTTCGCGTTCGGGCTCATCGCACCGGCGTCCCTTCTTTCAGCCGCGCAGGTGGAAGATGGGATCGTCGCGATCGTGAACTCGGACCTCATCATGCTGTCCGAGATACAACGGGAACTCGCCCCAGAGCGGGAACGGATGCAGAAAGAGTATCGCGGCGACGTCCTCACGCGGCGCCTCAAGACGGCGGAGTACAGGGCGCTGACCGCCATGATCGAACGCAAGTTGCAACTCCAGGAAGCCAAGGTGAGAGGCATCACGGTCACCGATCAGGAAGTCCGGCAAGCGATTCGGCAGATGAAACAACAGGGGGGAGCGGTCGACGAGACGAACCCTGCAGACATAAAAAGCGCCCGAGAACAGCTCCTGCTGCTCCGACTCGTTGACCGCGAGGTACGGAGTGCGGTGATGGTCGCAGACTCCGACATCAAACGGTACTTCCAGGAACACCGTGATCGATTTGCACTCTCGGAGGAATACACGCTCAGCCAGATTCTTATCAAGCCCCGCTCACCGGACGATACGGCCGACGCGAAAGAGAAGGTCAGTGGGGTGATGGTGCGGCTCAAACAGGGAGAATCCTTCGAGGATTTGGCGCTGCGCTTTTCCGACGGCCTGAACGCTTCACATGGAGGACGGCTGGGCTTAGTGCGGCAGGGAGAGCTCTTGCCGGAGATCGAGCGCGCTATCGCAACCCTGGTGCCAGGCGGCATCTCGGACGTGATCGAGACCTCGGATGGCTTTCACATCATGCGCTTGGAGGACAAGACACCCAAGCAGTTCCGTCCGTATGGGCAAGTCCGCCAGGAAATCCAGGGACTCGTCTTTCAGCAGAAAAGCGAAGACGCCTTCCAATCGTGGCTGATGACCCTCAAAAACAAGGCCTACATCGAGATTAAGTTCGAATCCGCTCTTTCAGGACCGCCCACAACCGCTCCCGCCCCTCGCCCGTTACCGACGAATACGCGATAATGTCGCCGCCCTCGGCCAATCCCAGACCTTCCCGCAGCCGACGAAGCGCACCGATACGCTCACTCATTTTCAACTTATCCACTTTCGTCGCCACCACGACGTGTGGCCGTCCGACGGACAGAAGCCATGCGATCGTCTCCCGGTCCTGTTCGCTCAGCACCCGGCTTTCCACCAACACCACCACCACGCACAGCTGTTCACTGCCGTTGAGATACTGCTCGATCAATGGAGCCCACTGAGCCCGCAGCGCTTTCGACACCTTGGCGTATCCATACCCCGGCAAATCCACCAGCACGAAACGCGCCAATCCAGGATCGTCGCTGGTGATCCGAAAGAGATTGACCAAGCGGGTTTTCCCCGGCGTGCGGCTCACCTTGGCCAATCCCTTGCGCTGCAAGAGGGAGTTGATGAGAGAAGATTTCCCGACGTTCGATCGCCCGATGAAAGCGACTTCAGGAAGTTCACCTTGCAGAAACTGTTCTGGGCCTGCACAACTTCTGATAAACTCTGCCGTAAGAATTCTCATGCTGTATACATCCGCCTATCGAACACCATGCTCTTGAAACAGGAACGTATCGTCACTGTGATACGCAGTCTCTAATGCGGAAGTCAACCGCACGATCCCGATCCCGCACAAAGGCCTTCCTGATCATCGGGCTCTGCCTCCCGGTCGGGGCGGTCCTCTTCTTCTGGTTGCTCGCGATGCCTGACGTCTCGGCCTTACGCGCGACCAACCCACCAGTGACGGCCTTGATGGAAGCGCGACAGGCTCAGGCTGCGGCGCAAGGCCACACCACCGGACGCCATTGGACATGGGTGCCGCTCTCACGTATTTCCCCCAGCCTTCGCCAGGCGGTCGTTGCGGCAGAAGATGCGTCGTTCTTCACCCACGAAGGATTCGATTGGGAAGGGATCAAAGAGGCAGCCAAATACAATCTCGAAGCGGGCGAACTCAAGCATGGGGGGAGCACCATTACGCAACAGCTGGCCAAAAATCTGTACCTCTCGTCCGAACGGTCTCTGCTTCGAAAGGCGCGAGAAGCGCTGATTACGCGTTCCCTCGAACAGCATCTCACGAAGGAGCGAATTCTCGAGCTGTATCTCAATGTTGCCGAGTGGGGGCTGGGCGTCTATGGCGCTGAAGCGGCAGCTCGTCATCACTTCAAGAAGTCCGCGCGCGACCTGACGCCCGACGAGGCAGCCTGGCTGGCGGCCATCTTGCCGTCGCCACGGCGATACGATCCTCTACGAAAGACGACGTTCCTGGTTCGCCGCCACAACCGAATCCTCAAATGGATTACTCGGGAATCTCCCCATGCTCCCCGGCTAGAACCAGCGCCAAAGTCAGAGCCAGAGCCAGACCCAGAGCCAGACCCAGAGATAAACACAGACACAGAGCTAGAGCCTGACCAACCGTCGATAGAGTCTCAAGACCAGGAGCAAGCGGAAGGTTACAGCGAGTCGCCGACCTCAGAATAGTCTCGTTCGCCGAAAATGGCCGACTCATGCCTGTAGTGTTTGAATTCGAGCAGATTGTGAGAGGGATCTTCAAGGAAAAATGTGCGGTGTTCGATGCGGGTTCCGGGAAACCGGACGCGCGGTTGCTGGTAAAACGTCAGCCCCTTGGCTGTTGCCTGATCGACCAAGGCCTGCCACGCCTCTTGAGAAGGCAGGACCAGCCCAAAATGATGCGGATAGATCCCCTGCTGAGAAGGTGGCAGTTCTGGCGTCAGATGCGCCACGAGTTGATGCCCTGCAAGTCCGAACGTGACGGCGTGGCTCGACTCTCGACCCAGCGTACAACCAAGTCCCTCGACATAAAAACGTTTCGCCGCCGCCACATCGTGGGTGGGAAACGCGAGATGGAAGCGCGCATCCTTCATGGAAATTGTCCTCGAACGGTCGGCCTACCTGTCCCGTTCCACCAGCCCGCAGCCATATGGGCGGTCACATGCCTGATGGCAAATCGCCCGTCAGGCGAGAGGACTAAGGCTCCAGCCGATCCACGAATCCGTGATACCAACATCTGCAACACCTGTCTGGCAGCGACCGCAGGGCTCTTCCCCATAGCCAGATGATCGCAGATACTCTTGGCGATGACAAGGCGGATGATGCCTTCGCCTATTCCTGTCATCGACACCGCGCCACTCTGATTATCCGCGTAGACGCCACAACCGATGAGGGGCGTGTCGCCGACCCGCCCAGGCAACATCGACTCGATGCCCCCGGTCGAGGCCCCCGCCGCCACCGTTCCGAACCGGTCCAAGGCGACAGCGCCGACAGTCCCATGCCGCTCTGCGGTTGAGCGTGTCTGCCTCGCGAGAATCTGCCCGTAGGAGAGTCTGCGAGGCACGCTGGTGGGACGATGCCGATCGAGCTTGCAATGCCGGGCAAATCTGCCGGCGTACGCTCCGACTAACAGAACATGATTCGTCTCTTCCATAACCAGGCGGGCTGCCGTAATCGGGTGTACGATCCCTTCCATCGAGGCAACGGCTCCGGCTTCAAGGTGAGCCCCTTCCATGATGGCGGCGTCCATCCGCTGCACCCCGTCCAGCTGGCGATTCGCCCCTCGTCCTGCGTTGAACAGTCCTGATTGTTCCAGAAGATTGATCGTACATTCAACCGCGGCGAGAGCAGAACCTCCTTGCGCAAGGATGCCGTAGCCGTCCGCGATCGCATCAGTCAGACAGGTAGCCTGCGCCGGCGTCACACGTCGGGAACCGGCGCCTCCATGGGCAAGAATGAGAGGATGGTGGTTGGTCAATTAAGGAGAATATTCCGAACCTGCCGATACGCCGGACTGTTCATGCGATCGAGATCGGATCGCACGAACCCCAAGCCGGTGACGCAGAGTTCGAAGTTGTCGGAGAGTTTCCGAAACAGCGGGGGGTCATCTTGTGAAGGAACGTCAGTCATTTGCGCCACAATCCCATAGGAGCGCTTTCCCGTCTTCATATAATCCACGAGGAAATCCTTGTGGTAGATCAACCCGGACGTCTTCAGGCGGCGCAGATATTCGGGGAACAGTCCCGCCATGAAGAGCGTGAAATCGCCGATGTGCTGATGCACGTCCCTCTCACGATCCATCGACTGGGCCTGGAGCAATACTTCCGACTCAAACAAGAGATCGACCACCGTATCGACCGGCTGGTCTTGCTGATTTCTAATTTTATAGAGGTGGTCTGTGTGGGCAAAATCGACAAGCAGGTTGGAAACATAGCTGGTGACGTTCAGGTCAGGCCACCCGAGATGCTCCGTGAAACTTTTCTCGGTCAGGGCACCGAAGAGCTGACGGAGCGGATGTCGTGGCGGAACTTGCGTTGCCATATCCACCTCTCATATATTTATTTCGAAGACGCCTAAACTCATTATAGCAGATGCTGTGGGAGGTCTCGGTGTCGGACCATGATCCTTCTATCGGTCTGTGCAACACAGACTTGAGCGTAGGCCGAAACTAAAAGAGCGTATGGCGTATGGCCAGAGCTGACGACTGACCGCTCATTCTTTTCCTGCCATACGCTATCAGCTATACGCTCTTCTCTTCTGCTATCGAGCACAAAGGTCACCCGCTGAATCACGGCCTTCATCCTCACAACCGTCCCGGTCGAAGCTCTACCAGGGTTCCTTCGAGAGTAAGCAGCTTTCGTTTCGTGGGCAAACCGCCTGAGAATCCGCCAAGCGACGCATCCTGCGCCACAATCCGATGGCAAGGAATCACGATCGGCATCGGATTCGCCCCCACGGCATTGCCGACGGCACGGGCATACTGTCTGCCTCCAACACGGACAGCCACCCACTGATAGGACCGGAGCCCGCCATAGGAGATCCCTCGAAGGATCCGCCAGACCTTCTGCTGAAAAATCGTCCCGCGAGAGAAATCCAATGGTAAGTCGAAGGACTGGCGCGTTCCGGCCAGATAGCCGATCAGTTGTGCCTGCGCCTCACGTAGTCGTGGAGAAATCGGGCCATTCAGCCGCTTGACTGAGAACAATCCCAACTCTGACAGCACGGCCTGCCGCGACGCCTTCGGCAAGACCACCACATCGATCCCCTTCGCCGTTTCTGACAGACCCATCCAACCCCATGGCGTGCGGAAGACACAGGCCCTGGTGTCTGAGGTGTCAGATGTGATGCGCCTGGATGAAGGTTGTTGCTTGCCCATTGCTTCAGACCGCTCCTCGCTTCAGTTTCCGTCTGACCATTCCCCAGACCAGACCGAGTTCTTCTGACCGCAGCAAGGCATGGACGCCCAGATACCCTCCCACGCTCAATCCGATAGCCATGACAAGCATGGCCGATTTCTCCATCCATTCACCGGGATGCGTCCAAATCTGCTGATCTGCCACCCAGGCACAGACCACCACCAACGGCACAGATGCAACCAACACACGCAGCGACGATCGCCCCACAGAACCCCAATCCACGCCGCCTAACCGGCGGTTGAGCACCACGATCAAGATACCCCCGTTCACCATTGCCGCCAAAGCGGTCGCCAGGGCCAGGCCGGCCGCGCCAAGAAACGACATCAACAGGAGCGAGAAGACGAGGTTGGACACAACGGCGATGGCCGCAGAGATGGCCGGCGTGCGTGTATCCTGCAACGAATAAAAGGCGGACACAATGATACGGACACCGCCAAAAGCCCAGAGCCCGGCGGAATAACAGAGTACCGCCAATGCGGTCTCAGCCGTATCGTGTGCCGTAAAGGTTCCGTGCTCGAAGAACAGATGGATGATCGGCTGACGCAAAAGCATCAGGCCCAGCATCGCCGGCAGGATGATAAAGAGGATCATGCGAAGACCGAACCCCAATGTTTTCCGCAATTCAACCAAATCCCCACGTGCGGCCTGCGCCGAGAGTGTCGGTAGAATAGCTGTGGCCAACGCCACGCCGAAAATCCCAAGTGGAAATTGGATCAGCCTCATCCCATAGAAGAGATAGGTCGGTCCCCCCGCAAAAAATGAAGCGAGAATCGTGCTCACGGTAATGTTGATCTGCGTCACAGAAAGACCAAGGAGCGACGGCACCATCAGCTTGCCGATCCGCCGCAGGCCGGGATGGCTTGGCGCGAACCGAAATCCGAACAGCATGCCTCGCCGACGCAAACCGGGCAACTGCATGGCAAACTGCGCCGCGCCTCCCGCCACCACCCCGATGGCCACCCCATGGATCGGCTCCGCCATCATCGGGGATAAAAAATATGCGCAGCCGATGATAAAGATGTTGAAGAACACCGGTGAGAATGCCGGCGCGGCAAAGGCGCGCATGGAATTCAGGATGCCCATTGCCAGCGCGGCCAGGCTGATAAAGATCAGATAGGGGAACATCATCCGTGTGAGCAACGTCGTCGCGCCCAGCTTCGCTGGATCGTCATGAAACCCCGGCGCGAGGAGCCAGACGATGCCGGACGCGGCGAGAATCCCCAGGATCGTAATCCCGGTCACAATCGTGAGCAGCGTCGTAAAGACAGAGCTCGCCAGTTCCCAGGCGTCTCGTTTTGACTTTTGAGTCTGATATTCCGTAAAGACCGGAATGAAGGCGGAAGACATCGACCCTTCTGCAAAGAGTTCACGAAGCAGGTTGGGGACACGGTAGGCCACGAAGAAGGCATCGGCCGCAGGCGTTGCGCCAAACAGGTTCGCCAACACCATGTCACGGACGAAACCGAGGATGCGGCTGGAAAAGGTAGCGACGCCGATCACACCGGCTGCTTTGACCACCGAGCGCGTCTCATCTTGCGTATTCGTTGGAGCTGGGGTCACTACCGTAGGATCGGGCATGTATCGAGATTCTAGCGGAACGATGCCGGGCAGTCTATCAAGCCGGCGATTTGCCCGCATGACATGCGCAGGCCGGCCTATAACGCTGAGCACCGCTCATGCTATCATGAGAAAATCAGTATGATATGGAGGCAAAACCGCGCGATGTCGCTTGAACCCTCTTCACATCTACCAGGCGGGTTTCAGATCGCACACCGCACCCTCGGCATCTACCAAGGGAGCGCCATTGAGCTGGCATTTTGGCATCCTTCATCCGGAATGCCGGAATATGGGCTGTGCCGGTTTACCACGAAGGAGAAGGCTGAGTCCTATCGTACCTACCTCTGCTCCCCTTCCTGCCCGGAACCGCTCGATGAGCATGACCTCACCATTGAACCCTATGATCTCGCCGCACACGAAGAACTGATCAACAACCATCCGCTCCAATCTTCCTGGGAAGCTCCGATCTAACATGGTCCTGAGACAGTCCGCCAACGCCACGGGCCGTGGCGCGTGAAGCGTGAAGCGTATCTCGTGGAAAGGTGGAGCTGATAGCGTATGGCAGGAAAAGAATGAGCGGTCAGTCGTCAGCTCTGGCCATACGCCATAAGCTATTCGCTCTTTGGATTTGGCGATAAGCCATAGGCTCTTTGTCCTCTGGCCATACACCATATGCTCTGTTCATTGGACGAGAGACGAACGACGCTTCACGAACAACGGGCGAAAGAGATCCGCCGGCCTGTTCAGGCTGCGACACCGACTTTGCCAGAGGACTTGTTCGGCTGGTCACGCGCCTGGGCCTGGATGAACGCAAGCAGACGCTTGCTCTCTTGGGCGACTCGAAGGAACTTGAAGACGATGCCGCGAGCCTGGACAGAATGGACCATTGCCGCCGCTTCAAGAGGAGGTTCGCCGTCATCAAGGGACAATTGCAGATAGAAGATGTCGTCCGTATGGACCTGGGCCTCACTCTTGACGATACAGCCTCCCATCGAGAGATCGAGGACCGTTCCCACACCGTGGACCTTGCCCCCGGAGAACGAAAGATAGAGCCGCACGGGAATCCGAAGATGTGTGCGTCGATCGATCGGATGCGTGGAATGGTCCAGCCAAAGACGAGACGCCAGAAAGCGGTGACTGCACGACGGACAACGAAATGGCGCCACGAAGAGAAAGGAGGCGAAGTGCTCGCGTGGCGATTGCGGGTGAGACCGCAACAGGCCCTCCTTCCGGCACCGCGGACACCTCAGGATACGGCCCATAGCATCTGTTCCTTTTAACCATCCCCATGATCGGACTCGCGGACGAACCGGTCCTCTCTTCTCCACGGATAGATGATATCTCTCTCCCTGTCAAGGAATCGAAGGTTCCATGCGAAAACCGCGTGAGAGAAACGGATGTACATCGGAGAGTTTCGCCATCTGCACACACACTTGCGGAGATCGCCAAGCCAGACAAACGTCCCGTCGCTCAAACCTATTGGAAGTTGAACCAGCCGATTGCGAACGTAGTCGGTGAGGGAGACGATCGCGTGCGTGATATGACGACAGCCAGCCACAGAGCCAAAAATCTTGGCATCGATCATTTCCGTTTTGCCTCCACCCACACCCCTCGGTTAGCAAAGACGGTCCACCAGCCCAGCATGGTCTCGTCCTCAACCAGTGGCCCGCCCATCCATCTCCGAATTGATTGATAATGTGACACGCGTACCGTGCGTGGAATGCCGGGCAGAGATAGGCGAAGATCAGAACGTTGGTGTCAAAAGCTGCGCGCCGAAGCGTGGGCATGACGGACTTCGTGCACGATGGCAGCGATTTTGGAGAGGGGTAGTTTCTTGATCCGTTTTTGCTTTACCAGGGTGGCGAAGTGGTCATACATCGACGTCCTTCTCCACTGGTCGGAATAGGAGGAAGATTTTTCTGGCAACCCTCGCGGAGTGAGGGGATCGAGGGGCCTGGAACCTTATATAGCATGCAGCCTCTTGGGAACGGTTCGTGGCGAAATCGCAAAGCCGCGTTGCGAGACCGACGCGCGGAGGCCAGGGGACTGGCTCCGCCATCTGCGGCGGTGCCTGTCCCGCTGCTCCTCAGACAGGGACAGGCGCAAGGAAGAAGGGCGCCAGTCCCCAACAGTACGTTGAGGGACTAAGCGGCAAGCCCGTCGGCCTGGCCACGCTTGGCAGTGGCCAGGCTTGTCGTAGCAGCGGATCTGCGATTGCAGCAGAACCGTCAAGCGCTTTTGAAGCGGGTAACCCTGGCAAACACAATCGCAGCGAAGGGGAGAGCGAGTCCTAGGAGCAATTGCGCGATGAGGAGCGAACCCAGCTGGCTATAGTCGGCAGGGGTTTGGATCACTCCCGATGCTTGGTCACGGACTTCCCGACTGACCACGTAGATGTCGTTCATGTATTTGCTGCCGAGCTGACTCAACGACAGGGCGAGATTCGTGAACGACGCCATCACGGCAAAGAACGTGGCCTTCAAGTTCGCCGGCGCACTGTTGGCAATCCAGGCGAGCATGGGAATCATGGAAATCTGGCCGAGCGGCGACTCCAGCGCCGTATCGATCAAGGCGATGAATCTGGCATCGATCACCCCCCCGGTCAGTCTCGCCGTCCATTCGTGTAAGCCATAGAACATGCTCACGATCGGGAGGGTCAGAAGGGTTCCAATCACCGTGAGAAACCCGATGACATAGGCAATGGACCGCTCGGCCATGAAACGGCGAAACACGAACATGCCCAGCAAGGTGAGGGTGCTGCCGATCAGCGAGAGGACGGAAAGAAACTGCTGATCGAACTTCAGCTGGTCGATCATCCACCAGGTCGTCCCTGGCCCGCTCCCTGGGATGGCCCGGAAAATAAAGACGACGACCGCTGTCCCGACCAGGGTGAACCGTTTATCAGGCTCCAGTTCTCGCACGAGACGAGTCATCAAAAACACCACGATGGCCATCGAACCGACAAAGACAATCTCTTCGCTGTACGAGAAGCCGCCGAATCCGACCGTGAGGGTGAAGAGGACAAAGGCGAGGCTCCCGCCAAGGATCCACCAGTTCGGCTTCGTTGCCTCTACCAGGCTTCCTCTGTCTCGGACCATTTCGTCGATCTGCTCGCGCGCGAACCCCTGTTGCCGGAGTTGTCGCATATGACGGTGTTGTAGGGACCAGGCAACCCCCACCCCAAGGACGGAAACAAACGGGATCACGAGCGCCATAAGATAGACCTGCTGGTAGAGCCGAACGACCTCTGTCTGCGGAAGCCCTTCGACCCCTGTGAACAGGTACACGTTGACCATCGCCACCAGAATCCCGCCGCCGACGATGGCCACGCGCCCAAGTGTCTGCATCGTGGTGTGCATGAGTTTGAATGTCGCCTGATCGAATGGCTGTCCCCGTTCATCCACCCGTGGCACGGCATCGACCGTCATCGCATCCGCCACCGCATCCTGCACCACGTAGCCGATCGGTCCGAGCAATGTGCTGATCACAAACCACGCTTCCGCCGGCAAGATCGCGGTCATCGCTTCCCGGTTCCCGATCAAGGCTGCCATGATTCCAAGGCTGGCGGCCAGCAGTCCTGCTCCGAGTCCCACGAGCCAACCTTTCCAGTGCCACAAGAGATCGACGAGATGTCCGATCGGCATCTTCAATGCCCAGGGAATGCCGGCCCAAAATCCCAGCGCGGCAAGGAAGGAGGCGGAGAGGCCCAAGTAGTCTTTGACGAAGAAGGTGCCGACGACCCCGGTGAGACCGGAAATCCCGTAGGCCATGTAGACCATGAGTGGGGGCAGGTAGGAGAGCCGCATCTCACGACCGAGGGAAAGCAAGTTGCGATCGATCCAGCGGGCGACACGCGTGAACATCGCTATCGCGACACTCTGGTGATCTGCCGACGTTCGATCAAGGTTTGCAGCTGTGTGCGCATCTCATCAGCCGGCAAGCATGTCCGGTCCCCATGCCCAGCCAGGATCCATTCGAAGGGATAGTCGAGGAGTTTCTGGATGGAGTCAGCCAGTACATGCCTCCTCCAGACCAGCTGGGTCGGAGCACTGAGCCTCTTCTGCGCGGAGTCCCACCAGAGGTGATCCCCCGTGAACAGGAATCGGTTTCTATACAGCAAGGCCATACTGCCAGCCGTGTGGCCCGGCACAGGAATGATCTGAAACTGCGGCATGACGTGGAGACTGTCTGCCCCTTCAATGATCCATTCCGCATTCGGAGCCGCTTCGATGTCCGCCCGATGAATCATCCGTTTCGCGCCGAAATGGGCGGCATATTTCTCTGCATCGGCCACATCGTCTTTATGCGTGAGGAAGATGTACGCGATGCCGCCTTTTTTCTCGAAGGCCTCGACGAGATGTTTGAGATACCGCGGTGAATCGACAAGCCAGTTGCCGTCCGGATGTTCAATGAAGAAACTATTGGCACCGAACGACTTCTCGGAATTGAAACCGCAGTACGACACCTCATCTTCAAGTTGGAGCGGGAAGCTCGCCATGGCCTCTTTCATCTGTAACTGGTCGCTGTGCTCGGCTCCGATCGAGCCGACCGGGCAGGCGAGAAGCGCTCGATAGGCCTGCTGAATAGGCCCGTCTGCGTCCGGCTGATTGGTGACCGCGGAAAATTTGCCGACTTCCTCGAAACTTGTCGGCGCCAACTGTCGACAGGTATCGCAGTTGATGCAGGTCGCATCGACATAAAAATTTCCTGCCACATTGGAGTCGAGTCGTTTTTTTTCATCGGCCATGGTCAACCCTGTCGTTCGTGAAACGTGAAACGTCTGAATCCGGAAACGAACGACGCTTCACGAGATACGCTTCACGGGTGTCGAGAGTGCCGCTGGCGGACTTTTTCAGCATCCTGATTCCTTCGCGCGATCGGCCGCGCGCCAAAGATACCAGGCCGCGGCGGTACGATAGGGTTTCCACCGCTCCCCATATTGCAGCACGTCTCTCGGCTTCGGCATGGAACGCTTGCCATAGGCGATGCGGAACCCGTTGCGCACGCCGAAGTCGTCGACCGGTAAAATATCCGGCCGCCCCAGTTGGAAGATCAGCAACATTTCCACCGTCCAGCGGCCAACCCCACGGACCGCAGTGAGTCGCTCGATGATCGCTTCGTCGTCGAGCTTCCGAACGATGGCCCCTGTCGGCACAATGCCATCGAGGGTCTTGGCAGCCAGATCGCGGAGTGCTGCAACCTTGGCCAGTGAAAATCCTGCGCCACGAATGGCCTGCTCGTCGATTGCAAGCAGATCGCCTGGTTGAGGGAACCGCTTTGCGGGAAACAAGGCGATGAAACGGCGCACAATACTCTCAGCCGCCTTGTCGTGCAATTGTTGATGGGCAATGGCCCGCGCCAACGATTCGAACGGCGACCGCTTCGATAGGGGAGTCAAGGTGAAGGGACCCACCTCACGAATCAACCGCTTCATGACCGGATCCGTCTTGGATAGATGCCTGATTTCCTGGGCCTGTCGATCCATCTGCACACCCACGTTCCTACCCTACTTATGTTCCCTGGCTCAGAATGGCATCGGCCTCGATCTCGACCAACATGTCCGGATCGATCAGCCGCTTCACCTCCACCATCGTCGTCGCAGGCCTGATGGACCCAAAGACCTCACCATGCGCACGACCGACCTCCTGCCATTGATCGATGTTCACCAGGTACATGCGGGTTCGGACCACATCGGCGAGCGACGCGCCGGCCTGCTGGAGCGCTGATTCAATCGTCTTCAACGTCTGAATCGTCTGGGCATAGGGATCGCCTTTGCCGACAAGCCCTGCCGCCGTCATGGCCGTCGAACCGGAAACGGATATCGAAGCCCCGACTCGTACCGCTCGCGAGTAGCCGAGCTTGGCTTCCCACGGACCACCGGTAGAAATATTCTGCCGCCCCATCTGTTATCTCCTACATGACAATGCCGCCGCCGGCATGAATGTTCTGTCCCGTCAACCACCGCGCTTCCTCGCTGACGATGAACGCCACCACATCGGCGATATCCTTGGGAAGACCCAGCCGCTTCAACGGCGACAGCTGGATGCCGATCTGGCGGAACTGGTCGGTCATCATGCCTGTCTCGGTGAAACCTGGCGAGACCGTATTCACGGTAATCCCCCGAGGGGCGAGCTCCTGCGCCAGTCCTTTCGTGTACTGTTCCAGCGCGCCTTTGCTGCCAAGATACGCCGTCGCACCGGGAAAACTCAAATGGGTTCCATCGGTGGAAATGTTCACGATGCGGCCACCCTCTTTGAGGGCATTGGCCGCTTCCTGCATCGCGAAGTAGGGACCCTTGGCGTTCAAGGCGATGATCTGATCGAAGTCCTCCTCGGTGGTGTCGAGCAGCGCCTTCGGCATGAACTTCCCGGCATTGTTGACGAGGATATCGAGCCGGCTAAATTGCTTCACCGTCTCGACCACCAGGCGGCGCGCCGCTGCGACCTGGCTCATGTCGGCCTGAACAGCGATGGCCTTCCCGCCCTTGGCCTGAATGCCCGTCACCACTTGTTTGGCCTTCTCTTCGCTCGTTCCGTAATTCACCACGACAATCGCTCCGTCTTCGGCCAGCCGCTCTGCAATGGCCCGCCCGATCCCGCTGGAGGCTCCGGTGACGATCGCGATTTTTCCGCTGAGTGATTTCATGGTCTTCCCCTTGCCTCTTCTCTGTGTAACCGTCCCCATACCCAATCCCTCTGTGATCGTCGACGCGTCCTGATCGTACCCTTGGAACGCGTCCCTGTTCATTCTTTACGGAAGAAGGGGCGACGGGTGCTCCCAGGTTGCTGAGTAGACAAACTCTGTGAATGGTTTGCGGACTCGTGGTTGAACTTCCCGCGCGCGTAGGCGATCCGACAGCAGGGCTGGATCGCCTGGATAGCCGACCGCCATCATGGCCACTGGCTCGTAGCCGTCCGGGATCTGACAGTCCGCTCGCGCCCGATCGATGTCAAAACCTGCCATCTGATGAGCGACAAGCCCGAGCGCCGTGGCCTGTAAGGTAAGGTTTTCTGCCGCCATCCCTGTGTCATGAAGCGCATGGCGATTCGGCGAGCCGTCTTCGAACTGCAGTGCTGCCACGGACAACAGCAGCACCGGCGCACGATAGGTCCATTTCTGATTGGCTTCGACCAGGCAGTTGAACAACTGATCATGCTCGGCCTTGTTCTCTTTCATCGCCACCAGAAATCGCCAAGGCTGTCCATTATTCGATGAAGGCGCCCACCTGGCTGCTTCGAAGAGACTCTGCAACTTCTCCAGCTCGACCGGCCGATCGTCAAAGGCGCGGGGACTCCAACGCCGACGCAACAGGTCATGGATTGGATACTGCGTATCGGCAGGTTTTTCCATGTCTTGACGATCCTTTACGGTCTGTCGATCTTGGGTCGGTCTGTCTCAGGAGACCAGCCGCCGCCAAGGGCCTTGTAAAGCTGCACCACCGAGACGAGATGCAGGCGGCGCGAACCGGTCATGGCCAATTCCGCTTCGAACAGATTGCGCCGTGATACGAGCACATCGAGATAATTAGCCAGGCCACCTTTGTAACGAAGCTCAGCCAGTTTCAACGCCGATTGCAGCGCCGTGACCTGTTGCTGTTGCGCGTCGTTCTGCGTTCGCGCCGTACGGACGGCAATGAGCGTATCCTCAACCTCACGGAACGCAATGAGGATGCTTTGCTCATACTGCGCCAGCGTTTGCTTGGCTTGCGCCTCAGCGGCGTCCTGCTGAAACCCGAGCACCTGACCGTTCAAGAGCGGGGTGATGAATCCGGCTCCTGCCACCCCGTAGAAGGCGGGGTCGGAAAAAAATGTGGACAACTGCGGACTGGCCGAACCGAGCAGGCCTGTGAGCGTGATTTTGGGAAACCGATCGGCCTTCGCCGCGCCGATGCGCGCGGTGGCAGCCGCAAGCTGTTGCTCGGCCACGAGAATATCGGGCCGTCGCTGCAAGAGTTCCGAGGGCAACCCGGCCGGAACATCCGGCGGCATAACCTGTTCGTACAAAGACCGGCCACGCGCCATGGCGAAAGGCTTACGACCGAGCAATACGCTTAATTGGTTCTCGGCTTGAACCATCTGCCGTTCAAGTTCAGCCGTACGGGCTGCGGCGCCGGCCCTTTCCGCCTCGAACTGATCCAGATCCAGACGTGAGCTGAATCCCTGTTTCAATCGAGCCTGCGAAATGCGGACCGATTCCTCCCAGGAATGCACCGTTCGCTTCGCGATATCGAGCTGCGCATCGAACTGGAGAAGATTGAAATAGGCTTCACCCACTGCGCTCACCAATTGAATCGTGACCGCGCGGCGATTCTCTTCCTTCGAGAGCAGATCGGCGCGCGCCGCTTCATTCGATCGACGAACCCGTCCCCAGATATCGATCTCCCACGCCAGATTGCCTTGGAGATAATAATTGAAGGGGTTGGCAAACCCCGGAAACACGAAGACGGTCTTGCGGGCGAACGACGGGGCATTCCCCGACGCCGTGAGGCCGGGGAAATAATCGGATCTGGCGATGAACGCGCGGGCCTGAAACTCCTCGACCGTCGCGGCGGCTTGCCGGAGATCTCTGTTCTCCGCCAGTGCGATCTTGATCAAGGCCTGCAACTGCTCATCGCGCAACAGATCCCACCAGGGAAGATTGGCCAGAGAGGGGATATCGGGCGATCCTTCCGCCATCCTGAACGAGGCGCTGTCTTCCGTCTTGGGCCGTTGATAATCAGGCCCCATCGAACAGGATAAAAGGAGACAGGACAATCCGATGGCCAGTACGGTACGCACGTTATGGCTCGCCCTCCAACGACACATGTGGGATAACCGGTGGGCTGGGCTCCGCGACCGGCAGCGGCTTACGCTGGGTCATCTTGCGGATGAGCACATAGAACAGCGGCACGAAGAAGATCGCGAGGAACGTGGCGGCAATCATTCCGCCCATGACCCCCGTCCCGATCGACTGACGGCTTGCCGACCCAGCGCCCGTCGCCAAGACCAACGGAACCATACCGAAGATAAAGGCCATGGAGGTCATGATGATCGGCCGGAACCGCAGCCGGGCTGCCTCCAGCGCTGCCTCGATCAACGGGCGTCCCGCTTCATAGCGCGTATTGGCAAACTCGACGATGAGAATCGCATTCTTCGCGGACAAGCCGATCAAGGTCACCAGTCCGATCTGGAAGTAGATATCGTTTTCGAACCCGCGCAACCACACGGCTGAGAGCGCGCCGAAAATCGCAAAGGGGACGGCCAGGATTACCGCGAAGGGGACGACCCAGCTCTCGAACTGCGCCGCCAGCACAAGAAACACCATCAAGAGGCCGATCCCGAAGACATAGCCGGATTGGCCGCCGACTCGCCGCTCCTGAAACGAGATATTGCTGTAGTCGATCGCGTACCCTTGCGGAACGAGCACTTCGTTGCTCACACGATCGAGCGCCTCGAGCGCCTGGCCAGAGCTGTAGCCAGGTGCGGCGCCACCCATGACCAGGGCCGTGTTATATCCATTAAAGTGGTTCACCGGGTCCGGTCCGCTCTGAAACTCAGTCGTCACCACGGTATCGACGGGAATCATGTTCGTCCCCTGAGCGGTCTGAGCCCGCACATAGATCTTCGACAGATCCTGAGGGGTGGCCCGGAACTCCGCCTCGGCCTCCGTCTGCACGTGGTAGACGCGGCCGAATTTCACAAAGTCGTTGATATAAAAATTGCCGAAGTAGGCCTGTAGCGTATCGAAGATGTCTGAAATCGGTATGCCTAGCGCCTTCGCCCGCTCACGGTTCACATGGGCAAACAGCCGAGGCGAGGAGACACGGAAGTTCGTTCCGACCCGACCGATCGCCGGTTCCTTCTGTGCCCGTTCGACAAACTGCTGCGCGACCGCCGCGAACTTCTTAAAATCTCCGCCGCTGGGATCTTGTAGTTGCGCAGAAAAGCCCCCGGCTGCGCCCACACCCTCAATCGCCGGCGCATTGAATGCCAACAGCAGCGCTTCCGGAATCTTCGCGAACTCGCCATAGGCTGCGCCGACCATCGCCTGCGCCTGGTTCTGCGGTCCAGGACGCTCGTCCCAGGGGATCAACGGCACGAACATGGTCGCGGAGTTTGGCCCTCTGGTGCCAAACACGAAGTTTTGGCCGGTCAAGGAATCGGTCGATAAGACCGCCTGGTTCGCCTGGAAAAATCGTTCAATCCGTTCGAGCACCGCATCGGTTCGCTGCTTCGATGCGCCGTCCGGCAACTGTGCCACCACGATGAAGTAGCCTTGATCCTCCTCCGGCAAAAAACTCTTGGGGAGTTTTTCGAATAGGCCCATCGACACCACGAGGAGACCCCCAAAGGCCAACATCACCAACACCGGCCTCGCCACAAGCCTGCTGACCGAGCCCGTATACCCCTTCTGTGTCCAGCCGAACGCCCGATCAAAGATAGCCCAGAACCCGCCCCGCGCTCCATGCTGCGGAGTGAGAACCAACCCACAGAGCGCCGGGCTCAGTGTCAACGCCACAAACCCCGACACAATCACCGAGATGGCGATCGTCGCGGCAAACTGTTTGTAGAGCGCGCCGGTGATCCCGCCGATAAACCCGACGGGAACGAAGACGGACACCAGCACCAGCACGATGGCGATGATCGGCGCCGTGACTTCGGTCATCGCTCGTTTGGCCGCGTCTTTGGCCGACAAACGATCTTCGCGCATGTGGCGCTCGACGTTCTCCACGACCACAATGGCGTCGTCCACGACGATCCCGATGGCGAGGACCATCCCAAACAGCGTAATCGTATTGATCGAAAATCCCAATGCATAGAGTCCGGTGAAGGTGCCGATCAGCGAGACCGGCACGGCGACCAAGGGAATGATGGTGGCGCGCCAGCTTTGGAGAAACAGATACACCACGAGGACAACCAGGACCATGGCCTCTGCTAAGGTGATGATCACTTCTTTGATCGAGACTTCGATGAAGCGTGTGGTGTCGTATGACAATTCGTACGACACACCGGGCGGAAAGTCCTTCGCGAGCACGTCCATCTGCGCGCGCGTACTGCGAGCCATATTGAGCGCATTGGCACCCGGAGCGAGGAAGGTCAAAATGAAGGTCGTGGGCTTGCTGTTCAAACGCCCTTCAAGGGCATAGGACTGCGCGCCCAGTTCAATGCGCGCCACGTCCTTCAGTCTGACCGTGGAACCGTCCGGCAGAGCACGAACGATCAGTTCCCCGAAGTCCTTCTCATGGGTCAGCCGCCCCTTCGTGATGATCGGGATCGTCAACTCGGTGCCCTTCGGCGCCGGCTCCCGCCCGATGGTCCCGGCCGGATAATCCCGGTTCTGTTCTCGGATGATGGCCGCGACGTCGCTTGGGATTAGGCCCAGCTTCGCCATGTGCAAGGGATTGAGAATGATCCGCATGCTGTAGTTCTGCTGGCCGAACACCACCGCATCTCCGACGCCTTTGACCCGTTTCAGGTCGTCGACCAACCGGAGCGTGGCGTAATTCGAGAGGTAGATGGCGTCGTGCCGTGGATCGGTCGACTTCAAGACGATGACCTGGACCAGGCTGGGGGATACTTTCCTCACCGACACGCCCTGCCGAATCACTTCCGTCGGCAGCAACGGCTCCGCAAGCTTTTCACGATTCTGGGTTTGAACTTGGGCAATGTCGGGGTTGGTACCGATTTCAAACGTCAGCTTGATGGTCACATGCCCATCGTTACTGCTGGTCGACTCGAAATAGAGTAAATTATCGATGCCAGGGAGAGTCACCTCAATCGGCCTGGCCACGGCTTCAGCCGCCACCTCGGCGCTGGCGCCGGGATAATCCGCGTCGATCTGCACGACCGGCGGAGCGATTTCCGGAAATTGCGCGATAGGGAGGAACTGCATGGACAGCAGCCCCATCACGACGATCACGATGGACACGACCGAGGCCAGGATCGGCCGTTCGATAAAAACGTTCAATGTCACAAATGATCCTTATTGGGAGGTGGGGAGCACTGCGTTCGCGGCCGTTGGACCGGTCGGACTCCAGGGAACAGCCTTTACCGGCGCGCCGGGGCCGATCTTCATGAGGCCGTTGACGACAACACGATCTCCTGTTTTCAATCCCCCATCGATCAGCCACTGATCGCCCTTCCAGTCCGACGCAACCACGTCTCGAATACCGATCTTCTCATCCTGGCCGACCACATAGACGAAGGGGCCCTGGGGACCTAGCATCACGGCGCGCTGAGGAATGAGAATCGCGTCCGTATTCGTATCGCCGGTGAATCGCACCTTCACAAATTGCCCCGGTAGGAGGGTCCGTTTGGGATTGGGGAACGTGATTCTGGTTTGGCGTGAACCGGTCTCCGTTCGCAGGCCAGGTTCCAGGAGATCGAGGACGCCCTCATAGGGATAGACCGAGTCATCCATGAGCGTGAGCCGGCCTCGTAACTTGTAGACCCCTGGGTGCGTAATCTTCTTCGACTCGGTGTCCCGACGCCGCTTCAGAATGAAGGTCTCCGGCACACTCACCACCACATACATGGGATCGACGCGATGGACGACCGTCAACAAATCCGTTTGCGCCGAGACCAATCGCCCTTCGTAATAACGGCTCCGTTCGCTCAGGCCATCGATCGGAGCGGTAATGAGGGTGTTGTCGAGGTCGAACTGCGCCTTGGTCAGCTCTGCCTTCGCGCCTTGCAACAGGGCATTGGCGGTCAGGTCGCCGGCCACGGCATCATCCACGTCCTTCTGGCTGACAGCCTGTTCCGCCAACAGCGGTTTCACGCGGGCAAGGTCTTGTTGCGCCTGGACGACACGCGCTTCAGCTTCCGCAATTCTGGCCTTTGCCCTCGCGGCGGCGGCTTGGAAGGGAACGGGATCGATCTGATAGAGGGGGTCGCCCTTCTTGACATCGCGCCCTTCTGGGTACAACACCGCTTTCAGCAAGCCGGTCACTTGCGAACGAATCTCCACCGGGCGCGACGCCTCAGCCCGCCCGATGAATTCCGGTTCGTCCGGGATCGTCTGGCGAGTCACCGTCACCACTTCGACCTGCGCCACTTCCTGAGCCGGCGCCGACCCGGCTTCCTGTTTGCAACCAGGCAACCCGGCTATCGTAGCCAGTGCGAGCAGCGCAGCGGCATATCCGAATGGTTGAGTTCCCGAAAACACCATGGCAATCGACTCCTTACCCTCGTCGAACCTTCGTGTCGTACATTGAATTGACCATTCTACCGGTGGGAGCGAGACGGCAGCAAGCCCATGGCCGGAAAGATTGAAAACAATATCGGGAACATGATGAGCATGAATAACAAGATCGGTATCATAACGATTTCTCCTCTCTTAGTCTTTGTGCTCCTTGCACGATGATTCGACTCGACCAGACCCTGTGATCTCCTCGACGACACACCTGGTCATACAACCTACCGCGCGAAGTTCTGCGCCTTGTTGCCACAGCTTGGTCAACAGCGCCTTGCCGGAGGCGTCGATGAACGTCACGCCGGTCAAGTCGATCACGGCCCCGCTCTGTTGGTTCCGAGAGATCTGACTCCAATAGGCATTGAGTTCTTCGACCCAAGGACCTGCGAGCCTCCCTTCAAGGATGATCGACATGGAGGCCTGCACGGCATCTTTCTGTCCGGTGATCTTCAGCATGTCCTGTCCCCTCTCACTCGTGTGTGTCCGCACAGACTGTTCCATCGCACAGCACTCGGTACGCTTAATTCTGCAACCGCCGAAGGATGGCGAAAAATGTGGACTACGAACGGAGGCCAGCCCACCGACTCCGCAGCCACTTCGATCGTATGAGCTTGTACCCGAACCAGGCTATGAACAGCATACCGAGCAGTGGGACGACGACGGTGCGCACCAGCTGTTGATAGTCGGTCATGTGGACCCGCAAGAGATACTGCGGGCGTTTCATCAGATTCTCATTTTCTGTTGCAAGAATGACGGTATACAGGCCCTCGTCTAGCCGGACTTCGCCTCTCAGGACCCCGTCCGGGTGGAGGGTCGGCCGAATATCGGCCACAATCTGATCGTCGGCCTCCTTGCTCCCGTTCCCCTTCACGACCCGCATCCCGACCGGCTCATTGCGCAACGTCGGGTCCACGAGATCGACGACCAGGAAGGTCTCGCCTTCTTTGGGAATGTCCGTGCAGTATTGATCTTTCAACTGGTATTGCGGCTGATAGGCGTTGAAATGCACCACCCTCTCCCCGACCCGACGCAGGCACGGGTCGTCTTCCCCGCTCGCTGTGCCATGGGCCGTGGCGACGTCGGGGTGGGACAGGACGGCAACAAAAAGAAGCGCCGTCGCGCCTATCCCTCTCATGTGTCTCATCATGGCTGAACCCTCCTGCGTGAGACCGTGTGCCGTAACGCGCAGCGATCGTTGTGTGGGACCATCGCCGTCGCCTTTCCCCTCATCAGCTCGTTCCATTCGACGATCCAGTCAGCGACGTGTCCGCAGGCGACGCAGCGAGACGCCCTGGGCGACGCGCACAGGTGCCGTCACCCTGTTCCTTTGCATGGCACGTAGGCCCCAGCAGAGCGATCCTATTGCCAGTACCACTAAGATCATCTGATCCATGTTGTCCTCCTCATCACCGTTGACCATCCAATGTATTCTCGTCACCCATCTCCGTGGCTCACCGAGCAGACAGGCCCCTCCGGGGTGTAAAGGGGGGCCTATCTACCTCAGCGGGAGACGCAGCGAGGATTCGCGGCGTCCACCTCTCGACCTTTCGCCCCACAATTATTCGGCAACATCGACCCAGCAAGCTGAGTTGTCATCAGTCCTTGCAGAACTCCTCGGTTGTGCAGAATGACCGGATCGATGACCTCACCACATTGCAAGCAACGCTGAGCGCAGTAGTCCGATAGATCCTCGCACCACTCGGCCACCATGAGTCCGCTGCAGCGTGGACAACGGTCCGCGCTGTGGATTCTTGCTCGACTTTGAGCCGTTTCCTCAATCGATTGCTGTCGTGGAATCGCCAGCGCCATACCCATCGATGCCTCCCTCAGCGATCTATCGGTTGACCTCACGCCATTTCATAACGAGGTGGAATGGCAACTCGCGTTCCAGAATGGTTCCCACAAGGCCTGGATCATCGATGTCGCTGAAACTATAGGAGATTGAGCGATTTCTTTCGGAAATCTTTGTCGCAAAAAATATGAAGTGCCGAAGACGACCTGCCGACGTGACGGCACGGTGCCGAAATGTCGGCGAGAGAAAAATTCCTGACGATGATTCGTGAAGCGTCTATGAAATGCGAGGGGTGAAGGGCTTAAGACGAGCGAGAGATCCCGAGCTTCTGCATCTTAGATTGCAGGGTCGTTCGCTTCATCCCCAGCCTGGCAGCGGCGCCGGCTGGACCACCAATGACCCAGTCCGACTCGCGAAGTGCCTTGAGAATATGTTCGCGTTCGGCTTGTTCAAGTGTCGTAGTCCCGGATTTCGTGACGTGACCTGGCGTCCGCTTTAATTCCGAGAGCGACACAAATAGATCCGATCCTTGAGTAAGAATCACCGCTCGCTCGATGAAATTCTCCAGTTCCCGCACGTTGCCTGGCCAGTGATAGGCTTGGAGCGCTTTCATGGCCTCCGATGGGATAGTCTCAATACGTTTCTTCATCCGTTGGGCGAATTTCTGAGCAAAGTGCCGAACCAGCAAGGGAATATCGTCTGCTCGGTCGCGCAGGGGAGGGACGGTGATCGGAAAGACTTTGAGCCGGTAATAGAGATCACTGCGAAACCTCTGCTCCTCCACCATTTGATCAAGATCACGGTTGGTGGCGGCAAGTATGCGAACATTGACGCGTATGGTCCTGGTGCTTCCCAATCGCTCAAATTCCTGTTCTTGAAGGACGCGCAGGAGCTTCACTTGTAGTTCTAACGGGATTTCTCCCACCTCATCGAGAAAGATCGTGCCACGGTCGGCCAATTCAAACCGGCCGATCTTGGTGGCAATCGCGCCGGTGAATGCGCCTTTTTCATGTCCAAAGAGTTCGCTTTCAAGCAAGCCGGTTGGAATCGCGGCGCAATTGAGCTTCACGAACGTTCGCTCTCGCCGGTTGCTGAGATTGTGGAGCGCCCGGGCAACCAGTTCCTTCCCGCTCCCTGTCTCGCCCAAGATCAGAACCGTCGAATCGGTTGCCGCCACAGTCTGGACTTCTTTCAGAACCAATTTGAGCGCCCGGCTGTCCCCGACGATTTCATCGAAGTTGTACGCTGTCTGAATTTCTTCCTCCAAATACAGCTTTTCCTTTGCCAGCTTGTCCTTCAGCAATGAGATTTCTTGATAGGCGATGGAGTTCGCAACAGCGAGCGCAACTTGATTGCCAATCCAGCTGAACAATTTCGCATCATCGTCGGTGAACGCATCCTCCTGCATACTGACAACGCTCAACGTGCCTAGCGCTCGCCCGTGCGAGATCAGAGGCACCGCGCAGCCCGACTTCAGACCTGCGGCTGCCGCTCGTTTCATAATGTCCGCAGGGAATTCGGTGAGACTGAGATTTCTGACATGAACGGTCTGCTGAGAAGTGAACGCCAGTCCATCCGGGGTTCCTTCCAACGGAATGGGATCACCCGCCTCGACAAAACCTTGATTGGTAGGGAAGTCCATGGCATGAGCCTGCAACTGTCGCGTGGCGGGATCATAGAGACAGAACCACGCAAAATCGTGTGGGATCACACGACGAAGGCAGGCGGAGATCGCTTTCAGGAGTTCTGTCAATTCGAGGTGCGAGACGATGGCGTTATTGATTTCCAGCACCAAGCTGAGCCGATCTCGTTCACGAGCCAGAGACTGTTGCGCGGCTTCCGCGCCGGCGAAATTGAGGACATTGTCCACCGCCACCGCGACCTGCTTGCCTACTTGCTGTAAGAATTCCAGGTCCGTTTCACCATAGGCCTCTTTCTGCAAGCTCAAAAATCCTAACGCGCCCAACCGCCGCACCGATGTCGTCAGGGGAATAAAGCAAAACGAATTCGTGCCGTCCTCCCTCATGAGCCCGGTAACCTTGGGCCAGCGACGTTCTTCGGCAAGATCGGGAACGAGGATCGACTGTTGCGTCTGCCATACCAATCCGGCTGGACTCTCTTCGACCGGCCCCTCATGGCCTCCTATGAGATCAGCAGGCACGTTCGCCTGAATGGTGTGTACGCGAATCGTGTTACGCTCAGAATCGTGTAACGTCAGAACAACGAAATTGACATGCACTACGCGGGGAAGGCGCTGGGCAAGATCTTGAAAGAGTGCGTGCAAATCTCGGTGGATGGAGATCGCCTGCGCCACCTCCAGCAGAGCTTGGTACCGCTCGGCAAGAGTTTCACAGGGAGGTGCGGAATGCGTTTCCATAGGAAGGCAGTATGGACTAAGGGTTGGTAAGGGCTCAAGAGGGGAGAGGGGTGGCCTAGTTGGTCCCCCATGCTCACGGAACCCCCACGATGGCGATTGACGGAACAGATAGGCACATGATGATTTGCATAATTGATGGTTGTTCATACTGCTATGGACATACAGCCTATTCTTCCACCATGAAACCTTTAGCAGGCTGCGGAAAAATCGGTTTACACATAAAACGCCGGTGAAATAGGACAGACGGAGCAACGGCTTCAACAACCTCAGGATGCTCAAAAAGGCCAGATTTCTCACCCGCCCAACCCCGGCGGTCATTCCACCCGCCCGCCCTGAGTCTGCCGAGACAGACTCTTTACCCCGAGACACGCCGTTCCGCGGGCAAGGCCTCAGCGAGCGAAAAGGCGAGGAGGTACGGACCGCACTTCGTGGGGCCGTTCGCCCGTGCAATAGATCTTGGCGAACGGAAGAGCCCCTCCAGTGCTTCCGATTTCCTGGAAACTCTCGTTGAGCCTCTGAGGGACGCGAGAACGATGCTGGCGAACTTTTTCAGCATCCTGCTAAGGAGATGACTATGAAACGTATCAAGGTGGCTGACCTGCCTGAGTTTGATACCGCGCCCTATCTTGGTAGCGAAGCGGCGATTGCCGCGTACCTGACCGACATTCTTGAGGCGAACGATCCAGCTTCATTAGCTTCCGCGCTGGGCGACATCGCCCGCGCTCGCGGCATGAGCGAGATTGCCAAGGCATCTGGCCTCACCCGTGAGGCGCTGTACAAGGCGCTGCGTCCCGATGCTCAGCCGCGCTTCGATACCATCAGCCGTGTCTGCACGGCCTTGGGAGTACGCTTGGTGGCGCAGGCTGTCCATACGCCGGTGTAATTTTCATCAGGTCATAACCCGGCGTTCAACCGGACTGCCCCTCAACCGCGTCAGAAGGAGTTGCAACATGGCTGAATTGAAATACAGGCCTGTTCCCCACGATCAAAAGGCGTTCCTTGCTAAGGCTCGCGCACGAAAAGGCTTCAACAAAGCCTATAACGCGCTGCCGTTGGAGTATCAGGTCGCGGGGCAAATGCTTGAACCCGCATTATTCACGAGGGTTCGTGACGAAACCGCTGAGATGCCAAGCGAGACGGGCGCGTGGAGCCGAGAGGGAGGGAGGCATACGTGAAACAGTATGTTGACTGACCGAGCGGCGAGCCCGCCCGCCGTCAGGCTTGTCGTAGCGGCGTATCGGCGGTTGTAGTAGAAATCTTCGTGAATAATGCGGGTTAGGGCTCGCGCGCGCCGGTCTGACCCAAGACGCAGTCGCAGAGCGTATGGGCACGACCAAGAGTGCAATCTCCCGCCTCGAATCGGCCAGCAAGCACGCTCCATCGCTTGCAACACTTAAACGCTATGCGAGCGCTGTAGGGTGCGAACTTCAAGTCAAGCTGGTGCGGACGAAGGTCGCGTAACCCCTCAGCTCAAGGAAGTTTTCCGGCTTTCTTAACGCGTGAGTTTCGCCGCTGCCAGTAGCCATTCAGAATGCCTCCGTTTCTTTTCCTGGACATCTCACGGTATGTTATGCGGACAGAAAAACTGATCTCCGCATCTTAGGCGGATCGGTCTATTTATCGTGAGGTATCTTGACCTCGCTCGCGAAGGATTCATAGGCACATGAACGGCAACGGTAATGACATGGACTTATATCGTGCAGCGGGAGAACTGGCAGGACTCACGAGCCTGGTCGATGCGTTCTACGCAAACATGGATACCTTTCCGGAAGCCCGTGTGATTCGGAAGATGCATCCCGAGGATTTGACCGAGTCGCGGAAAAAGCTCACGTACTTTCTATGCGGAGTGCTCGGCGGCCCTCGACTGTTT
>JAWXBV010000199.1:0-4114 GCA_034440335.1 Nitrospirota bacterium | reverse complement strand
TTGTTCTCGCATCGTTCAGATCCTCAACGTACCCCAGAGGGTACGCCTCCGGTCTTCACTCGCTGCGGCCGCGCTGGACGGCCTTTTTGAGCATCCTGCATTACTCAAGCCTCTCGATCACGTACGATGAAGCGCCTATCGCGTCCTCCTGAAACATGGAGAAAATCGGGAAGTAGCCGGGAGGTTCATCGCCGATGAGCAAGGACGAGCTCAACGATGTACGTGCGGTGATGGAGGCCATCTACCGCTCGGACTCGCGCCAGGTGCTTGTCACGCTGATTCGTCTCCTCGGCGATTTCGAGACTGCCGAGGAGGCGCTGCACGATGCGTTCGCCGTCGCAGTCGAACAATGGGCTCGGGATGGCGTACCGGCCAATCCACGAGCTTGGCTCGTCTCGACCGGACGTTTCAAAGCCATCGATGGTATCTGGCTGCGTGCTCGGCATGATGCGTCAGTGGCGGAGATGGCGAAGCAGCCGGAACCCACCACCACGCTCGATGCCGACGAGCAAAACGATGAGCACGTCGAGGACGACAGGCTCCGGCTGATCTTTACTTGCTGCCATCCAGCCCTGGCCCCGGAGGCGCAAGTGGCAATGACGTTGCGCGAAGTCTGTGGCCTCACCACTGAAGAAATCGCGCGTGCGTTCCTCACGAAGCCGGCCACGGTTGCGCAGCGAATCGTGCGGGCGAAAACCAAGATCCGCGAGACCCGTATCCCCTATGAAGTGCCGCTGGAGAAAGAGCTGCCGGATCGATTGGACGCCGTTCTTCGAGTCATCTATCTCGTGTTCAATGAAGGATACTCGGCCTCTGCTGGAGACGCACTCACTCGACACGACCTTTCGGGTGAAGCGATCCGCCTGGGACGGGTGCTGACCGAGTTGCTCCCAGAGCCTGAAGCCATGGGACTCCTGGCGCTCATGCTGCTTCACGATTCGCGGCGGGCCGCGCGTACGTCGCCGACCGGTGATCTGATTCTTTTGGAAGCTCAGAATCGCGCTCTGTGGAACCGGGATCAGATCACAGAGGGACTCTCGCTGGTGGCGCGGGCGCTGTCGTCAGGCCAGGCCGGTCCCTACACCATTCAAGCTGCCATCGCGGCAGCACATGCTCAGGCACCCAGCGCATCAGCTACAGACTGGGCCCAGATCGTGGCACTCTACGATCTGCTGCTTCAGGCTCATCCCTCGCCAGTGGTCGAATTGAATCGTGCAGTCGCAGTCGCCATGAGCGATGGCCCGTCAGCAGGCCTGAATCTCATCAACGAGATCTTAGCGCGGGGGGAGTTGGGAAATTATCACTTAGCGCACGCAGCACGGGCGGATCTCTGCCGCCGATTGGAGCGAACAGCGGGGGCCCGCGCCTCCTATGAACAGGCTCTCGGCCTCATCCAACAGGAGCCGGAGCGGCGGTTTCTCAAGAGACGGCTGAGAGAGTTGCCGGAGTGAAACAACAAGTTCTGCCCCAAACCTTCCCACCCATATCCCACTGTCCATGTCGAGTGATTCGGACATTATTCGACGGCATCGGGATCAACCAGACGTAACGTACTCTGCGCTGAGACGATCAACGCAATGTCGTCGAACGCTGAAAATGAGTGGCAAATTACGGAAACGGCTCTACGCTCTTTCTCTTTTAGGTTTCCTTGCCCTTGCTCTATGCTTTGGGGGTAGTAGTGGAATTAGACAGCGCAACGTCCTATTGACAGATTCCGAGTCTGGGAAATAGGCATGTATATCCGGCTCAAGGATTACTGCGCCTTCTTTTGGCATGACATCCTTGACTAACGTCGTGCCATCCGCTTTATGAACAGTGATACTATACCCAGCTTGCATCGCTCTATAGTGCTTGCCACGCACCCCTCCTCGAAAATCATATTCGGCACGCATGGCATTGTCCTCCACTTCTCTTACTTTACTCGTGGCCTTCTTCATAGAGTTTCCGCTCCGAGGAAGTTGCCTTTCGACAACTAACAAGACGTATGGTTGATCCGCGCTCGGTATAGATTACCACGAGCACACGGTTTTTCTCAGATCTCCCTATATCAATAAACCGTTGTTCATCTGATGAGTAGCCTTGGTCATGAATAGTGACTGAAAAGGGATCGGTGAAAACGGTAGTGGCTTCGTCAAAACCAATTCTGTGTTTTTTAAGATTTGCCCTGGCCTTGTCTTCATCCCACTCAAAACTCAGTTTCATTACGGCTCCTTCGAACCACCGCGTATTGCCTTTGAGTAATCCGGTCTAACGCCCTCCCGATTGGCCGCTTCTGGGAGCTGCGCGGACTATCACTCGCGTACGAACACTTGTCAAGCATCACGTGCCAGAGAAATCATGCGGGCCTGTCAGACCGAAAAAACCGCCGAGGCTATGGTGCTGGCCACTTATGGCCCGATATGCCGACGATGCGCCTCACCACTTGATGGGCGACAACATTTCTTACTCACTGGGCTCTCCAAGCTCGCGCTTATCCTCTTTCAGGGGTAGCCTGGGTTGGCCCCCAACTACGCACGAGCTTCTCACCCACCCAACCCCGGTCGTGTGTAGCACGACCTTTCCCCAAGCGACCACTGCCCATTCTATTTTTTTCTTCCGAACTCGCTCATTCTCTCTTCAGGGATGGGGGCTGATTGATCTTCCTCTGCGCGTGTCCAACGAGGGCTTTCATAAGCCGCGCGTTGCGCGAGCACGGAAGATCATCAGTCTCCATCCCCTTCCCCTTCATCGTGGGGGTTCCGTGAGCACGGGGGAACAACCAGGTTACCCCTCACACCCGCTCATACTCCCCCCGCACCAACTGCGGGTCGTACGTGCGCTCCAATCTACGGACAATGAAGTGACCCCGTGCCATCTCTTGAAAATGGTCGATAAACAGGACGTTGATCACCACACCTCCGGCGGCACCGATCACGGGGAGGGCTTGCGCGGCGACCTTCTCGGAAACGTTCACGCCGAAGCGCGTAGCCAACTGTGCGATGAGCCTGACAATGGCTGGTGCCCCCTCCTCCACGAGACCTCTCTGGGTGAGATACCCGGCGGCATCTGAGACCGACTTCGCCAGAGCCCCACGTATCAGGAAGTAGCCGGATTCACTTGCATCGTCGTCCTTGCTCCGCCCGCCAAGCGCAAAGACCTCAAGGCAGGCCAGTTTGGCGTCAGGCGTCCGGAGGCGTTCACCCTCGCTCCGTGCGATATCCGCAATGGAACGCAACATGATGGTGGTAGAGAGGGGCAGTTCTACTGGGAGGCCGAGCAATCCAAGAGCGCCTCCCCCGGCGCCGGTCGCCGCGACCGCAAGCTTGTGGAGGAACTCCCAAGAGTTCGCCTGCGGCTTGTCGTCAAGCGTCAGCAGCGCGGCTTGGAGCGCCGTTTCCAGCGACTTTCTTGTTGCCTCGTTGACGACCTGTGCCCATCTCCCCGGAAGTCGCTTGAGCGCCTTCTCAATCGGCATGCCGATCAATCCCGTGATCTTCGTCGCGAGGCTAGGATTCTCAAGGAGCCCCTTCGCATACCGCAGCGCCTCTTGATCTTCATACGAGAGCGTCATACAACCCTCTTTCTCCCGATTACTGGCCCACGCAGCGCCTCAGCCCTGGCATGTCTGTTCTTACTGACCCGACTGCTAAATCATATGTATCGTCTGCCCTCTCTCCATCCAGGAGAGTACTGGGGCGAGGGGACATCCCGCTACAATACCCCGTATCCTGTCTTTTCCCAGAAGAGAGCAGGAGGCCTACATGCTGCGGGGTATTCGGCGAAGGGGCATAACAGTAGGAACACAGCTGTTCTCTGGACGGCAGAGGAGGCAAGATCTGAACAAGCATGACCGCGCGGGACGAGGAGCGAGCGAGGAACGGGTGACCATCTCCCGTTCCCCGCACGTCGACTGGTGGAGGCGCCGGGAGTTGAACCCGGGTCCGAAGACCTTCAGCACAACGGATCTACATGTGTAGCCGATCGTTTTAATTTCGCAGCCACCCACGCCCACCGGCTAGCTTAGACTGGCCGCTAGCCCAGTATTGTCTCGTCCTCAGCCGCTGAGCACCAGCTTTGGACCAGCCCGCTGTATCGCGCTCCGACCACCCCCGCGGGCCTCAGGTGGAGGAACGTC
>JAWXBV010000198.1:0-7721 GCA_034440335.1 Nitrospirota bacterium | reverse complement strand
GCCAGGAAAACGCGTTCCTCGTGAAGCGCAGCAGAGAGTGAAGCGTCCCTCGACAGGCTCGGGACGCCCTGAGCCCGTCGAAGGGCGTATCTCGTGAAGTGTGAAGCGCTGGAAGCAGGTGCGAAACATGAAGCGCCAGGCTCCGGAACGAAATACGCTTCACGAACGACGTTTCACGCACCGAAGACGCTTCACGCCCAAGAGCAGCGAATCCGCGATTGCAGCAGAAGCGCTCATGAATCATGCGGGCTAGCCGGCCTGTGATCGACTGATCGACCCCGACCAGCCACGCACGCGTTGCCCGATATTCCTCTCGCAGGATGCTGAACAAGTCGCTCTTCTCACTCGCCCAACCCCGGCGCGCCAAGACGCGCCATTTCCCATGCATCGTTCTCGCGTCGCTCAGGGGCTCAACGAAAGCTTTCCGGAATTCGGAAGTACTGGAGGGGCTTTTCCGTTCGCCAAGATCTATGACAAGGGCGAAGGGCCCCGCGAAGTGCGGTCCGTACCTCCTCGTCTCTTCGCTCGCTCGGCCTTGCCTGCGGAACGGCGCGTCCTTGGGTAACAAGCCTGTCTTGGCAGACGCAGGGCGGGAGGGTGAACTAGCCGCCAGGGTTGGGCGGGCGAGACGTCTGGCCTGTTTGAGCATCCTGCGAGTTGTTCATGTGTCAACGCCACGCGTAAGAACACAGCAGTGGGTAAGATGGAGGGCGGACCGCGAGGAACTGGGTGTGCCGACGAAGGTGAACGACCGGAGAAGGCAGCTCGCAGGATGAACCCAGTACGGGATATCGATGAAAGGTATGCAGGGATGCCGGTGCCAGAGAAGGGAATGGTTCCCACCGCCGGCTAGCGGATTATCGTTTCACGCTGCGAGTGAGCGTGATGCCGAGCCTACTCACTGCGTGGCTGTGGGAGGGGAAGTGGAACCGTCGGACATGTGGCCGTCGCGTCTTGACAGGCTTCGTCGAGGACTCGGAGAGACTCATTCAGGAGGTCTGTGGCACAGCTGAGCGTGACGTGAATTTGTTGGAGCGCCTCCTCCCAGCGACCTTCCTGATGGAGGGTTTGAAAACGGCGATGTTGTTCGTCCATGATCGCGTGCTTCGCATCCAGCATGAGATGATCGACGGCTGTCACAGTGGCCTCCATTTCGTGAGGTGGAGGCAGAAACGTAACAGGCTTTGTACCGTGGCGGCAATGATACGAATGGGTGGGGAGCTGGTGAAGCAATCCCTCCGCCGGTCCAGAGTTTACACCGTATTAACGAGCCATTCACAGGATTGGAACCTGTCCCAGTTAGGCTAGGACCATGACACAGACCACCATGGAACAGCCTCTCTGGAATGGGTGGCCCAAGCGATTCAGCGTCAGGCTCGCGGCCTATGACATCACACGCGCCTGGGAAGCGGGGACCAGGTTCATCTTGAGCCT
The DNA here is from genome assembly GCA_034440335.1 of Nitrospirota bacterium. GTDB lineage: Bacteria > Nitrospirota > Nitrospiria > Nitrospirales > Nitrospiraceae > Palsa-1315. The sequence continues at coordinate 6,287 of JAWXBV010000198.1, read as the reverse complement.
GCTGATCCTGACGATCCTGATCGGTTTGGCAGGCGGCGTCGTCAAAACGTTTCTCGATTTGCGGCTTCTCCTGTCTGCCGATGTCGAAGTGGCCCTTCGCCAAATCGTGGTCGACGTCTTGACATTGTTGGCCGTCGTCGAAGTCTTGAAGACCACCCTCGCCTACTGCTCGGATGGGCGCGTCCGGGTCACCTTTATCATCGACACCGTTCTTGTCGTCATGCTGACGGAGGTCATCTCGCGATGGTTCACGGGCGGGGAGTGGCATCAATTCGCGATACTGGGAGGCATCCTCCTCACGCTGGGTCTGATGCGCATCGTGGCCGTCCGATATAGCCCGGCAAGGACGATTTCCACGCAACAGACCGATCAACAGCAGTTCTCCTTTCCATAATCTCACAGCAGGAGGGACCGATGTCTATCAGCCTCTGTCCGGAATCACCTCCGGTCGTTCATCCTGTGCAACCTGAGGGCCATGATCCCGATGCCCTTGCGGCGACCATTCTCGATCATCTCACTGAACAGACCGTCATCAGTCTGGATTCGCTCATCTGCCTCATGCCGCACTACACGTGGAACCAAATCTTTCTCACCGTCGATCGACTCGCCCGATGCCACAAGATCGTCCTTCGCCGGCATCGATTCGACTACATGCTGTTCTCGATCGACTTTGTGGCCTAACCGCACCGATCAGTCTGCCTGCGTTACCGGAAGGTGAAGGCTGAGGCCGATGCTGAGATGATGGTCGTCAGGTTTTGGCTCAACCGTGACTTCAGTCTCAGCCTGTCTCAGAAGCATCAACCTGAGGATCAGAGGGGATTAACTTGTTGCGAGGTCGATTTTGGTGGAGCCCGGTGGAATGGTGTGGCGAATAATCTTGCCTTCGACGAGATAGACGACCAACTCAGCGATGTTGGTGGCATGATCGGCTATCCGTTCGAGGTATTTGGCAATGAAGCTCAAGCGAATGGCGCGTGTAATCGTGCGAGCGTCTTCGAGCATGAATGACAGCAGCTCGCGGAAGACTTGTTCCATCAGATCGTCGACGTAGTCGTCGTCTGCGAGCACTTTACGCGCGAGGAGGGCATCGTCCTTGACGAAGGCATCGATACTTTCTTTGACCATCGTCCCCGCCATTTTCCCCATCAGCGGAATATCGATGTAGGGTTTGAGCTGCGGCTCTTCGTTCAACTCGATCACCCGTTCGGAGACATTCTCCGCCAGGTCGCTGATCCGCTCAAGCTCGGTGGCGATTTTCATCGCCGTCGTCACGAGCCGCAAGTCTCGCGCGGCCGGCTGATGGAGGGCCAGCAATCGGATACTTTCTTCGTCGATCTCCACATCCAAGGCATTGACCTCGTGGTCTCGTTCGATGACCAGGGCTGCCAAAGCCGAGTCGCGGGTGACCAGCGCAGTGAGGGCCTTGTCGATCTGATCTTCTGCCAGACCGGCCATGCGCAACAAGTGGGTTTTCAAGTCGGCGAGCTCTTCGTCAAAGTGGCGCTGTGGCATACTGATTACCCAAATCGTCCAGTGATGTAGTCGTCCGTCTGCTTCTTGGACGGCGTGGTAAATATCTGCTTCGTCAGGCCGAACTCCACGATTTCGCCAAGGTACATGAAGGCCGTCCAATCGGACACCCGCGCAGCCTGCTGCATATTGTGGGTCACAATAACAACCGTCAAGTCTTTCTTCAAGGAAAAGAGCAGTTCTTCGATTTTGGCGGTGGCGACGGGATCCAGCGCCGAGCAGGGTTCGTCCATCAACAAGACATCCGGTTTGACCGCGAGGGCGCGGGCGATACAGAGCCGTTGTTGCTGCCCTCCGGAGAGACCAAAGGCGCTGGTTTGGAGCCGGTCTTTGACTTCTTCCCACAGCCCTGCGCCCTTGAGCCCTTCTTCGACGATCTGATCCAACTGGCCGCGGTTTTTGATGCCGTGAAGACGCGGCCCATAGGCCACGTTCTCGTAGATCGATTTCGGGAAGGGGTTCGATTTCTGAAAAACCATCCCGACGCGTTTTCTGAGGTCGCTGATATCCACATCGGGACCATTGATATCGATGCCGTCAAGCAGCATCGCGCCATTGAGTCGAGCGCCTTCAACCAAGTCGTTGAGCCGATTGAGGCATCTCAGCAGGGTCGACTTTCCGCAGCCTGAAGGTCCAATGAAGGCCGTGACCTGGTTTTTGGCGATCTCGATATTGATGTTGAAGAGAGCCTGCCGGTCTCCGTAAAAAAAGTCGACCTGACTCAGCGTCAGTTTCACGGCGTGAACCTTGGGGTCTTTATCGGGAGTGTGGAGAGGGCCGTGTTGCACGTGAAGCCTTTGTGGGTTGAGCCCTTGCGATTGGGGCGGCGCTTGTATCGACGGTGGAGAAGGGTGCATGACGGTTCTTATAATACCGATCCCGCATATTTTTTGCGCAGATGGTTACGCAAGACGATCGCCGTCAAATTGAGCAAGACGACGACGACGATCAATACCAACGTCGTGATGTAGACCATCGGCTTCGCAGCTTCCACATTGGGGGACTGGAAACCGACGTCATAAATATGAAATCCCAGGTGCATGAATTTTCGATCGAAGTGGAAAAACGGCCAGGAACCGTCTACGGGGAGCGCCGGCGCAAGTTTCACGACTCCTGTCAGCATGAGCGGCGCCACTTCTCCAGCCGCTCGGGCCATCGCCAAAATCAATCCGGTCAGAATGCCCGGTAGGGCAGAGGGTATCACGACTTTGAGCATCGTTTCCAACTTGGTTGCGCCAAGCGCCAACGAGCCTTCACGAAACTCTCTGGGCACGGCAGCCAACCCTTCTTCTGTGGACACAATGACGACCGGTACCGTGAGGAGTGCCAGGGTGAGGGATGCCCAGAGAATACCGCCGGTGCCGAACGTCGGCGTCGGAAGTCGTTCGGCAAAGAAGAGGCTGTCGAGCGTTCCGCCGACGGCGTAGATGAAAAAGCCTAACCCAAACACACCGAACACGATTGAGGGTACGCCTGCGAGATTGTTGACGGCAATGCGCACCAGCCGAACCAGAATGCCTTGTCTGGCATATTCTCTCAGATAGAGCGCGGCCAGCACGCCGAAGGGCACGACGATGAGGCTCATGATGATGACCATCATGACGGTGCCGAAAATAGCCGGGAAAATACCGCCTTCTGTGTTGGCCTCTCGAGGCTCGTCGCTGAGAACAGACCACACGTTCGTGAGATAGACCCAGCTCTTGCGCATCAGTCCCATCTCGTTCGGACGTAACGCGCGAATGATCTGCCCGACCGGGATCTGTTTTTCTCGTCCATTGGCGTCGACCATCAGGACAGAGTATTCATTGAATTGCTCGCGCAGCCTGTCCAATTCCTGAGTCTTTTCCTGGTAACGGGATTCGGCGTCCGCAACCTGGGCCTTGAGGCTTTCGATGTCCCCTCGCGTCTTCCCATCCGGGGAGGACCGCATCTGTAGCGTACGGATCTTCACGCGCGCCTGCTCGATGACTGTGTTGAGTGAGCCGATCTCGACTCTCTCGATCCGGGAGATCTGTAGATGAAGATCATTGGTGAGGTCGATCAGTGGGGCCAGGGCCATCCACCCAGCTTCATTTCCTTCTGCCAGGAGCGCCTCTCCTTTGTACAAGGCTTTGATCCTGGCATACATGTTGCCCCATTCGCGGCGTTCCAAGAGGACAACGTCAGGCGGATACATCTCCGACACAATTTGATCGTCGTTGACCCATTTGAAATCGAGTCCATAGATGTCACGGTTCCCGATCTTGACCCGAAGGCGGCCCTTCCCTTCGGGGCGGTCCGGCGTGACCGAGCGAGGGATGACTTCGCGTCCAGCCAGTTGTCCCATCACATGTTGGGTATCTTTCAAGGTGAGATCGACGATGTTCGAGGTCCAAAAGTACCCCGAGCCGTTGATGACGATCAGCAGCAACAGCCCGAAGACCATGAGTAGGGAGACGGAGACCCCGGCGGCGCATCCCCAGATGAAGACGTTGCCGGAGGCGAGGAATTGTTTGAACGGGGAGCGCATTAGTATTGACTGTATTTCGTACGCAACCGTTGTCGGATAATTTCCGCCACCGTATTGATCACAAATGTGAAAACAAATAAGAGCACGGCCGCCAAAAATAGGATGCGATAGAGTGTGCCTCCATAAGGGGCCTCTGGAATTTCCACCGCGATATTGGCCGATAATGTGCGAAAGCCGTTGAACAGGCTCCAATCCATGATGGGGGTGTTTCCCGTGGCCATCAGGACGATCATGGTTTCCCCTATGGCCCGGCCAAAACCGATCATCAATGCGGAGAAGATTCCTGGGCTTGCCGAGATGAGCACGAGCTTGACCAAGGTTTGCCAGCGGGTGGCTCCCAGCGCAAGCGACCCGGCGATCAAATGCCGTGGGACGTTGGAGAGGGCTTCCTCAGAAATACTGAAGATGATCGGCACGATGGCAAATCCCATCGCAAACCCTACCACCAGGGCATTCCGTTGGTCGTACCTCAGTCCCCAATGGACGGCGAACCAGCTTTTATAATCAGATGCGAACAGGAACGACTCGATCGGCTGATTCAAGCCGAGACAGATCCACACTGCGCCGATGATGACCGGAATCAGGACGAACGATTCCATCCCAGGGCGAAGGCGCCTCAGAATTGCGGTGGGGAGATATTGCCACAGAATCGCCGTGATCGTGACGCTCACCGGTACGACCACCAGCATGGCGATCATCGCTGGGAAAATTCGTTCGAGCAGAGGCGCCAGCCACAAGCCGGCCAAGAATCCCAGAATCACGGTCGGGAGCGCCGCCATGATCTCGATCGTCGGTTTGATCTTCGCTCGAAGGTCCGGGTGCATGAACATCGAGGTATAGATCGCGCCGAGCAATGCCAGCGGCACGGCGACTAGCATGGCGTACAGGGTTCCTTTCAACGTCCCGAAGATCAGCGGGAGGAGGCCGAATTTCGCTTCAAAGTCGTCGGCGCCACTGGAGGACTGCCACACATGTCCAGGCGCTTCGTAGCCTTCATACCAGACTGGCTTGAGCAGGGTGGCCAGTGTCGTCTCCGGATGGGGGTTGTGAATGGTATAGGTGAGCAATTCTCCCTGCTCGGTGAGAGCCACGGCTCCATCGGCTTTGGGGGAAAAGGTCACGGTCTTGATCGCATGCCGGTTCCCCGTGATTTTCATCACAGTTTGCGAGGACGTGGAGTAATGGACAAACAGATTGCCCTCTGTATCGCCGGTGATGAACCCTTTATCGCGAAGCGAGGGAGAGATCACGGTGACGGGAGACGGATGTGGGTCGAACCGATGAATCTGGCGAATACGACTGACCGGACTTTCTTGCGCTTCTCGTACCGGCATCCAGACTGAGACGTCACCGGTGCTGCTGCCGATGGCCAGCGAACGATCTCCGATCAAGTAGGACAGGGCTGTGACCGACGAGCCGGGCGGAGTCACAGCGATGGTTTCGATCAGACTCGGCTGGGTACCCTCCCGCACATTATAGTAGTAGAGGTTCCCTTCCGCCGTTCCGACCGACAGGGTTTCACCGCGGCTGTCGAAGATGAGGGCCGTCACTGGCTCAGCGCCATGGCCGGTCAGTGCAACTGGAGGGGGCGTGAATGGTGTGGCGGCGTACCAGAGATGTCCTCGATCTGTCAGGGCAACGGCGAGCGTGCCTCGCTCTGTCGGCTGATAGGCCAATCGGACTATCTGCTCTTTGTGGGGAGTCAATTGTACTGGAGCATCGAGGGTGAGGGTCGGAACGATCCGGCGAGCCCCCTCTTCGAACGAGGCGGTGAACTCGATCGTCAGAGGAATGAGACGGCCATCGTCCGTGCCGAAGGCAAATCGATGGCCGGTTCCTACGGCTCGAGCGATGGCGGTGATGCGGACCTGGGTTAACGCTGGAGGGAGACCGAGGGCGATAGGCGCGCCGGATTGCGCATTGAAGAAGCGGACTTGGCTTTCGGATCCTGCGGTGAGTTGATAGATAATCTCTTGATATTCATCCATGCCGACCAGGCTGGATTGCGGGAGCGCGCTTGGTGGAGGAGCGCCGGTCACCTGACTGGTTTGGGTCCCTTGTGGAGGGAAAAACAGGGGAGCAACTTCTTTCACCAAGAAAATAAAGATACCGATAATGCTCAAGATCACGGCGATTCCGCCCATGGTAATGACGACTTGAGCCAGCCGGTCGAAAATGCGACGCCACTTCATATTGACTGAGTGCCGTGAGATCGTCGGCAGGGGCCTATGGCCATAGGCCCCTGCCG
>JAWXBV010000197.1:0-7869 GCA_034440335.1 Nitrospirota bacterium | reverse complement strand
TATGGCCCCACCGCTAAACCGTTTGTCTGGCGCAAGAGAGAAGTCAAAGGTTCTCAACTCAAAAACACTATCGTTAACTTACGCAATTAAGCACTAGTTGCTGCGAAGCACGCTCTTGATATGATCCGGGAAACGGAGAAGCGGGAGATCGAGGTCACTCATGCAGAACGTCTCAGCAGCGCCCTGCGTCGGCTGGGAAACGAGTCGTTCGACGCCATTATTCTGAACCGGGACTTAATCGACACCCATGGGTTGGATACGTTGGATCTCATCCAGGCCGCGCTGGGCCGGCTGCCGATTGTGGTGCTCGGTAATAAGGACGATGAAGCGGGGGATCGGCAGATGATCCAACATGGCGCGCAGGAGGTGGTGATTAAAGAGGGGTCTACCGCAGAGCAGCTGACTCGCGCAGTTCGGCATGCCGTTGAACGGAAAAAGGCCGAGCAGCATCTGAGCTACCTCGCGCAGGAGGATCCGTTGACGACCCTTGCGAACCGCGTGATGTTCCGAGACCGGATGACCCATGCCGTGGCCATGGCCAAGCGTAAAAAACATGTGGTCGGTCTGATGCTGTGCGGGTTGGATAGGTTCAAAGAAACGAGCCTGAATCTTGGGCTGGAGGTGGCGAATCTCGTATTGAAAGAGGCCGGCGTTCGCCTCAAGAAGAGTTTGCGCGAAGTCGATACCGGTTCGCGTCTTAGCGAGGGTGAGTTCACCTGCCTGCTCGAAGGGATTAACAGCCGACAGGAAATGGAAATTGTCGGCAACCGGCTTCTGAAGGCGTTCGCGCAGCCTTGGACCATCGAGAAACAGGAGATGCCCGTCACGGTGAGCCTCGGGCTCGTGGTATACCCGCTCGATGGCGAGGAGATCAACGATTTGTTCGATAGCGCGAGGGCTGCGATGAATAGTGCGAGAGAGGCGGGTGGGAATCGGTTTTGTTTCCCTCCGTCAAAAACGGCTTGATCCTGCTTGCTCATTATCGGCCATCCTTTCCACCGTCTCTGCGATGACCATATACCGTAGCGGTCCTCCTGGTACGATGGCATCGAACGGGTAGCAGGTGACGAGGATCAGCTGCCTTCCCACTCCATCGGTACGGATCGACGCGGTGCGTGAATCGACGATCTGACTCTCACGCACCGTAAAGCGATGCCACAGTCCTGTTCGAGCCTGTAACAGGACTGTCTGGCTTGGGTGAAGTGTTCCCAAAAACCGAAAGTGCGTATCGCGGTGGCCGGTCAGGATGATGCCGCCAGATCCTTCAAGGGAGCCCGTCGATTCCACATGCCCAGGGCCGAAGGCGAGCGTTCGGCCATAGGCGCCCTCCAGCACAATCTGATCGATCCCCTGACTCGGCACAACCAATCGAGCGATCGGCCAAGTATCGGCCCAAGGCCAGGGCTTCACGTCTTGTTGGCCGGCCAAGGTGCTGGCCCAAGCCCGTTGTAACAGGACTTGGGCCAGTTTCGCTTTCACGTATATCCAGGAGCCGTTTCCAATCTGCCAGAGGCCGAGCAAGACGAAGGTGACAACCAGGAAGGCGATCGCCTTAGTCTTGACTCGTGGTCTGGTCACGCCGGCATGCTCCATTTTTTCCAGAGAATGGCTGCCGTCGTCAGGAGCAACAGCCCCAAGAGCAATTGGAATGGCCCGTCTGTTCCGGTTTTTGGAAGTTCAGCCATCGCGATCTTCTCCTCGTTTCCTACAGCCTTTGTGCGTTCTGGCTGTTCGGTTTCAGGCTCGCCGGTTGGGCGAGCCGGTGTGACGTCGACGGCCACAAGGCTGGTGTACTTGCTGACGAGGTGGTGGACCAAGGCGACGTCGAGCACTCCCTTGCGAACAGTGTCTTCAGCCGTTCCTGTGAAGGCTTCATCCATCAAGGCGGAGATCTTCTGTCGTGCCCAATAGATGGAGAGGCCAGTTCGAGGTGTGGCGTGCTTCATCGAGAGGGGCAACGACCAGGGTTGTGTGCCCATTTGTCCACGGAGCGTGACTTGTTCCGGGAGAGACGTGGCCTTCACGGCGAGGACAATCGGCTCCCCTTCATAGAGGTCGGGGATGCGGGATGGATACTGTTCCAGCTCAGCCCATCCGGTCCGATCGAGATGAATGTCGTGCCATACCGAATGTTCCAGCTTCTTGAACAGGGCATTCAACTTGTCTTTCACCTCGGCCAGATTTCCTACATAGGTGAAGGTGCCGCGACCGAATTCTGCGGTCTTGCGCATGAGGTGGCTATTGGGCGTAGAGCCGATACCGATGGTGAACACCCGCCTGGTTCCTAGGCGATGGTGCAGCAACTCGAACAGCTCGTCTTCATTGCCGACTTGTCCATCAGTGATGAGCACAATCTGCTGGAGCCTGGTCGAATCCTGTGGGCTCTTGAGGGCCTGTCTGAGTGCCGGCAGCATGTCCGTTCCTCCATCGGCAGAGAGGCCTTCCACGTATCGGATGGCCGTTCGCATGGCGGTGGTCGTGACAGGTTAGGGAACGGGGAAGAGGGAACGGGGAAGAGGGAACGGACGGTATTGTTGAACTGAATCACGTTGAAGCGGTCTTGGGTCGTCAGCCTGGTGAGGGCCGCGGCCAGTGAAGATTTGGCCTGCTCGATTGAAGGGCCGGCCATCGATCCGGACGTATCGATGACGAAGGTGAGATCGCGAGGCCTGTGTAGCGCGGTGTCATTCTGTTGTGTCGGAGGAACGAGCATCAACATCGCGTACGTCTTGCCGTCCCGTTGTTCAGTCAAGATCGTGGCCGCCGGGTTTGTGCTGGGAGCCGGAGACCAGGTGAGTTGGAAGTCGCGGTCGGCAGGCACGGCGTCCTTTTTGAGGCTGATTCGATAGCCTCCGTCGGGATCGAGAATGACAATCGCCGGGTGGAAGAGCGACTCCACCTTCGCGACGGGAAAGCCAGGAGTCAGCGAGAGGGATAGGCTAATGGGATTGATGGACCCTTGGCCTGGCTTCTGTACCGGCGGGGTAATGCGTGAGGCATCCGGCACCCGGTCCCTGTCCAGCATGGCGCCTGAACCGTTTGGATCTTGGCCCTCCACGATCACCGGCGTGCCGGGAATGTATCGCTGGCCCACGACCATGGGAAAGCGGAGCTGGAAGGTCCCTTGGTCGTAGCGGATCGTTTCTTGATACTCGATTTCCACAATGATCCGTTCACCGGGGCCGATGTTCGACACAGAGGCGGTGAAGACATTTGGACGTTCCTGTTCCAGCAGGCTCGTCCGTTTCCCTTCTTGCTTGGCCTTCTCATAGACCTTCTTGGCTTCGCCTCGTTCCTGAATCTGGCCTTCGATGATCCGCTCACCCACGTGCATGCGCAGGTGATCGACGGCGGCCGTCTCCGGGAGCGGGAAGACATAGATGCCTTCCCGCCAGTCGCCTTTCTGTTGACTGGGATTGGTGAACTCCTGGCGTACCTTGGCGCGGGCGATGATGCCCGTGACGGCAATCTGCACGTCGGTGCTCAAGATAGGCGCAGCGGTATAGCGGCCCGACTGGTTGGTTTTGAACAACAGCGTTCCTTCCGTCACGTCGCTGATCCCCATCGTCGGCATCACGCCCGTGCTGAGCGATTCAGCTGGCTGCGCCAGCAGCATGGTTGGCGGAACGATCAAGGCTGGGAACACTGTGAGCCAGGCACAGAGGCATAGACGAACGGTCGAAGCGCGCAGGTGAGCGTACAGCATGGTTACCTCGGTGATACGAAGAGTGAAAGGGTGAAAGACTCCGTTGGGCGACCGGACCCTGGAAGAGACGAACGTCTCCTCCAGGGTCAGACTCGGCGCCGGTTAGCTGCCGGAAGCCAGATCTGTTGTCGATGGCGTTGGATCGGGTGCCGAGGGATCGGCAACGGAAGGAAGGAGTGAGTCCGCTTGTGAGCCGTGACCATCAGTGTTGATGCCCTGATCATCTGCCGAGTGAATCGGTTCAGCGATCGTTGGCTCTGCGGCGACGGTCGGAAGAATCATGTGCTGCTGACCGATCGTGCGAATTTCAAGATGAACACGCCGATTCATGTTGCGGCAGACGTCGCTGTTGTCGAGACAGAGCGCGCCATCCTTGCCCAGGCTGACCACCTTGATGACCTGCTCAGAGACACCCTGACCGACCAGAAACTCTTTCACTTTCTCTGCTCGCATCAGTCCCAGCTTATGGTTGTAGCTGACGGAACCCTGCTGGTCGGTATAGCCCTGCACGAGAATGCCGAGGTCGGGATCGTTCTTTGCCAAGTCGGCCTGCGTGGCGAGGATCGCCTTGGCGTCGTCGGTGAGTCCCTTCCGGCCCACCTCGAAATAAATATCCGTATGGATGCTGTCGGGTGTCTTACTGGAGGCGGGGACGATCTGGTTCTGCATGATCGGCTCGACAGGCTGGGTCGTGCTGGTCTTGAGCACGTTCGTGACTTGCGCGTTGGTCATGGGCTCAGCCTGGGTCTTCGAGACGTAGGGCTGATCCTGTCCGGAGTAGTACCAGAAGGCGCCGAAAGCGGTGGCGAGGACCAGGACCATTCCGCCGACGAGATAGACCTCCTTGGTGCTCTTATCCGGCCCGGCAATGGCAGGGGGCATGTTTCCTGATGAGACTGACGATGATGGATTCTGCATGGTGGCATCTCCTTCTTTTCATGAAACGTGAAACGTGAAAGGTGAAACGTGAAACGCGCTTCGGCCTCGATCCTGTGTCACCTCCTTTCAGGCCGTTTCGCCTCTGCGCCGATGGCTATGTGCTTGAGCAACTGGAGTGCCGACGTTGCGAAGGGGAGAAAGTGGACGAGAGTTGAGGAAAATTCAGGGGTTCAGAAGGTAGAGGAGAGATGCGCTTGATGCGGGGAGATGGAGACCGGCATGGGATGCGGGGAGGGACCCGCAAGAAGAGAGGGGAGGGTAGCCTGTTGGTCTCCTGTGCTCGCGGAACGCGCGCCCTACGAAGGGCCTCGTTGGACGCGCGCAGTGGGAGACCAAGCAGGCCACTCTCCCGTGAAGAGAAAAGACCAAGAGTGGTGGGAGTTATTTCATAGGTGGCTTGGTGGCCTCGCACGCTGGGAAGGGAAGGAGGGAGTAGCTCGTGCTCGCGGAACCCCCACGATAAAGCGGTGGTCGTTCGACGCGCGCAGTTGAGACTAGCCAGTCGTTTCGCTGAAGACAGATCGCGGGAGAGATGCGGAAAGTAAGTGGGGGGGCAACCAGGGAGGAGTTGACGGCATCCATGAATCGGCAGAGAATGTGCCGCGTGTGTTCTTGTTCCTAATGGATGTGGGGATAGAACATTGAGCATGCCGACTACTCCGATTCGGATCAGGCCGGGAGAGGATGGACAGCTGATCGTACAGCTCCCGTATTCTCCCGATCATGTGGCGAAGATCAAGACGGTGGCTGGCCGCCGATGGCATGCCAACGAACAGCATTGGACGGTTCCCCAAGGTGATGGGACGCTCGACAGACTGCTGAATCTTTTTCCTGGGAAGCCCGTCGAAGTCGATCCGGCGCTTGGGACGGTAAAAGCCCTCGACAATGGGAAGCCTTCTTTGGCCGTACTCGGTCCGGTGCTTGCGGATCTGCGCGTAGCCTTGCAGTCCCGTCATTACTCCAGGAGAACCGAACAGGCGTATGGTCATTGGGTTGCCCGGTTTCTGCATTTTCATCAGGGACGCCCTCCTGCCGAGATGGCCGAAGTGGATATCAATCGGTTTCTGACGCATCTGGCTGTGACAGAGAAGGTCAGCGCCTCGACGCAAAACCAGGCGCTGGCGGCGCTCCTCTTCCTCTACCGCCACGTCATTGGGCGTGCCGTGGGCGACCTCGGCGAGGTCATCCGGGCCAGAAAGCCCGAGCGTCTGCCCGTGGTCATGGCCCGTGAAGAAGTGAAAGCCGTGCTGGCGAACCTGACCGGCGTGAAGTGGCTGATAGCCGCGATCCTGTATGGCGCGGGTCTTCGTCTGATGGAATGCCTGCGCCTGCGGGTGCAGGACATCGATTTCTCTCGGAACGAGATTCTGGTTCGTGACGGCAAGGGGGCGAAAGACCGAATCACCATGCTACCCGAATCACCCAAGGTCCCGCTCCAAGACCACCTCAAGCAGGTCAAAGCCGTTCACCAACAGGATATGGCCGACGGGTGGGGCCACGTCCAACTTCCACATGCACTCGACCGTAAGTATCCCAATGCGCCGAAGGACTGGCGCTGGCAATGGGTCTTTCCACAGGAACACCGATGGGTCAATGGCAAGACTCAGGAACAGGGTCGCCATCATATTGACGAATCCCTGGTGCAGAAAGCCGTCAGAGAGGCCGTGGCAAAGGCCGGGCTCACCAAGCGGGCCACCAGCCACACGTTCCGGCATTCCTTTGCCACGCACCTGCTCGAAAGCGGCTCAGACATTCGAACTGTCCAGGAGTTGTTGGGGCATCGCGATGTCAAAACGACGATGATCTATACGCATGTTCTTCATCGAGGGCCGGCGGGTGTCCGCAGTCCGCTGGATGGGATGTGAGCCTCTTCAATGAGGGGTTCTTATGCGGATCCGCATAAGAACCCCTCATAAATCGGCGATAAGGCGCAACTCATTGAAGTGGCAACAATCATGTCGTTACTTTAGGAATTCTGATGGCGTCTTATACGGACAGAAATTGGCAGATTCGGCTCTTATGCGGATCCGCCTAAACACTGTTAGATCACCAAACCCACGAGGTACCGCATGAGAGCTCGAAATATCACACTGGCGGCAGTGCTTGCAGTCTTCCTTACAGCATGTGGAAGCCTGGAGAAGAAGGCTGTGTTGCTCAATCTCGGAGACACCAAAGAACAAGTTCTCGCGGCAATGGGGCCACCAGATGACCGCCAGCTAAAAGGTGAGCACGAGGCTTGGCAATACTGTCAAACAGGGGCGGGCTTTGGCTACCACGACTATCGAACTGTCTGGTTCCAGCGAGGCAAGGTTACCGGCATAAACTCGTACAAGAGTTCACGGCCCGCATCTTCGTGCGTCACTGACATAAGGCCAATCAAATGGGAAGAGGCGCCGGACACCACCATCGAGATTCGGAAACGGTGATCTAACCCAGCGCTCAAGCGGGACGCGCCAAAAGCGGCGCGCCCCTTAGCTCCACGTTATGCGCACCAACACACGCGTTCGCGAGGCGAGGATCTGAGCCTGCAGCAACCGCATCGACGTGCTCCAACCCCTGAAGGGAACTCGACCCCGCCGATGAGCCTGACTCCTCACCACGCCAAGTACTTCGCCCACGACCTTACTCGACGGGCCGCGAGCGGCATGGACCGTCTTTCCATGTCGCTCTTCGACGCGGCGGTCGACCTGAATCCGCACCAGATCGAAGCGGCGCTGTTCGCGTTGCAGTCTCCGCTCTCCAAAGGCGTCATCCTCGCAGACGAAGTCGGGTTGGGCAAAACGATCGAGGCTGGCATCGTCCTGTGCCAGTTCTGGGCGGAACGAAAACGCCGACTGCTCGTCATCTGCCCGGCTTCTATTCGCAAACAGTGGGCGCTCGAGCTTGCGGAAAAGTTCAACCTTCCGGCGGTGGTGCTCGACGCCAAGGCCTATCGCGAAGCGAAGCGCGGCAGCACCGACCCACTTGCGCTCGGTGCGGTGCTCATCATGTCGTTCCACTTCGCGAACACGCTGCGCGAAGAGCTGAAGGCGCGTGCCTGGGATCTCGTGGTCATCGACGAGGCCCACAAGCTGAGGAACGCCTACCGGCCCAGCAACAAGGTGGGCCAGGGCATCCGCTGGGCGACCGAGGATTGCCGCAAGCTGCTCCTCACTGCGACGCCCCTGCAGAACTCGCTGCTCGAGCTGTATGGCCTCTCGACCCTGATCGACGAGCACTTGTTC
>JAWXBV010000196.1:0-22891 GCA_034440335.1 Nitrospirota bacterium | reverse complement strand
GCGGTGTAGGCCTGCTTCGGTATCTTCATTTCGTCTTCCCTTTCATGGTGACGGCGATTGTACATCACCCTTGGAAGACGAAATTTCGGGGGAAGCTCAGACTACACCGTAGAGCGTGACAATTTCAGTATAGGGCATTGCCGGGTGACGGGTAATCGGTGGTCTTGGGTGACCATCTTCTTGCGCGCAGCATTCCGCCTTGATGAGCGCCCCGTATCGACAATCATGCTTCAGTGTGGCTGACCGATCTTGGCGTGCAGCACGTGGATATCCGGTTGGGCAGGTGACGTGCTGTCCGACCCTCCCGTCACATACCTCTGCCGCACGATCCAGGATCTGTTGCGTTCATTCTACAATCTGATCGGCAGGCACAGCGAACGCCAGTGCCGATTCTGCCGGCGTCGTATCGATCTGTCATGCTGTCAATGCGACGTTGTCCTTGAATCCCGCAGCGCGATTCCTTCTCATGCGCTCGTTCCTCTATTAGCCGTGCTCGGCACGGCTTGGGTTGAGCAAGACGATCGCGTATCGACCTGTCAGAACTTCCGGGGCCACTTCTGGCAGGCCGGGCCAGTCAGTGCAAGGTGTTGGGCAGGACGTATCGATCTATCACTGTGGATAGAGCGGAGGAGGTGCGATAGGGTTCTGATCGCGTGGATAGGCGGAGACCCGCATGCGTGAGGGAAGTAGGTAACGGGGCACGCAGATATGTTTTGAGTGAGATCGCGACAACACGTGAACGCGTGACTTCGTGAGCCGGCATGACCGGCTGTCTTGGCGCCAGATTACTTAATGGCCACTGACTTGACGTCCTTGAACGTGGTCTGGCCAAGTAGGGCCTTCTGGACTCCATCCTGCATGAGGGTGGTCATACCCTCTTCAATGGCAGCCTGTAGCATCTCTTCAGTTCTCGTCTTCGTCTGAATCATGCGTTTGAGTCTGTCCGATCCCAGAAGCAACTCATGGAGGGCGACGCGCCCCTTAAAGCCGGTGCGATTGCAGGTTTCACATCCCTTCCCGCGAGCCAGGCGGAAGGTGTTGTCTTGTGGGATGCCGAGCTTGTCCCAATGTTCTGGCCCATAGCCCTGGCGGATTTCTTCGTATTCAACCGCGGTTCCGACGTACTGCTCCTTACAGTCCTTACAAATCCGGCGAGTGAGACGCTGGGCGAGGACTCCCAACATCGCATCGGCAAAACTAAACGAGTCGCAGCCCATATCCAGAAGTCGGGTGACGGTTTCTACTGCGCTGTTGGTGTGGAGCGTGCTCATGACGAGGTGCCCGGTCAACGAGGCTTCAATGCCGATCTCAGCCGTTTCTTTATCGCGCATTTCTCCGACCATGATCACGTCGGGGTCGGCTCGGAGGAAGGCGCGCATGGCTTTGGCGAACGTGAAATCGATCTTCGGTTGGACCTGCACTTGCCGAAGCCCGTACTGGGTAATTTCAACTGGGTCTTCCGCCGTCCAGATCTTAATGTCGGGCGTATTGATGAAGCCGAGGATGGAGTGTAGGGTCGTGGTTTTCCCTGATCCGGTCGGTCCGACACAGAGGATAATGCCGTAGGGCTTTGCCGCGATCTCTTTGATGTTCGCGAGATTCCGGTCCGAGAACCCCATCTTGTCGAGGGGCAAAGGCTCGCTGGCTGCAAGCAGACGCATGACCACGTCTTCGTTATATCCAGCGGTAGGAATCGTTGCGACGCGCAACTCGATTTCCTTCGTCTCTGACAGTTTAAATTTGATCTTGCCGTCCTGAGGTTTTCGCCGTTCTGCGATATCGAGGTTGGCCATAATCTTCAGGCGCGACACAATGGCGCGTCGATAGCTTTGCGGAATCTTCATGTATTCAAAACAGTCGCCGTCGACTCGGAACCGGACAAGGGTCTCGCGCTTTTCGCCGTAGGGTTCGACGTGAATATCGGAGGCGCCTTGCCGATAGGCATCGGCGATGATCTGATTGGCGAGCCGCACGATGGCATTGTCGTTTTCATCGAGCCCGCCTACGGACTCTTCCGCCGCGGCCTCTTGGGCTTCGTTGACGAGCTCGCCGAGAATGTCGGAGACATTTTCATCTAGCTTTCTGGTGGCGCTGGTATCTCCCTGCTCCGTGGAGGACCCGAGGAACTGGGCGATATCACGGCGGAGGCTGATTGCAAAGCGAATGTTCAAGCCAGGGAACGTCCGCTTAATATCTGCCACGCGGTCGAGGTCGCCGGGGTCGTCCGTCAAGATTTCAATGGCGGTTCGGTCTCGCTTGAGCGGCATCCAGTGGTTTTTCTTGAGGTAGTCGACGTTGAGGTTTTTCAGGAGCTCGAAATCGACAATTGTCCGGTCGCTGTACTCGATGTAGGGGCATTTGTGAAACTGAGCGAGCGATTTGCCGATCTCGAGTTTCGGCACCTTGTACTTCTCAATCAGGATGCTCTCGAAGTCCGACAGGCCCTTCCTGGACTCGGCAAGCGCGTTATCTAAGTCGTTCTGGGCAATATGATTGTTCGTGACGAGGCGATCGAACTTGGTGGGGTTTTTCTTCGAGCCCTTGCGGAGATTGAGGAATGCGATGCCGAGTGCCTTGGCGATCTCCGCGACGGACTCTTCGTCCTTCCTCGTGAAACGCCCGCCGCTTTTCTTGTTGAGGAGTTGGAGGACGCCCATCAAGTATTTGTTGTCGGCCACAATCGGGTAGGTCAGGACCTGTTTCGTCTTGAATCCCGTCTGCTTGTCGTAGGAGGTGTCGTGGACGAGTGAGGGATGGACGCCTTGCAGTTCGGCAATGTTATAGGCATCGGCGATGCTCACTGGGCGGAGATACTTTGCGCAGAATCCGGCCAGGCTTTGTTCGGTAATGGGAATGCGGAATTCCTCGATGCTGTCGATGTGAGGGACTTTCGAGAAAATCTCTTTCTTGTCTAGGTCGAAGGCGAAAATCGTGAGGTCTTCGGCATCGAGGACGCTGAGAATTTCCTTGCGCAGGTCGAGAAGAATATGGTCGAGCTCGCCGGCCGCATGGATTTGGTCTGTGACGCGCTTGAGGTTCTCGGTGGATGCCACTTTTTGCTGAAGGTCCTGAAAATTTTGGGGAAGGGGATTGGCTTGCATTATCTGAGCTCCTGGCCATCGACTACGAGGGTCATTGTCGGATCCGTATGCTCAATGAAGCGTGCGTGCGATCCGCGCGACCATACGTGTCTTGAGGCAGAGATTGAAGCTCAGTCTAGCTGATCACGGGTGGAAGGCAAGGAAAAGGCAGTTTTAGATTGGAACGGTCAGGGGAATGACAACAGGGATGAAGGTATTGGCGGGCGGTAGGGCGTTCACCTGGCTTGTATGCGAGTCAAATGCGCGGCGACTTGCGCAGGAGGGAGCTTGAGTTTTATCCCATCCTTTCGAGTTTTGACTTCCACCATTCCTTCTGCAAGGCCCTTGTCTCCGACAACCACTTGGAATGGAGCCCCCATCAAATCCGCATCGTTGAATTTCACACCTGCTCGTTCGTCCCGATCGTCCCAGAGTACTTCGAGCCCTGCCGCCTGCAGTTCGTCGTAGAGCTGTGCGGTGACGTGGGCGGTCTGCGCTGATTGGGTGAGCGGGAGGAGATGCACATGGAACGGCGCGATTGGAAAGGGCCAGATAATGCCTTTCAGGTCGTGGTTCTGTTCGATTGCCGAGGCGGCCGTACGTCCAACGCCGATGCCGTAGCATCCCATGACGGCAAGGCACTCTTTGCCATGAAGATCCAAGAACGAGGCCTTCATGGCTTCACTGTATTTGGTGCCGAGCATGAAGACATGACCCACCTCGATACCTTTTGTTGTTTTCAGGACCCCGCCGTCTTGTCTTGGTGACGGATCTCCCGCACAAGCGCTGCGGAGATCGGCGAACTGCTCGACCTGAAAATCACGATCCCAATTGGCATCGACATAATGCGTATCGCTCCGATTGCCGCCGACGACCACGTTGCGCAAGGCTTTGACCGCGTGGTCGGCAATAATCCGAACCTGTGTCAGGCCAATGGGACCGGCAAATCCAATTGGTGCGCCCGTGACGTGCTCGACCACGGTGGGAGTGGCGAGTTCAAGATCGGTCACTCGCAGGAGTCGTTGAATCTTCACCTCATTCGCCTCATGGTCTCCCCGAATCAACACGGCGATGGTCTCTTTTCCAGTCGAATAGAGGAGCGTTTTCACGAGGTGCGTCGGGAGGATGTTCAGGAATTTTGTGACTTCTTCAACTGTCCTGCAGCGAGGCGTGTGGACGGTCTGCAACGGACGCGGGGCTGCGGTGTCGACCTCGGCAGGAGGCAGCACGGCGGCTTGCTCGATGTTGGCGGCGTAGGTACCGGTATCGCTGTAGACGATGGTGTTCTCGCCTGTGTCGGCGAGTACCATGAATTCGTGAGATGAGCTGCCGCCGATCAGGCCGGTATCGGCCTCCACGGCACGGAAGGTGAGGCCGCAGCGTGTGAAGATACGATGGTACGCATCGTACATCTTCTGATAGCTAAGTTTGGCGCTCATGTCGTCCTGATCGAAGCTATAGGCGTCCTTCATGATGAACTCGCGTCCCCGCATGAGTCCGAAGCGGGGGCGGATCTCATCTCGAAACTTAGTTTGGATTTGATAGAAGTTCAGCGGCATCTGCCGATAGGACCGAACTTCGCGTCTGAATAGATCGGTGATCACTTCCTCATGAGTCGGTCCCAAGCAGAACTCACGCTCGTGGCGATCCTTGAAGCGGATCAGTTCCTTGCCATAGAAGTTCCATCGGCCGGTTTCTCGCCACAATTCTGCGGGAGAGGCAATGGGCATCAGGAGTTCTTGGGCTCCGGCCCGGTTCATCTCCTCACGAATGATCTGCTCGACTTTTCGAATGACCCGGAGGCCCATCGGGAGGTACGTGTAGATGCCGGACGCGACCTTACGAATCAGACCGGCTCGGAGCATGAGCGTATGGCTGACGGTTTCCGCTTCGCCAGGGTCTTCTCGCAATGTAGGAATTAAGATTTGGGATGTCCGCATAGTTAGTGGGTACGATCACAGGGTATCAAGTCTGACGCACCGGTGAGCCAGGAAATATGTTGCCGACACGTGACATTCAGTCGCATGATCTATCGCAAGAAGATCCGTTCGATGTCATTCCAGAATGCAAAGATCATGACGCCCACTAATAGCACGAGGCCGGCCTGTTGCGCGAGTTCTCTCTGGCGTTCGGCGAGAGGTTTCCGGAGGATGCCTTCGATCAGAAAAAACAACAGATGGCCTCCGTCGAGAATGGGAATGGGGAGTAAGTTCAGGACACCCAGATTGATACTCAGAATCGCGATAAGAAAGATCACACTGGAGGCCCCCTGCGAGGCGGCTTCTCCGGATATATTGGCGATCGTCAGCGGGCCACCGATGTTTTTGCTGGAGATGTCTCCCACGATCATTTTGTAGAGGCCGATTACCGTCAGCTCGGTCCAGCCCCATGTGGCTCCCAAGCCGTCGTAGAGCGACAGCAGTGGGGTGCTGGAGCGCATGATCGAACGGCCTGGTCCTGAAATGCCGATCTTGCCGACTTCGATCGACTGGCCGTTGACCATCGCCTTCTCGGCAGAAGGCGTCACAGTCAGCGACACTCGCTGCCCTTCCCGCAAGACCTCTATGTGTAGTTGGCGGTTGGGGTGTTCTTTTACAATACTCGTCATCTGGGACCAGGTATGGATCGTTTGACTTTCGATCTTGACCACATGGTCTCCGGCTTCAAGCCCGGCTTTCGCAGCCGGAGAACTTTGCATGACTGACGTAACGAGAGGCGGTGTTTCTTCGACACCCAGGTAGTACCCGGGCTCTTGCGCAGAGGGTTGTGGTCCGGGAGCGGTTGTGGGCGTGATCGTCATCGTTTTGACCTGCTCGCCTCGTTTGATTTCGAGCGTCAGTGCCTGCCCGTTGCTCTTTGCCACGGCGTCGAAGAGTTCATTTTTGGTCGAAATCTCATTCCCGTTGACTCGGCTGACACGATCTCCGATTTGAATACCTGCGACATCGGCCGGAGAGCCGGGGGCCATCGCTTCGATATCGGGGGTGAGATCCTGGAACGTCGGGACAAAAAGCGGAGTGCCGGTCGCAAGCCATCCCGCAAAAATAAAGTAGGCCAGAATGAAGTTAAACCCAGGTCCTGCCGCGACGATCAGGACTTTGGCCCACAATCCTTTGTGGGCAAAGGACCGTGTACGATCCTCCTGTGTGGTCGCCTCAGTCTCATCTTCGCCGAATAGTTTCACGTAGCCACCGAGTGGAATGGCCGAGAGGAGATATTCTGTCTCGCCCATTTTTCTGCCGAAGAGTTTCGGTCCGAATCCAAGTGAAAACTTAAGGACCTTGACGCCGACCCAGCGAGCGGCCAAGAAATGCCCGAGTTCATGGAATGCGACTAAGACGCCCAGAACGACCAGGAACCACCAGGCCTTCTGCATGAGCAGCCACATGGAGTCGGGGGACCAGGTTAATGCCATGAACACAGTGTATGCTCCTTCGTGTAGACCGAGTAGGATACTGAAACGTCCGCCAGCTTCGTTCTCGCTTCGCTCAGAGGCTCAACGAGAGTGTTCCGGAAATCGCAAGCACTGGAGGGGCGTATCTGTTCGCCACGATCCATTTGTATGGGCGAACGGCCCCACGAAGTGCGGTCCGTACGTCTTCGCCTCTTCGCTCGCTGCGGTCTTGCTGGACGGCATTTTTGAGCATCCTACTCACTATATGAGGCACGATCGACGTACGTAGTATCACCGCACCGCATCGCGTAAAAAATCAGCGTGTCAGCATCCTGCTAGCGTGCTAACGCCACGATCAATGATTCAGCCTTCTCTCGGGCCCAGCGATCTGCTTCCAGGGCGTCTTCCAGCGACTCGATGTCTTTGGTGGTGTGGACGTCCATCGTGCTGCGAATGACTTCTGGAATGTCGGTGAACCCGATACCTCCGTTCAAGAAGGCCTCGACCGCGACTTCATTGGCAGCATTCATCGTGGCCGGCATCGTCCCGCCGATCCGAAGGGATTCATAGCCGAGCTCCAAACAGGGGAACCGATCGTGATCCGGTTTGCAAAACGTCAGCTTCCCGATCTCCGTCAGATCCAACGAGGGCAGATCCAGCGGCATGCGTCCTGGATATCTCATGGCATAAGAAATAGGTGTGCGCATATCCGGTAATCCCAACTGCGCGATCATCGAACGATCCTGATATTCTACCAGGGAATGAATGATGCTTTCCCGATGGATCATGACCTCGATCTGGGATTCCGGTATATCGAAGAGCCAGCGGGCCTCAACGACTTCGAGACCTTTATTCATGAGGGTAGCGGAATCGATTGTGATTTTGGCGCCCATCTTCCAATTGGGATGTTGGAGTGCCCGTTCCGGTGTGACGTCGTGCAATTCCTCCTGGCTCAGGGTCCAGAGGGCCCCTCCGGACGCCGTCAAGATCAGGCGGCGGACATCCTCTTTACGATGGCCTTCTAGCGACTGGAAGATCGCACTGTGTTCGCTGTCCACGGGGAAGATCCGAACGCCATGCCGTCGTGCTTCGTCCTGCATCAGTTGCCCCGCCATCACCATCGGTTCTTTATTGGCCAAGGCGACTTGTGTTCCGCTTCGGATTGCCGCGAGGGTGGGTACGAGACCGGCTCCACCCACGATGGCGGAAATGACGAGTTCGCCTTCAGAGAGAGAGGCGACGTGAATCAAGCCCTCTTGCCCAGACAAAATTTCGACAGGCAGGTCCGCACAGCGATCCCGGAGTCTGGCAGCAGCGGAGGCATCCGACAGGGCCACGACGCGGGGCTTGAACAGGCGGATCTGCTCCTCGAGTTTCTCGTCATTACTGCCGGCAGTCAGTCCTGCCACGCAGAATTCTTCTGGGAATCGGTTCACGATATCTAAGGTGCTGGTCCCGATCGACCCAGTCGATCCGAGGATCACGATCGTTTTCATGAGGGGCTCCTTCACTCCATGACTCGTAGCCGGCTCGCCATTGTTACATAGTAGTAGAAGACAGGGGCGGTGAACAAGAGACTATCCAGACGGTCGAGCATCCCTCCGTGCCCCGGCAGTATCCCACCGGAGTCCTTTATGCCGACGCTGCGTTTCATAGCCGATTCGGTCAGGTCACCCCAGAGGCCTGTGATGGTCAGTAGGGTGCCCAAGATCAGACAATCGAGACCGGAGAACCCAGGAAGAAACCACCAACGGGCTATATAGGCGACGAGTATGGCACTAATTGCACCACCGACCAAGCCTTCGAACGTTTTCTTTGGACTGATGGTGGGGGCGAGGCGATGTCGTCCATAGAGTGTGCCGACATAATAGGCGCCCGTATCGGATGCCCAGGTCACCAGCAGGAGAAAGAAAATCAACCACTCACCTTGAGGCAGGAGTCTCGTCATCGAGAGCATGCCGAGTGTGAGGCCCAGGTAGAGGACGCCGAATAGGGTCATGGCGCCATCTCTCAGGCTCTGTTCAAGGGGCGAGCGACTTAGAAGCGGGACCGAAATAGTACAGACGAGTATGGCCAGGAGGGTTGGAACGATGAGGCCTGGCCAGTGTGTTCCGAGAATCAGGGCGGCGAATCCTGCGAGGCCGATCCCTATCAGCCAGAAGTGGCCGCGATCGCCGAAACATAACCGGTAGAACTCAAAGAGGGCGAGCCCTCCCCCTAGTATCACGACGCCGGAAAATGCGAGGGGCGGGAGGTAGCGAATGACGGCATACAAGAGTGGCGCGAGGACCAGAATGGTATAAATTCTTCTGGGATCGAATCGGGGGGCCGCCGTGGATGTTGGTTCAGCCTGCTGTTGGCCGGAGGTTTTGTATTCCTGCATGGGGGGATTGAGATCGACCACTATGACGAAAGGACACTGAGAACCCGACCGAATCGCCGATCGCGTCGCTGGTACTCCAGCAAGGCCAGCAACAGCTCGCGGCGACGGAAGTCGGGCCACAGAGTCGGAGTGAAATAGAGCTCGGTGTAGGCGAGCTGCCAGAGGAGAAAGTTACTGATTCGCGTTTCGCCGCTGGTGCGAATTAATAAGTCGGGATCTGGCAGGTCATGGGTGTAGAGATATCGTTGGATACAAGACTCATTCACATCGTCCGGTTGCAGCTTTCCGTCTTGTGCGTCATGCAGGAGTTCACGCACCGCGTCGACGATCTCAGCGCGGCCACCGTAGCTGAGGGCGATCGTGAGATGCAGTTTGTCGAGATGGGCGGTTTCCTGTTCGGCAGCCCGAACCCATTGGAGGGCGGAGGACGGGAGCGAGTCGAGCCTGCCAATGGTGCGCAACCGGACACCCTGCTCAATGAGTTTGGAGCGTTCCGTCGAAAGGTAGTATTCGAGCAAGCCCATGAGTGAGGAGATTTCCTGAACGGGGCGGTTCCAATTCTCCTGCGAAAACGCGTAAATGGTCAGGGCGTTGACGCCCAGTTCCAAACAGACCGTGATCATTTCCCGAACAGACTCGATCCCTTCCCGATGACCGGCAATGCGAGGGAGGTTTCGCGGTTCTGCCCAGCGGCCATTGCCATCCATGATAATGGCGATGTGCTTGGGCAAGAGGGCTGGTTCAAGTTTTGCGACCAGTTCCTCTACGGAGAGCTGATCTACGGTCAACGAGTCTTTCGTATCCATAAGCGTGCGATTGGTTACAGATCTCTTCTTACAAGGATCGTGGGTAGGTGGCAAAGTCTACTGGTGAGGGGGGGCAAAGTCAAACAAATTTTCGTAAAAGTCCTGTAAAAGCGATGAGTTGGATGAATTTTCGTTGCGCCTATTGAAAAGGATCAGCTATACTTCCCCGTCTATCCGCATGCCAACTGCCGTGAGGATTCATATACCATGGGTGAACTTGTTCAGCTAACGTCCTTCGGTCTGACTGAAGGCGAGGTGCTTGGGGCGCTTGGACGGGTCAAGGTTCGCGATGTCGACTATGCGGATCTCTACTTTGAATCCTGTGTGTCCGAATCCGTCTCGATGGAGGAGTCTCTCGTTAAGCGTGCGACGAAGAGCGTCTCGCAGGGTGTGGGGGTGAGGGCGACAGCAGGGGAGAAAACCGGCTTTGCCTATTCCGATGAACTGACGAAAAAGGATCTCGAATTGGCCGCAGATACGGCCCGCTACATCGCCAATTCGCCGAGCGGGGCCGAGGCGGTTCCGGTGCCTGTCCGCCAACGCCCGACGCGCGATCTCTATCCGGTTGAGCGGGTCCAGGCCGAAGTCGCCACAGCAGATCGTGTG
Organism: Nitrospirota bacterium; assembly: GCA_034440335.1. GTDB lineage: Bacteria > Nitrospirota > Nitrospiria > Nitrospirales > Nitrospiraceae > Palsa-1315. Next base: position 12,622 of record JAWXBV010000196.1, on the reverse strand, counting down.
TCCCTCTTGAATGCGATCGATGCCGAAGCACGCCGGTATGACCCGCGTATTAAGAATGTCATGGCTTCGTTCAATACGGAGTATAAGGTGGTGATCGTCGCCACCTCGGACGGCACGCTGATCGGGGATGTGCAGCCGCTTTCGAGACTACAAGTGACCTGTATCGCTGAAGAGAACGGTCAACGGCAAGCCGGCTCGTTCGGAGGAGGGGGGCGTGTCGGGTTTGAGTTCTATCACGAGGGTGATCGGTATCTGCGGTTTGCGCGTGAAGCGGCACGAGAAGCGATTCTCAACCTGTCCGCCGTCGACGCGCCTGCCGGGGTCATGCCGGTGGTGCTGGGCGGAGGCTGGCCGGGAATTTTGTTGCACGAAGCCATCGGCCACGGCCTTGAGGCGGACTTCAATCGCAAGAAGACATCGGCATTTTCGAATCTCCTGGGCAAACGGGTGGCGTCCGACGTCTGCACGATTGTCGATGATGGGACCTTGCCTGGTCGGCGGGGCTCGCTCAATATGGACGATGAAGGCACTCCGACCAGTCGCACGATGCTCATCGAGAACGGGATTTTGCGCGGCTACATCACCGATAAACTCAATGCGCGCCTGTTGGGCATTCCCCTGACGGGTAATGGTCGGCGTGAAAGTTACCAAAGTGTGGTGCTGCCGCGTATGACGAATACCTTCATGTTGGCAGGAACATCGGACCCGGAGGAGATCATCCGCTCGGTCGATCACGGCCTCTATGCCGTGTCCTTCGGCGGGGGGCAAGTGGATATCACCAACGGGAAGTTCGTTTTTTCCGCCAGTGAAGCCTACTTGATCGAGGGAGGAAAGATTACGAGGCCGGTCAAGGGCGCGACGTTAATCGGCAGCGGGCCGGAGATCCTCACCAAAGTCTCGATGGTCGGGCACGACCTGAAACTTGATGAAGGCATCGGTACCTGCGGCAAGGATGGGCAGTCTGTTCCAGTGGGTGTCGGTCTTCCGACGATTCGGATCGATGAAATTACCGTAGGCGGGACGCAGCGATGAGTCAACAAATCGAACAACGCAATGGGTATAGCCAGCTCGCGAGGGATCTCTTAGCCAAGGCGAAGCGCAGTGGGGCGACGGAAGCGGACATTATTATTGCCGATGGCGAAACCTTTTCCGTGCAAGTCCGGTTGGGTGCGGTCGATCGCCTCACCAAAGCGCGAGAGAAGCGTCTCGGTTTGCGCGTGTTTGTCGGAAAACGCTCCGCCAGCACCTCCACCTCAGATTTTTCAGCAGACTCCTTGAATCAGCTCGTTGCTGAGACCTGTACCTTAGCGAAGGCTGTCGTGGAAGATCAGGTGTCCGGTTTGCCTGCGGCGGATCAGATGGCAGTGGAGGTCCCGGATTGTGATCTCTACGATCCGACCAAACTGAATACGGAACAACAGATCGAACTAGCCAAACGGGTCGAAGCCGCCGCCATGTCTGCGGACGAGCGTGTGACGAATTCGGAAGGGGGCGACTTCGATTCCTCCTCTGGGCGCGTCGTATTGAGCAACAGTCACGGATTTCTCGGGGAGTACCAGAGTTCCACGTTCTCCATGTCGGTGTCGCCCATCGCCACCGATTCTGATACGGGGGCCATGCAGCGCGATTCCTGGTACAGCGTGCAACGGAAATTCTCCAAGCTGGATTCCCCTGAGGCGGTGGGAGTGGAAGCGGCGCGGAGGACGGTCCGAAAGCTCGGAGCGAAGAAAGTGGCGACTCAACGAGTGCCTGTCGTCTTCGATTCGGAAACGGCTGGAAGTCTCATGGGAAATCTGTGCAGCGCGGTGTCAGGCTATTCCCTCTACAAAGGGGCATCGTTCTTGGCCGGCCAATTAGACAAATCGCTGGCTCCGGAGTATGTCACGGTCTATGACGATGGGAGATTGGTCGGAGGATTGGGCTCTCGACCGTTCGATGGCGAAGGTCTCCCGACCAGGAGAACGACAGTGGTGGAGCGAGGGGTGTTGAAGAGCTACCTGCTGGATACCTATTCGGGAAAGAAGCTCGGTTTGGCCTCGACCGGCAACGCCTCGCGTGGCGTCGGTGAGAATCCATCGGTCGGTCCCACGAATTTATATCTCGCGCCGGGCACGAAGACCTCGCAAGACATTATCAAGACGGTGAAACAGGGTTTGTATGTCACGGACCTCATCGGGTTCGGCATCAATATGGTCACCGGCGACTATTCACGGGGAGCTGCAGGATTCTGGATCGAAGGGGGCGAGTTGGCCTATCCTGTGGAAGAGATCACGATTGCAGGCAACCTGAAAGAGATGTTTGCGGGTATCGAGATGATCGGCAACGACCTGGTGTTTCGTGGGCGCATTGCCAGTCCGACCGTGAAGATTGCAGAGATGATGGTGGCAGGCAGCTAGCGCGATCAGCGGCTAGCTGCCAGTTCTGAGTTTTGAGTGTTGAGTTCTGAGTTGAAGATTGGGCAATAAAATACATTCTTAACTCAGGGTTCAGAACTCAGAACTTACAACTCAAAACTTGCACCTGTAAGGAGGTGCCTTATGGCCGAGTCGATTAGAGAAACCCTGGTCCAGTATCCGAGCGACAAGGTGACGATGCGGGCCTATGTCGCAGCTCCGCAAACCAAGGAGCGACGTCCCGCGATCATTGTGATTCAGGAATGGTGGGGATTGACCGAACACATCAAGGACGTGGCACGGCGCTATGCCGCTGAGGGGTATGTGGCGATCGCCCCGGATCTGTACTCCCGATTAGGGTACGCCCTCACCACCGATCCTGGCGAGGCAGGTAAGTTGATGAATACGCTTCAGCAGGAAGATGGACTGAAGGATCTCAACGCGACTGTCGGCTATCTCAAATCCGTTCCTGAAGTCGATGCCACGAGAATCGGGGTGACCGGATTCTGCATGGGTGGGTCCTATGCGTTGATGCTGCCTTGTGTGAACAAAGAGATCAAAGCTGCGGTGCCGTTCTATGGTCAGGTGCCGAACCCCGATGCGCCGCTTCAACAATTGTCCGCTCCTGTGCTGTACCTCTACGGAGAGGATGACGGCTGGATCACCAAGGCAGATGTTCAGCGGCTTGCGGCAGGCTTTAAGAAATTTAATAAGTCCGGCGAGATCAAAACCTATCCCGGCGCGCCTCATGCTTTTTTCCGGGATACGGATAAGACGGTGTATAGACCCGAGGCGGCCAAAGACGCCTGGGCGCGGGCGCTGTCGTTCTTCGGTCAACATTTGAGATCGTAAGGAAATATCCGTCTAACGTCTTCAAGTCGAAAAGTCATCACGTCGTAGATCTCCAGAAATTCTGATGATGACTTGATGACATTCGACTTAAAGACGTGACGACACGAAGGAGTGTTCATGCCGCTCGATCCCGAACTCGGAAAGACCATGCTCCAGTTGATTACCTCGCGGTACGACGATCGGCATTGGCGCAAGAAGATCGAGAAGACTTTGGGGCTTCCTCAATCCGGCGTGGGAGATCCTGCACAACAAGAAATCTTCATGTATCTCAAGCTCGGGCTCAAGGCCTACAAATCTCGTCGCGCCGATCCAGACTCCTGGATCGTTGGTGGGTATGCTACAAAAGAAGTCGTCGAACGAGCGAAATTCCAGCCCCAGTTGGTTGGTCCCGACGTGACGAAGGACGATGTCGCCTGTCTCGGCAGTGATCCGGGGAAGGAGATCGACGAAGCCTGGTGGAACGAAATGTTAGTGTCCTGGTTCGATGTGCCGGAGGAAGAAAAGCCTGCCGAGGAAGAAGGCGGCGAAGCCGCCGATTCAGACCCCTCGTCCACCATCAACGCGAAAGCATAGGAGCGCCGCCCGCTGCTGCTTCCGCTCTTGCCAGCGCCCTGCTGGCTCGCCCTTACGCTCAATCACGCTTGGCCCAGAAACTAGCTCCGTTCCGACCGATGGTCGAACGGAGCGTCGAACAGTCTGTGCCACCCGCTGGGAGCGGGCCGCGTGACTTCGCTACGGCGAGACTCAGCAGAGCGCTGATGCACGCGTCAGCAGCAGCGGGCGTTGTTAGTGGAGATGAGGTCAGCAAGCTTAGAAGGATTTGTTGAGACAGACGCGATGCCGAGGCTCAACCTGCGCACCACCCACACTGCGCGATGGAGGAATAGCGTCTGGTTTCAAGCTCGCACCGCTTGCGGCGCGTCGCCTTGGATGCCGTTCTTCGGTGGCACCGCCCTTACCGTCAGTACTTCACTACATGGGGCTTGTTAACCGCGCCGGGGTAGAACTTGAAATCCAGCGATTGGTCAATCCGGATGACCGCCGTGGTATGCCAATACTGGCTCTTCTCGGTGCCGAATCCTTTCTTGTACCGGCGCAGTATGGCGAGCACCAATAACTCCGCACGTCGCTTCAGGAGTACGTTCTTCAGGAACTCCGAACTGCATACCAGCCGTTTGGCGCTGATCGATTCTTCTTCGTCGTGCGTCGCGTTGCGGCCCCAGGCTTCCGAGCGCGCCGCCACTCGTCCTTTTGAATCGGCCCACGTTCGCCGAAAAGAGTCCAGTGCTCTCAGCGAGCCGATGGCATTTACCGCCTTCGTAAAGTAAAGCCGCCGTACAGCGGAGGTCACTCCGAGCGGGTCGGTTTCATCGAGTCTTGCTTCGATGGAAGGATAGACGATCCACGGCTTGAAAGGTTCCTTCTCGGAGCGTGAACATTCGTCACCGCTGTCGTACCCTTCGGCTTGCGGCAGCCACGCTTGAAACGGGTCTTTCTGAGACAACTCAAGCGCCAATTTCTCGGCGTGTTGGGGAGGTATTAGAGCCGACGCAATGTGAATTCCGATACCATCAGCCGAGCGCCAGTCACCAGCCACAACCAGTTCATCCTCTATCGATGATCCGATTTTCAGAAGTCCGAGGAGTTTTGCTTTGTCGCTGGAAAGGACAAGCCCTGTCTCTCCCTTCTCATAGAGGTTTACCTGCGCGTCCACGGGCGGCCGGTCAACTCCGTCGGCAAGCCACAGCCCGTCTCTTCTCGTGAGCAACTCGCAGCTCAGCCACTCGCGCCATGGATTATTGTCATCATATGGACGCTGGATGACCGGATACTTCGCCAGGAACTCGCCCGCCACTAGCTGGAGCGCGTGCCAACCCAGTTGTTGTCCATAAACGTGATACCGGGTGGTCATTCCGCCTATACGGCCCCGGTGGTGGACGGAGCGCCCGCCGCTTTCGTGCATACTCGTTATGTGCGGATCGTACTTCCGCACCCATGCAGTCAAGGCATCTTTCATTTCCCACCTTGATCTGTCGAACATGCTACTCACAGCCGTGACATCCGTCTTATCGAAATCGTAGTCCAGGTAAAATTTCGGCTCTGGCTCCGGCATCGAGTCTGGACGATCCTCGTGAAAAGAATCGCGCGGGTGTTCCTTCGTCTTTTTCTTCGGGAATGGCGATTCGTTGACCGTCTTCAGTGCCTTGGCATCGGCCTCCGACAAGACAACGCCGCCGCCACTCTCACAGGCTAGGAGAGCCTGCGCCGCGAAGTGGCGCAATAGGACATGCGGCATACTCTTGTCTAACGCGATGGCCTTCAGCGTATCCGTATACTTCGCCACATTCTGCGGGTGATCTATCGCCACTCGGGCAATCGCAATCAGCATCCAGAGCCGTGCGTGCAGAAAATAGAAGGGAAGCTCCGGCGCTTGATAGGGATGGGCGCCTGCGGAATGGAACTTGGCAATAATCGCGTCAATTATGTCCCACTTTCCAATCTGCGCGAAGTAGCGGATGCTATGCGAGGATCTCCAGCGATGTCCTGCAGAAGGTGAGCCGAGCATGAGCCATACGAGGCCGGCCGCAATATCCGTCTGTCCATCTTTCGGATAGAGATCATCTTTCCACACACCGTCTACAACTGTTGATGCTAACTTTGCGGAGTTGCTATTCAGTAATCTCTTGAGTGCAATTTGACCCTCACCCTGTTTGGTCTTCTCACAAATGATTGCCGCAAGGCCCATCCAGATGGATGCAGGCAAGTGTGAATCAGGCGCTGCAAATATCGTGATCAATTCGAGCGCCAGTACCGGCATTTGAATGCCGGATAGGTCTGTAATCTCCTTCAGGTTGGAGCCGGACAGGTAGTCATAATGAACGAGGTCATCGGCGTGAATCTGGATCAGAGGCACTCCGATATCGCGGAATATGCTTTCCAGGGCCGCTGAAGAGGTACCCCATTTCTCTTTACACTCCTTCAACTCGCGCAGTTTTGTATAGATGTCGAGGGTTTCAAGCCGCGCTATGATCTGAACGTACTTTGACCTTTCACCGTACTTGAGCTTTCCTCGCAGGTTCTCGAAAAACCGGCCTTTCAAGTCAAAGTTGTGCTGTATGTTATTCAGCGCATCAATGGCCCGAGACATTGACTCTTCGGCGGCGGGGTCCGTTTCATTCCCTATCTTCTTCAGGGCACGCCGGTTCTCTTCTGCCTGATCTTTCACTTTCTCCGCGACGCGAGGATCTTGTGCGCCGTGATAGTTTCGGTTCTCGTTCTCCTCGTTACGCAGCTTCTCGAACTTCAGCGCAGCGACCGAGAGGTAGGCATTTTGCTTCGAGTCCTTGCCCAGTTCGCGCTCGGCAATCTTGTGGAGCGCTGCAAAAGTGCTGGGCATGAAGACGCCTGGGTGATTCTGCTCGAACTGCGAGATCAGCTCGGTCAATAACTCCTTCGAATTTGGATACTGCTTTTCGGCGATAACTGCCGCGAGATGCTCCGTGCCACAAACATATAGTTCAGCGGGGCTCGATATGCGAAGCAGCCCCAGGGCGATGGACGGGTCTATCTTGTCCTGCTCAATGAGCGCCGTGAGGTAAGGCAACAGGGTGTAATCAAGGGATATCTTGTTGCGGTTGTCCCATCGAGCGAGTTTTGCAAGCGTTCTGCATCCGGAAGTCCGGGCCAATCCTCTTGCGAACGCAGGCCAAGGAAACTTTTCTTCCTCAGACGGCATGTTAAGCTCGCAAATGTTTGAAAGTGTGTGAAAGTCGCCTTCCTCAAGCTCATTGCCCCGCAGCTCCGCTGCATAGAGCAACAGTGCATTCGTGAACTGGTAGTCGCCTGAGCCTATAGCGTCCATCTGCTCAAGACCGGCGCGGAAATAAGATGCCGACTCCTCGACGCTTGCAGGCATGATCCTCCTCGACAACTGCGCGAAGAGAGAAGCCCTGCAACTCACTTCATCTTCTCGCTCGATGAGGGTCTTGGCTTTGATCGCCATCTTCCCGGCCAGCTCCTGAAGGTCCGGCCTTTTCGCGAGAATTGCGATGATCTCGACAAGCGTTGATGCCGGTGCGATACCTTCTTCGCTCACCTTCGTCACAAATGCCTCAACGGAAGAGGCTTTCAGGTCACTGCGTGCCCAGAGGGAAAAAGTCAACAACTGGCGGCCGAGCAGATCGAAGAACAAGTTGGTTTCGTGGGCGTACGAGTATGGCTCCCGCTTTACTCGAAGCTTCGTCCAGCTACCGACTAAGTCTAGAAAAGGCCTGTCGGCCTTTCCCGTGCCTGTGGAAAGCATTGCCGTGAACGCCTGAGAGATCTCAATCAGTGGCACATGCCGCTCATCTATAAAGCGCTCTGCTTCCCTCTTGGCCTCATATCTCATGGGCCTCTTCTCGTCCGGCAATCCTTTCTGTGCCTGAAAGTATTTCTCCAGCTCAGCCTTGAGTAACTTCTGGAAAGCGTCGCCTTTCGTGCCCTCAGGCACTCGCGCACCGATATCGATAAGTTCCTGCGGAAGAAGCGTATGTTCGGTAACAGGCAGTTGTTCCGCGGCGAGGCGAAGAGCCGTGTATATGATGAAGAGAAACGCATCCTTATTAGAAAAGCGACCCAGGAACGACCAGAGGAGTGGTCTTTTTTGCGGAATGGTTTCCGCGATTGCAAGCGCCTCCGCTGGCATGTTCATCGCAATCGCGATGGTAGCGGCCTTTAGGATGCCCTCTTGAATGAGACAATTGCTTTCGCGGTGGAAGCTCTGGCTGATTTCAATGGTCTTCTTCTTTTCGCAGGCTTTGGCAAGCTCTCGAATTAATCGCCGGTGCGCAGCGTTGTCGAACTCCAGGAAAGAGAGAGCCGCTGCAAGGACGCCGGGCTGCGAGGTCAGTGAGTCCAGGAAGCGGCGAATGTTGGCCGCCGGGAGCATTTCCGTTCTTTCCGCTTGTTGCAGCAACGTGAAGATATGCTCCGAGATTTCGTACACATACCAATCCTTCCATCCCTTCATGAATTGTGCCGCTTCGCGTCCTCGGTCCTGGACGACCAGCCATAGCGGAACCGACGCGATGTCGAGCTGTTCCGGCCCTCCTCTCTCCCTGCGGTAGTCATCGTCCTTCCTACGATAGTGCTCAATCCATTCAATGGCGCTTACGGCGTGCCGAGATGCATCGTTCAAGTCGCCCGATAAGACGCTTGCTATCGTTAGTCTTGCGTAGCGCGTTCCTGGCCACAGTGTACGTGTCTCGAAAAGCCGTCTGGTCGCATCGACATCGTGTGATGCGATAACTAGATCGGGATTGTCCAGGACATAATCCGTACCGCGCTGATTGACGGCTGCGAGGGTCGAGAGCTCGACCAGCAAGTGAATGAGGCGGTCGAAGTCCTGCTTCCGCGCCGCATGAAGGACGGCGGCTTTCAGTCTTGCGTAGAGTATGTTCTGCTTGCCAACGGTGCTTGTGATCGCGGACGGAAACCGCTCATCGAATGCCAGGTCGAACAGCAGCTTCCCATCATCAAGCTTCTGAAGCAGGCCTGGAAGCGCAGTCGCTGCATATACCGAGGCTCCTTGCTTCTTGAAGAGATTCTCGGCAAGGGTGCACAACGTGCCTGTTTTGGCAGCGTATACCTGACGAACAAGCGTTTCGGTCGGTTCATCGCGGAACATTAATCCATGTCTTGTCTGCTCCAGCAGAGGAGCTAGATCAGCGGCAAAGCTCTTTACAGCGCTAAGGTCCATGCCGTGCGCATCTGCGTACTCATCGAGCGGAACGGGCGGAGGTAAAACTGACAAACCGGCGAGGAACGCGTTTATGTCAGGCTCCTTGTATCCTCGCTTCAAGGCTTCGCCGAGGGCCTTCCGAATACGCTCCCTCAAGAGGTCGTCCAGCTTTATAACGTTGTGGATTTCCGATGGATCAAGCAGGCCTCTTTCGCTGAGCGCAAGATGTTCGAGTATCCGGGGGTTTCCTTCGGAGCGTGAATAGGCAACCTGGATTTGTGTATCAGTTACCTTCGGAATACGATCGCGAAGATACTTCTCGGTCTCTACGGGGCTGAATGGTTTCAGCTCGAATTCTTCACACGGAATATTGCCCCTGGAAATATCGCGTCGGTATGTTCGACAACTTACGATGAGCTGAACTCCGGAAACAGGGCCGTTATGGTGGAAGCTTTCGAGCAGAGACCTCGGAAAAGCCAACTCACCCTTGTCTTTTGCATGTTCGGCGGCGTTGTCTATGGCATCAATGAACAGCAGGAGCTGTTTCCCGCGGGATCCTCTTTGCAGTGTGGCAACCGCCTGAGCGAGGCGGAACCGGAAAGCTTTGACGAGCTCTTCCACGTTCTCGTTGATTGGCAGGAGCGGATCACACAAGCCATCGCACGCAAGGTTGTTGATGATGTGGATCAGGCCGCGTTTCGGAAGATGCCGCGCATCATCCGGCGCTCGGTAAGCGCCGCCGCCAAAGCAATCGAACAGAACGGTTTCGTGAATCTCGTTTAGAATCTTCGCTAGACTTTGAAGAAAGACCGTTTTCCCAACGCCGCCATCGGCGTGAATCAGGAGCGGTTTGTCCAGCTTGGGGATTCTGCTGACGATGTTTGATAGCTGCTCACGCTCGACGACCTTGCCGATTTCAGGAAAGCTCGCTGGACAAGGAAAGAGGTCTCCGGGGCTTTGCAGCTCGAGGGCATCAAGAACGTCCGTCCGCGTGATGACGTTTTGTCTTTCACCCGCTAGGCCAGCCTTGTCCCGAAGCAATTGCCTCATGTTGCCCAGTCTGGCTCGCGCCATAGCATCAGGAGCAACCGACCAATCGGCGAGGACCCGGGAAAGGCTTTGCTTGTTTTGTCTCAGGCTTCCAGCCAGGCCAGTGATCCTGACCTTCTGTGCGAAATGAGCGAGTTCCTGGCCTTTAAGCCGACACGCGGACGTGAACTGAGTAGCTTGCTTCTTCGCGTTTCCTTTCAACGGACATTTTGACATGAGCCCTTCTATTGCTTCGGCAAATTCACGGTAGATAGGCCTGTTCGTTACCAGCTCGAAGGCGAGCTTCGTTTCAACCTCTTTCGCGCCATGCTTCTTCTTGTGGCTTTTGAACGCAGCCGCGAACTTGTGAATCGTCTTCTTGGCATCGCTCGCACGGAACGGGACGCTCTGCGAGCTTTTGGAGTATTTGACCTGGACAATAACAACCGAACGTGCCCCTTCGAACGTCGCGCGCCTTCCGTAGTACAAGACAAGATCGGCGATCTCGACCGTTTCCGCCGAAGCATCCGTCTGATCGGCTGTCGCGAGCCCTTCAACGGCAATTCCCACCAGACTGTCGGTGGGCATGACGAGCTGGAGCGCTTTGCGCGCGGCCCACGCCTCATGAAATTCGTGGCCATCACGGGAAGCTCTTACTTTGTCTATTCGCGGACGATTATTTTTCATTAACGGACAATCTGTTTATTGGAGTCAGTTTGACTCCATCTTGTATTTGCTTCCATTCCTCCTTGTCGAATCGAGTCGGTGTTGGTGGGTCGATGAGGCGATCTTCGCCCTGTTCCCGCATACGTCGGGCAGCTTCGGCCCAACCGGTGCGCGACTTGGCCGTTTTTGAAATCAGGATACGGCAGGCTCGGCCCAAGCTCGACTTCATCCTCAAGTTGGGCTTCCTGAAGCAATTTTTTTGGAAGGTGGATTCCATAAGAATTGCCGATCCGAACGAGGCGTGCTTTCATGTGCCTCTCCTATGAGTTCACATTGTAATCACATCCTGAGCGAGAAGTAAGTTCAATTGCTCGGAGCTGAGTCGAGGGCGAGAAACGAGCGACGAGTTATGACCCAAACAGATCCATCTGGGTCGGCTGTGGCGGTTCGATGTGTAGTGTGGGTGCAGCAACCGCGGTCGCTGTCGTGGGTTCGGCTGGTTTCGTATTCCGATCCAGAAACTCTCTTAGTTTCTTGAAGTCCTCACGAAGCGGTTCGAGCATGCTGCCTTGGTGCAAGGCTGCGGCGGGATGCAGCAAGGGGAAGAGGACAAAGTCTTTCAAGTAGAACGCCTGGCCGCGAACCTTCGTGATCCCCACCTTCCGTTCCAACAATGTTTGCGTCGCCCAATTTCCTAACGTGCAGACCAGTTTCTGGCGGATCATCGCGATCTGTTGCATCAGAAAGGGTTTGCACGTCTCGACTTCATCCGGTTCCGGGTCGCGGTTGTTCGGGGGGCGGCACTTGATCACATTGGCGATGTAGATATCGCCGCGAGACAATCCTGCCGATTGCAGGAGATCGTTCAAGAGTTTTCCCGCTGCCCCGACAAACGGCTCTCCCTGCCGGTCTTCGTTGAAGCCTGGCGCTTCCCCCACGAACATCACGCTCGCATGAGGATTGCCCACACCAAATACGATCTGGGTTCGGCCCATCTTTGCGAGTTTGCACCGTTGGCAGTTGTGCAGAGACTGGCTGAGTTCAGGGAGGGTCATGTTGGCAAATCGGAGCAGATGAAAATTTCACGAGATTTTAGGCGGGCCGACTTTTCTTGTCAATGGAGGCGAAACGTGGGAAGACTGGTTGCACATATTGCTAAGCGTGGGTGGAGTCAGAGGAGGGCACCATGCAATTTATGAAACAGCTCGTGTGTGTCTTCCTCGCCTTCATGGTGAGCGTCGGCGTAGTTTGGGCTGGTGAGCAAGGGTATGAGCTTGTTGCAGGTCGGGACAGCAAGCTCTGCGCAAGGGTGCTGGGAGCGTTTCGTGAGGATGTGGACGATCGAGGGCGGCTGCGATACCAGCACGAGATCTTTCGGCAGATAATCTGGAAGCCGGTCGAACTGAGTGGGCAGGGGCCAAAGACGAGGCACTGCTCGAGTCTCGACAAGGCGTTGGTGGATCTGGATAACGACGGGCAGCAAGACCTGGTCGTAAAGACCACGTTCTGTATGAAGGGGAGTCCGAGCGACAGTTTCTATGTGTTTCCTGCCGATAGCGCTGCTCTTGAGCAAGCCAATTGGCAGGATCTCTCGTCTCTGTTGGCGACCGCCGATAAGTTTGAGCGGACAGGGGGAAGCTATCCACTGTCCACCTTTTCGCTGTCTTCAGAATCGGGCAAGGAGCTGCCGGCCCTGAACATTGTGTTCACGGTGCAGCCGTTTATCATGGATGGGAAGACCTATGTCGCGCTGACCGATGGTCGTGGGCAATGGACGGTGATCGCGAAGTATCTCCGTGGCGAGCGGTTCGAAGATCAGTGTTATCTGCAAATAGCGGGTAGGTGAATTGTCCCTTTTAAACCCGCATGATTCATGACGGTTCGTCGCGAAATCGCGCAGTCGCGTCGCGAGACGGGCACGCGGAGCCGTGAGAGCCCGAGGCATACTTGAACAGTATGT
>JAWXBV010000195.1:0-14308 GCA_034440335.1 Nitrospirota bacterium | reverse complement strand
ATCCCGTGATCGTCTCGCCTCACGCGATCACGACGCAGATAGAGGAGGTTGTACACTAAACTCCCAGGGCAAGTGTCTCAAAGTCGTTGACACGTTCCGGATCGAGCGCTTCCAGGTAGAACTCGAGTTTCCCGAGATACTCCGGCTCGAAGCGGTCGGCTTTGAGTTCAATTGCCACCAGGCAGTTCAGGCCGCGATGGAAGAACAGCAGATCGAGCGCGAAATCACGCCCTCCCACTTGTAGCGGATACTCTGAGCCCACAAAGCAAAAATCACGGCCGAGCTCAATGAGAAATGTTTTCAGGTTCTGCGCCAGCCCATCATGAAGATCGACTTCGGCGTGGCCATCGGGGAGATTGAGAAACTCGACCTTCTTGCTGTCTTTGAAGAGGCTCTGCGCGGAGGGGCGCAATTGTCTCACCGCTGGCGAGACTTTTATCGGGTTGAGCACGATACGTTCGAAGAGGACGCCGCGCAATTACCATTCCAGTTTGCGCTTCCCCCAAGCGCAAACTAAGATCTACATGCCTGGCGTCATTTTACCAATCGCGTTTTGGAGCAATGCTCATGCTGAATCAGCCAGGCGGAGCCTTCTTTGCGGAGGAAGGTGGTACATTTACCAGCGTCGCTGCCTTCGAGTTCGCCGTTTCTGACCGCTTGAAACACGTAGTCATAGGTCGCCCACGCCGTTGGGCCAGGTGCCCTTACGCGCAAGTTCGATACGACGCTGATAAAACGGAGGGTGCTTCCCTTATTGAGTTCCGATTCATAGTCCGCGAGCCACTTCTCGACCGACTCCCTCGTCTCCGTCTCGCCATCCTGAATACCGAGATAGTCCTTCGTGTAGAGCTTCAACACCGCTTGCTTGTCTCTCGTTTCAGAGAAGGTCGCGGAAGCCATGGCGGCTTCCTTGATGGTCTTCTCGATAATGTCCTTTTCCTCTGCAGGCCAGGCTGCGACTGCCCATGAGAGACAGGCCACCAGCACCACACACATAAGTTGGCTTTTCCTCATCGCCGCTCCGATAGGACGACTGCCGGCTGATTAACCGGCGTACTCAAATGAGAGGTCGCGCGACTGGACTACGCGAACGTTGGCAAGCTGACCCGACGAGGGACCGGGCAGGAGCGACTTCCAAATCCATTCGGCAAGTTGTACACCCGTGACATGCTCGGCGCCGAGGACGTGGCGAAGGTCTTGACGGTCCACCGCCTTCACGATTTTTTCCTGCACCACACGATCCAGTGCGCCGATATCCGTGACCATTCCGGTCACCGGATCAATCGGGCCATGGACTGTCACAAAGCAATCCCACTCACGGCCTTGATGGCCATCCTGCAAGGCCGTGAACGAATAGCGCCGCGTGACACTGGCCACGTCGAGCCCCGCTGCTGCCGTCACCTCGGCATACAGGTCTTCATCCTCGTACAAACGAATCGCGTGGAGCCGCCCAATGTCTTTCTGCCCGTCCAGTTTGCTCCAGAGGACCAGAGCCAGGTTTTCAGACGTGGGAATCCGGTCTGTGAAGTAGGGCAGATCCAGATTCAAGTTCTTGTGGTCGAATTCTTCCAGCACATTGAGCAGGATGAGCTTCAAGTCAAAGAGATTCACGACCATGCCGGTCTTCGGATCCACCTCGCCTAAGACCGTCACCTCAATCATGTAGTTGTGACCATGCGCCGGCGGGTTATAGCAGAGTCCAAATACTGCGCGGTTCTTGGCCTCATCCCACTCAGGCTTGAAATAGCGATGCGCCGCCGCAAACTCGAGACGCTTTGTCAGAAGAACGGTTGCCATAGTTTCCAGTTCTGGGTTCTGGGTTCTGGGTTCGAAACTTCGTCCAAACGGACAACTCAAAACTCAGCACTCATAACTCAACACTATTGTAAGTCGGAAAGCCACTCCTCCCGCATGCTCCCAGGCACCGACGCCTCGGCGTGATACTCGCGATGGCGCACCGTCAGCATAACCGGCTGGCGCAAGTCGGCGAACGCCGCAGTCATCGACGCGGTCGGTCGGAATCGGACGAAATGCACCGCGCTGATTTTGGTTTCATGACTGTGGCCACCTTCGAACTGCCCGAATACTTGTTCACGTCCGGCGCAAATCGCCACTTTTTCGCCATGATCCAGCCCCATGAACATGTCCAGCCACTCTTTCATCCGGTCCTGCTCCGTAATCTCAATCAGCAACGTAGCGCTCAACTCACCAGCCCCCGGCATGAGAGCATTATAGACGTCCAACTCATCCTGGACCTTGTGGGGATCGAGAATGTGCTCGACCCGGATCATTTCCTGAGTCTGAAACCGTAGCGTGTGACGATTTTCAAAGACGAGCGTGAGCAGCGGCCCGACGAAAATCCTGCGCCGCTGCTTGAGCGCGATGATCTGCGAGCGGAACTGCTCCCGCTGGTCTTCATATTCTGCCAAAGACAAGAGGTCATGGGGGGTCAAGAGGTTCATCGCGGTAACCCGTAGGCATCGCGCACAATTTGGATCGGATGCTGCGTCGGCCTTCCGCCGGCATGGGCCATCGCACCGGCTTGATCCAGCTGTAGGCCCGCCAGAGGGCAATCGGAGGCGACAAGATCCGCCGGAGTCTGTTCAATCACTCGAACCGCTTTCTGCGCGATTAACATTGAAAGGGGAAAAAACTCTGTCTTGGCGGACCAGGAGCCGTCGCGACCGGAGCACTTTTCAATCACCTCAACCTGCGCGCCGGCGCACTCCATCAGTTCCTTGGATTGGAACCCCATATTCTGATCCCGTAAATGGCACGGCACCTGGTAGGCCACTCGCCCTGGCTTCCGCTGAAAATCTGTGGCCAGAACGCCTTCCCGCTTCAATCTCATGAGATATTCGCTGATATCGAACGTCCGGTGCGCCACGCGCCGCACCGCATCGCCCCCAACGATCTCGGGATATTCCCGCTTCCACATCAAGCTGCAACTGGGCACCGGCGCCACAATGTCGTACCCTTTCTCCACCCAGGGTAAAAACGACGCAATATTCGCCGAGGCAGCCTGCTGAATCGCCGCCGCATCGCCGATGTCAAACGAGGGCATGCCGCAACAGCGTTGTTCGGGAACCACAACATGCACGCCGTTCTTTTCGAGGACTTGGATCGTCGCCTTGCCGATATCCGTCGCTTGATAATTGACCATGCAGCTCCCAAACAATGCAACCTTCTTGGGAGCGGACGCAGCAACCTGTGACTTCCCGCGGCGCCCCCACCAGTGGAGGAACGTCTCCGAAGAAAATGGCAAGACCTGCCGTTCCCGATGGACGCCGATCCAGGATTCAATCAGCCCGCGAAAAAACCGGAGGCCCATGACCCAGTTGGCCACAGACGCCCACTGGCTCCCAACGGCGCCGATCATATCCGTCTTGATCAACAACCGATCGCGCCAGCTCACCCCCCGCGTCACGGCCAGATGCTTCTTCCACGTGATCATCAAGCGAGGAAAATCGAGCGCATACTGATGCGGCGGCGTATAGGGACAGTGGTTGTAGCAGAGCTTACAGTAATAGCACTCATCGACGATCCGATGGTGGTCGGTCGGCGTGAGCTTGGCGACGTCTCCTTCATATCGGTCAATGCCGTCGAGCAGTGTATTGAACGACGGACACAGATTGAAGCAGCGCCGGCAGCCATCGCAGACTTCATAGATACGCTGCGTGTTGTTCTGGAGCTGGGCAGGGTCGATGGGATTGATCAGGCTCAGACCATTCAACGTGGCTCCAATCAGAAAGCAATCAGCGGTCAGTGATCAGCGATAGAGAGGAATCGGATCCTCATCCAGCCCTTCTGAACACTGACCGCCGAACGCTGACTCCTCTCAGCTCTTCTCAGCCTTGCTTCAGGCTGTCGAGCCCCTTGGTGAAACGATTGGCATGGGATCGCTCCGCCTTGGCGAGCGTCTCGAACCATTCAGCCAGTTCAGGAAATCCCTCGTCCCGAGCCGTTTTGGCCATACCAGGGTACATCTGCGTATACTCGTAGGTTTCGCCTTCGACCGCCGACTTCAGATTGGCTTCGGTATTGCCGATCGCCACCCCGGTCGCTGGGTCTCCGACTTCCTTCAAGAAATCCAGGTGCCCAAACGCGTGGCCGGTTTCCGCCTCGGAGGTATCACGGAACAATCCGCCGATATCAGGGAATCCTTCGATATCCGCCCGCCGGGCGAAATAGAGATAGCGCCGATTGGCCTGGGACTCCCCGGCAAATGCGTCCTTGAGATTGTCGTGGCTCTTGGTCCCTTTTAAACTTTTCCCCATTGTGTCCTCCTCCTTATGATGCTGAGAAATCTGCCGTCACCGCCGCCGGGATCTTACCACTATGCCCTCGGTGAATAACATAGCCGCCCTCGTGGAATCAATGGGCTCTTAGAGCCGCCTATTATTCATGTGCGCTGCTGCCGCATTGCCAATCCGCTGGTCTTGTGCCTAACGCGTCGTTCGGGCACGGAGTAGCTGGTTTCTAGTTTAAAATTTCTAGTTTCAGGTTCAACCCCAGAATTTCAGTGATCTGAAACGAACAACTTGAAACGAGAAACTTGGAACCTGAAACACTCGCCCGAGATACACTTCGCCAGAAATGCGAGCTCGCGGCTCGTCATCACGCCGGTCGATACGTCGGCAACACCGACTCCATCTCGGCCAAGGATTTGTAGATGCGGTCCTTCGCGGACAAGATGGGTGTCGCAACCGGCCAAGGAATGGCGAGGACCGGATCGTTCCAGACGATGCCCCGTTCGTCGCCCGGCGCATAATAGTCTGTGCACTTATAGAGAAACGAGGCGCGGTCGCTGGTCACGCAGAATCCATGCGCACAACCTGGCGGCACATAGATTTGAAGCCGATTCTCCGCCGAAAGCTCGAGTCCATACCACCGGCCAAAGCTCGGCGATCCCTTTCGGATATCCACCACGACATCGTAGACGGTTCCGTCCGCCACCATCACGAGCTTCCCCTGAGCATGCGGCTCTTGGTAATGAAGCCCGCGCAATGTGCCCCGCGGAGACTGTGAATAGTTATCCTGAACAAAGAGGCCGGGAATACCGGCGTCCGCATACCGACGTGCATGGTACGTTTCGAGGAAAAGCCCTCGTGAGTCGCGGAAGACATCCGGCTCAATCAGCAATACGTCCGAGATATCGGTTGTGGTGACGCGCATGAAACTCCTCTTCGTCCTCTTGTCCGTCTCATCCATGCGTGGAACGCGCGGGAGGGCGAAACAGCCGCGAATCGTAGGCTGAAGGTCGCGGTTCGAAGATCCGAATACTTCAGCCTACAAACCTTAACCCCTTCCCGCCTAGCCCGACGACGGATTTTCCGGATCGACGACCTCAGGGCGATCAGGGTACAATTGCCCAAGCCGATCGATCAACGGCTTCGCAGCCGGCGTGCTCTCGTGGGTCGGCTCACTCACCGGATGGTCCCAGGTGAGGAAACGAATGCCGGCGTCCGCCAGCAACGATCGGACCGTCGACAGACAGGCCTCCAGCGTCAGCTCCGTGCCCTCTCGAAGATCGAGCACCCGCGCCTTGGGATCAGTCGGCGGCGCCTCGGTATGGATGAGCGACCAACAACGGTCGAAGATAATGGCTCGGAGTGCCGGCGAGGCATTGCACGTCGCAAGATCAGCCGTACAGAGGGCTGACACGAACAGGACGAATTGTAAATCCGGCATCTCGGGATTTTGGATATCCAACGACGGCATGGCCGAGCATTATCAATGGCGACCGGCACGGAGTCAACGGGCACAACGCCCTGACCGCCCAGACTGGTAGTACGACCGACGAGCAGGAGTATCCGATCATGATTACCATTTCGCTGATGGGCCAGCTTCAAACCGCCGACGGCGAACGGGACCTCGCCTGTGAAGTTCCGTCCCCCATGTCGGTCCGCCAGGTGATTCAGCGGCAGGGCATTCAGTTGCGCCATCTGCTCCAGCTCATTCGCGAGAAAAAAGTGCTGGTGACCATCAATAAGAAGATTGCCAGCGAAGATTCACTGGTTCAGGACGGTGATGCGATCAGGCTGGTGGGGCACGACGGCATGGGAGGAACCGGGCTCGGCCCATCACTGTAATCATGACGAGAAACAGACAGGGCCAGCCCCCCTTTCGGGGAGCCGGCCCTCGAGTTCTTTATGTATACGACGTGAATGAAGCCGGAAGAGGGCGCGTAGCGGATGGTCTCCGCTTACTTCTTCCCGAGGATCGCATCCTTAGCGGCTTTGGCCACGCGGAACTTGAGCACACGCTTGGCTGGAATCTTGATGGCCTCGCCGGTCTGCGGGTTCCGTCCCATGCGGGCCTTGCGGTTCGCCAAGACAAGCTTCCCGAGCCCAGGAATCACGAAAATGTTCTTCGCTTCCTTGTACGCCAAGGCGGCAAAGTCGTCCATGAGCTGGACGGATGCCTTCTTGGTCAATCCGGTCTTCTGCGCCAAATAATCCGCGATCTGCGACTTGGTCATTGATTTACCCATATGAGGAACCTCCTTAAAGAACGATGATGGTGATGATGATGAAATGTGGCGAACGCGCCTCTCGTGACTCCGCTCGGACTCAGTGAATATTCATGAATGAATAGTCCTGTCGTGGGATGCGCCAAAACTTTTGGGAGTCTATCCAAGCGCTCCAGGGCTGTCAACCAGAAAAACACAGGCCAGGCGTAGGGAAACACCTTCGCCCACTTCTTGCAGTTTTGAGACCAGCCAGCGTAGAGTGCAGATACGTCACGTATTCGTGAGTCACGAGTGCCGTATCCTGGAGTTGCTAGCATGGCAAAAGAACTACCTATTCTGCCATCGACCGCCCAACCGGCTGACGAGACACAGGCAGAGCCGTATCAGTATGCTCGTGTGTTTTGTCAGAAGGAAAACTCTCCCCCGCTTCGTTTACTCTTGGAATTTCTCACCTCACGCGGCCAGGCGCCGATCACTCCCCCGAACATGGACGACACCATGTTGGACGAATGGGCCTGGGTGCAGGTGACGCTCGGGTACGATCGCAATCGAAAACCGATTCAGGTGTTCTGTGTCAGAGATCGAGGCACCTATCAGGACGTGTTCGATAAAGAGAAGGAGCTGTTCCTAGGCCTCCTCTCCGCTCACGACGATATCGAGGCAGGCCTCGTACGTGAGTATGTCGAGCGCGCGCGGTTCGTGCTCACGACTCGGTTCGCCCAGCATGAGATGACCGATGAAGGCTATGACTTCAACGGATGGATTTTGGAGTTCTACCAAGACCAGTGCAACGGCATCGTCCAGATCGATAACCAGGGCTTCTACTCACCGAAAGGCGACCTCATCATCGATCTCTCCATTAAAGTGGAATAAGCCACCGTGTCAGGCCCGACTCTGCCCACCCTTCTTCCGCTGTACCACAAGACCGACCACTGGTTCCAGCGAGCCACCGCCACCCTGCTCGGTGAAGTGCCCTGCCGGCTCGGATGCACCAGCTGCTGTATCGGCCCCTTCCCCATCACAGTCCTCGACGTCCATATGCTCCAACAGGGACTCGCCGGCCTTCCGTCGGATCGCCGCCATCGCATCGAACAGCGCGCCATCGAACAGACCGATGCCATGGAGGCCGCCTTTCCACAACTGACCCGCAGCAACCTGCTCGACCATTGGTCCGATCGGGAGATCGACCGATTGGGCACAGAGTTTCACCATCATCCCTGCCCAGCGCTAGAGGCCGACGGGCGCTGCGGCGTCTACCAACACCGCCCTTTGGTCTGCCGATCGATGGGCATCCCGACAGAAGATCACGGCATGGCCCATGGCGCCTGCGACGTCCAAACCTTTATCCCAATCATACGGCTCCCCTCTTCATTCCGAGAGGAAGAAGATCGTTTAGCGCAGGAAGAGGCCGCAGCCTTGGACATGCATCGTCGAACCACTAGATCGACAGGAGAAGAAGTATTTCTGCCCTATGGGTTCTTAGGCCGCAGACAGACGAGGAAGGCTGAAGGCTGAAGGCTGTGGATTTCGGAGCTTCGAACTTCCGGTCGCGCGCTTCCCGCCCGTCCCGCTTGAGTCAGGCATTGCCGACTGTCCCAGCGGCGAGAGTGACTGATGCGGACTGGGACAACGGGAGAAGATCGCGCAGGATGCTCAAAAGGTTCGTCCAGCAAGGCCGCAGCGAGCGAAGATCCGGAGGCGTACCCTCGGGGGTACTTTGAGGATCTGAGCGATGCGAGAACGATGCTGGCGGAGCTTTTGAGCATCCTGCTGCTGGACAGAGGCTAAAACCCTATGCTACTGTCCCCACTTTGGTTGTAGGAGCGCCTGTAGCTCAGCTGGATAGAGCATCAGCCTCCGGAGCTGAGGGCCACAGGTTCAAATCCTGTCAGGCGCACCAAACAGAGGCAAGGAACAGTAGCCGCACGCAGATATCCGCCACGACATACCCGGTGGGCCGTTAGCTCAGTTGGTAGAGCAGCTGACTCTTAATCAGCGGGCCGTAGGTTCAACCCCTACACGGCCCACCAAATACATCAACAAGTTACAAGCCGCAGTCCTCCTCCAAGTCGCCGGTGTAGACACCGTGTAGACGGATGGGAGTGAATTATTTTTCTGCCGTTGAAGCTCTGCCCCCTCTCCCTCAAGACTCCCCCTGTCTGAAAGAGTCCTTGCAAAGCCTCTCTTCCTTTGAAAGAATAGGCAATATTTCTTTCAAAGCTAAAAGCGCTTTGAAAGTCGCCTTACATTCAGGATTCCCGCACTATGAATCCAAAAGACTTCCGAGCTCCGAGCGCGGGCAAAGCCATACGGACACCCACAGGCTATACGGCGTTCATTCCAGCCAATCTGCCGCCCACGCTTACATACGATGACCAGTTTGTGCTGTCGTTGTCTCGGGCCGATGCAGCCCTCAGTGAACTTTCAGGACTAGGCCGACATCTCCCCAACCCGCACCTCTTGATCGCCCCTTATGTCCGACGCGAAGCGGTCTTGTCCTCCCGTATCGAGGGAACGAGAGCCAGCCTATCTGATTTGCTTATAGATGAGATGGAAGAACCAAAACAACGCACCGAAGATCATGACGTTCAGGAAGTACGAAATTATATCGCGGCGATGGAACATGGTCTCGAACGGTTACAGAAGCTCCCTCTTTCGCTCAGACTCGTGCGAGAGATGCACGGGCGACTGATGAAGGGAGTACGGGGCGAGCGAGCGACGCCCGGAGAGTTTCGCCGAAGTCAAAACTGGATTGGCCCATCAGGAAGCACCATCGAAACGGCTCCCTATGTCCCTCCGCCACCGGAATACTTGGACGACTTGCTGGGAGATTGGGAACGCTTTCTCCACGAGCGGAATACACTCCCCGACCTCATCCAGTGCGCCATCATGCATGAGCAGTTTGAAGCGATTCACCCGTTCATGGACGGGAATGGTCGATTAGGAAGGCTCTTGATCACACTCTTTCTCATCGAGCGGGGTCGGTTGTCGCAACCCCTGCTCTACTTATCCTCATACATTGAGGCCCATCGCCAAGACTACTATGATCTTCTGCAACGAGTCAGAACTCACGGAGACTGGATGAGCTGGCTTCGATTCTTCATTGCCGGCGTCACAGAAATTGCGCTTGAAGCAGTGGGACAGGCTGGCCGCCTGATGGATCTTCGTGAAAAGTTCCGTGCTCGCCTTCGCGACAAAGCAAAAGCGTTGGCGTTATTGGATGAACTCTTTCTCAACCCCTATATGTCCGTCTCACGGGCTGAGCATGTCCTCAAGGTCTCCAACCCCACCGCGAGACAGGCCGTGATGCTGCTTCAGCGGAAAGGAATGTTAGAAGAAATTACCGGGCGCACGTGGGGAAAACTGTACCTGGCAAAACCCATCATGGAAACGATCGAGTTGAAGGGGGACGGCAAATAAGCGCCCTGAGGGGTTGAAGTGCACTCTTCGAAATGGACTCGGGTTCGTACCGGCCCACTTCTCGTAATCAGCGGGCCGTAGGTTCAACCCCTACACGGCCCACCAAATTCAACCGCTTACAAGCCGCAATCCTCTTCCAAGTCGCCGATGTAGACACCGTGTAGACGGATGGGAGTGAATTATTTTTCTGCCGTGGTCACTCGACCCCTCTCTCTTACCTTGAGTCTCCCCAATCTGTACGTGTTCTTGCAAAGCCCTTCTCGCTTTGAAAGTTCTTGCCGCAAAGTTCTCAATGGAAGACCGAGTAGAGGGAGACAGCGTCGAATACCGTGTATTGAGCAGGCCCGCCTCGAAGGTGTCGGATACTACTCTAGGGTCATTGTTGAAAGGGAAAGGGCCCAGCTAATCTTTGACCAAAGAATGCGCCTGCCGCACCGTCTCCCACTCTGACCGTTTTCGCCCAATCAGCGAGAAGAAAAAGGTGTGCAACCATTTCCGACCCGCTTGCGCTCATAGTATTTCCCAATCCGGAAATGAGTCTGAACGAAGGTCGGTGAATCTGAATGTCTGAACCCTGCTCTGCCTCGGTCGGGTTGATCAATGCTCCGTCGTTCTGCCGTGCCGGTTGTGCGCATGCCTGCTTCCGGCTTGCCGCGGAGATGGACGGAAACAGCGTGCTTCGTGCGTGGTGCAGCGCCAAGGCGGCCTCATTGTCGCTGATTCTTGACGCGATGACATCCAATTGCTCCACGGTAATGCCGCGTTTGAGATACGGACTGGCCTCGGGTATGGATTTCAACATTGGAAGGATTAGCGCAGGAAGCGCGTGAGGGGCGGAAAGGTTTGTGGGTTGATCCCCAGCCGGTGCCGCCGTGGAAGTGGCAGAAGAAGGCAGAAGTAGCGGGGTGTCGGCGGGTGGGGACGTATCCGTAGGAGGCGTCATGGACCGCGCAAACACTGACGCGAGAATCGGCGGTGGTGATGCTATGGTGCTTTGCAAATCGATGCTAAGGCTGCCAATTTCGTCCGAAGAAAATTTCTAATATTGTTCCACCTCAGATCTCCGCTCACCATGCCGATAGGTGTTTTTGCATTTTGGAAGCGGCTCTTTGCTGTCGGCCCACCAATGTGAAGAAGTAGGGCTTTTGTCTGGTCGGACCACTGTCCGGCTTCTTCCCCCCATCTCGCCGTAAATTCATCGCTTCGATCTCGAAAGGTTCTATCCCTTCTGCTCTGCCAATACTCATTGTCAATGCGTTCTCTCAGTGCGTATCCGTGGTTAAGCTGTTTGGTGCATCTCGATTCTAGTGGAGTTGTGGCGGTTTGCGCCTCAGGTGTCCTTGCGGGGGTTTCAACTTCTCCGCGGTCGGGGCGCACGACCCGCTCATCAGTGGTTGGTGCTTTGTGTGGTGCGCTGCACGCACTGAGAATGAGAAAAAGAAAAATACCAAGCAGTGTGTTAGCCATTGTCACGTGCTCACCTTGCCGATCCGGTTCAGAAGGATAGCGATTTCGACGAACACACGCAACTTCTGTTAAGAACGGAAAGCACTGATCTGGACAGCAGTGGAAGGGACAAAAGATCGACATTCTACTTTTCGGGACAATGTCAGACCATGGTCGTGCTGACCACGCGGAAGATCTCGGCGAGTTGAGCGCGAATCCCACTGGTCTCTCTGGTTCATTTGGTTTGCTCGGTTACTTGGTTTTGTGTTTCTTTGATTTTCCGATCAGGCAACCCAATGAACGAGACAAACTCAATAAACCAAACAAACGAAATGAACCAGTTTGGTCTCTCCCTTCGGCGCCGGGATTCCCTACAGCCCCAGCAGTCCCACGAATCCCTACGACCGCGGCCTACGAATTGAAGGACGCTGATCCAGTCGCTGAACCGCTCCACACGATCTTATGACTGATTGACACCTCGTTCTACACTGCGGTATACGCTGCGATGGGGCAACATCAAGGCGATGATCTGGCAGAATGACAGCGAGAAGGGTCCGTTCTTCGCTACGACCTTCTCTCGGCCGTTCAAGGATCAGTCTTGGGCGTGGCGCAATGGGACCTCGTTCGGTCTCAATGACCTTGAGGCCCTTGTCACCGTCGATGTGACGCCAAGTCGTGGATTGCCGCTCAGCTGAGCCGCTTCCATGGGAAGCCTCCGGCCCTCCGGGGGCTTCCCTTTATTTCGAAAGAGTTTCTGACAGAGAGTGGAGAAGGGACACTGTGCGGATTATTCCAAGCCTGGAACGGATTCTTCCTTCATCAAGCCGGTATGAGGGCTCCCCGGTGTTGCTCAATATGCTTCCTGACCTTACCCGGTAGAGCTTGTTCAGCAAGGCGCAACTCATACGTCTTCTGCAGATTCATCCAGAATTCTGCTGTGGTATCGAATAGCATCGCCAAACGTACGGCAGTATCGTCCGTGATGCCTCGTTGTCCCTTGATAATGGCCGTGATTCGGTTCGCCGGAACTTTGAGGGCCCTGGCGAGCATATTGGCGTTGACCGGCGGGGCTGCCGGCTTCATGAACTCCTCGAACAAGATTTCTCCTGGATGTATCGGCCTCATGCCGTTCTTGATCATAACAGGTTCTCCTTCAGTGATAATCGGTGATTTCAACTTCATACGGTCCGTCAGCTTTCCAGAGAAAACAAATCCTCCACTGACCGTTAATCCTGATGCTGTGCTGCCCGACCCGATCTGTTTTCAACATCTCCAACCGGTTTCCTGGTGGGGAGAGCAGATCCTTGAGATCCGACGCGTTATCGAGCATCGTGAGTTTCCGTTCAGCAACCTTCTTGAAGTTGGAGAATTCCCTCACCATCTCTCCTGCAAAGAACTGTTGCGTCTTTTTGTCCCGAAAACTTCTAATCACGATGTATAACCTACCATAGTTTTACGAGTTACGTACTGCGTATGTGCTAAATTTGTGCGCAAAATCTTCAAACCCGACGGAATTCAGTAGAAGCCATGGAATCAGTAGAACGCCAGCAAGCCCACGATTTTCAACGATGAACGGGGAAACCTTCGCAACATCGAGCGGTTCGAATTATTGCTCTGTTGCCACTCTTAATCACCGGGCCGTAAGTTCAACCCCTACCAAGTCCACCAAATTCTGTACTTGTCAGATCCCTGGTTGCGGCTGGTTGCGGATTCGCGTAAATGTTGCTCCGTATTGCCGCGGTCTGCATTGGTAAGGGCTTGATCATCTTGATTGTCTTCATGATCAGATGAAATTCGAAACCCGTCACTCATCCCATGTTTTTTCACTGCAAAGTCAGCGTTGTTTGAGGCAACCCTTGCTACTTTCGAACGTCTTTCAAAGGGCAGGCCAAATTGCTGCCTCCTAACAGGATGCTGAAAAGTCCACCAGCATCGTGCTTGCGTCGCTCCCAAAGACCGTGAAACGTGAGGCGTGAAACGTAAAACGAGGGTCAGCCCCGGAGCTGCGGCCTTGCCTGCGGAACGGCGCGACTTGGCGCGCCGGGGTTGGGCGGGTGAGAAGTCTGGCCTTTTCGAGCATCCTGGATTATGTGAGCGCCAGTTCCACCTGAAAGTTTTCAACGGTGTTGTGTGTATCAATCGAGTTTTCCCGCAGCCTGCTAACGCGAAAAAGCGGGTTACACGAATTGAACAAATCCGGGCACTGGACGTCTATGGTTCAGATAGCGCGCAAAAGAAACACCTGCTCATCAATGCTAAAAATTCTGACGGCGATGTCGCTCGGGTCGGCGTATGCCATTACGACCATGACATACGCCAATAGCACGACGAGCCCGAAGACGGCGGCTAACACGACCCACTTGAACGATGCCTTGACTTCGGCCTCCATGTCCTTTCTAGCCTTATCAAATAGATCCATATGATGCCTCCTAGACTATGCTGCGAGAGCAGGCTCCCTGCAGTTCAGTAAACCACCAGTTCCGTTCTCGATGTCGTACGCCGGCAAAACCTTGGAAGTTAACATATCAGTTCTTCGTTCACTGTACCTCGACAGGACTTTCGGTTTCATCCATCACTGCCGTATGGTCTAGCAGGCTGTGGGAAAACTCGGTGTAGACACCAGACGCTGATGGAATCTTCCCTGTGGCGCCAATGTCACAATACAGTCTCCGGATGCTCAAAAAGGCTGTCCCGCAAGGCCGCAGCGAGCGAAGAGGCGAGGAGGTAGGGACCGCACTTCGTGGGGCTGTTCGCCCCTGCCATAGATCTTGGCGAACGAAAAAGCCCCCTCAATGCTTCCGATCTTCGAACAACTCTCGTTGAGTCTCTGCGCGATGCGAGCACGATGCTGGCGGAATTTTTTAGCATCCTGTTACTGAGCCGACCATCAAATAGTGCGTAGTCTGTGCTCAATAATCGCTTGGTTTCCCGCAGAAATGGCACTTTCGAGAAAGTTATACGCGCACACTT
>JAWXBV010000194.1:0-76662 GCA_034440335.1 Nitrospirota bacterium | reverse complement strand
TCCGCCAGCGGCGTTCTCGCATCACTCAGAGGCTCAACGTACCGAAGCGTACGCCTCGCCTCTTCGCTCGCTGCGGCCTTGCTGGACGGCCTTTTTGAGTATCCTGAGGCGATGTTGACATCGACGCCATAGGGAAAATTCTTTCGGCATTTTGGGCATTAACCGAGTTTTCCCGCAGCCTGTTAGACTTCCTCCGGCTCAATTCCGTTCTTCCCAATCATTGCCACACAACGCAACCCGAGTTCGATCCAGATCGATTCGCGTGGGGAAAGTGAAGAGCGTCAGGAACCACTTCCTGAGTCGTCAGTGCGACCAGCCTGCATGACCACCGATCGCCCGCCGGCGAGCGTCAGGCAAATCAGTCCGATCCCGATCCACACCAGTTCGCGGAACCGCCGGAGCAACGCGAAGGTGATGCCGGTGACGTCTGAATAACCAAAGGCGCTCAGTAAGAGCATGTTCCCACCGTCTTGGGCACCGAGGCTGCCGGGGATGAAGAAGGTGCCGCCTTTGATAAAGACGGAGAGAGCCCCGATAGAGATGGCGGAAAGCGCCATGGCCGGACCACCGAGATAATAGATGATGACGTAGACTTCCAATGCCTCCGCCATCCACCCAAGGAAGAACAGCCCGGTAGAGGAATAAAAGGCCGGACGGTTGTCGCGGTAGAAGGCTAAGATTGTTCGATCCAATGACCGTAACTGTTCCTCACGCGCTTCGAGGTAGGCAATCTTCAGCCCGATCTTCCGCAGGAATCCCAAAAGCCACGTAAAGAGGCCTTGCCTTTGCACGAACACGAAGGCTGCAGTCCCGAAAGCCAATAATCCTACAGTGACGAGTGCTGCGGCCACGGTCTGACTGGATGAGCCGTTCCCGCCTAACAGCCACATCCCCAACGCGATGCCGAGCAAAATGAACAGCACTTCAGCAATCGTCATCGTCGTTTTCGCAATGATGACCGAGGCGAGCCCCTCCACCATCGGCACGTGCTGCTTTTTCAGGAGATAGGCTTTAAGCGGCTCACCTCCGACGTAGGCGGCGGGCGTGGTCATGTTTACCACTTCACCGGCAGTCCGGATCGCGAGCACACGCCAGAACGGAATACCCTTCGCCGACGGTCCCAACGTGACTTTCCACCCGTACGCGTCGATAACATACATGATGACAGAGGGAATCAGCATGACGAGGAGTGCCACCGGCCCGAGTTGTGCCGCCGCCTCGTAGATCTGTCCAGGACCGATATGCCAGACGATGAACGCAAGGGTGAGGAGACCGACGATGAGTAGGGAAAGTTTTAGCACGCTAGACTAGGAATCCACGGTGAGAAAAAACAGGCAGGCATGGTGGAACATATCTGTATCTCCACTCCTTCAGTAAGAGAGCGCTTTAATGGCCTATACGTCTGGAACAAACGGCGTATACGCTGCAGGATGCTCAAAAAGGCGACCTTCTCACCCGCCCAACCCCGGCGCGCCAAGACGCGCCGTTCCGCGGGCAAGGCCGCAGCTCCGAGGCTGACCCTCGTTTCACGTTTCACGCCTCACGTTTCACGGTCTTTGAGAGCGATGCGAGAACGACGCTGGCGGACTTTTTCAGCATCCTGTTAAGCACGGGTTCTGGCGGACGGTCTGATGACCCACAGCATCAGAAGCGAGAACACCACAGATCCGATCGCGGCGAGACCGAGAAACCATTCGAGCTTGCCGATCACCGCGAACATCAGGACGACGACGGAAAAATCACGGCTCGCGACGTTCTTGAGCATAAAGTCCGACCAGGCAGCCTGCACCGGTGTCTTCCATCCACTCGAGGCCTTGACCTTTTGTGCGCGGGTGACGAGCCAAAACGAGAGCCCATTTCCAAGGACCGCTGCCGAACCCAGGGCAAGAGGAACCCATGCGCCGTCGCTCCCAGCCAGGCGCAGGTAGGATCCTACGGCAATGCCGGCGAAGATGGCCATATGCACCACGTTGTCCATGGTGATATCGAGCCAGGCTCCGAACGGCGATTCGGTGAAGGTCAGCCTGGCCACTTCACCATCGCAGCAATCGATAATCGCCGCCAGTTGGAACAACAGCGCGGCGACGATGCCGGCGCTGTAGGTCCCAACGCCAAAGCCTGCGGCTGCGACCAGCCCCACCAGGGTCGCCAGGATCGTAATGACATTCGGCGAGAGCCCTGCGGCGAGAAAGATACGTGTGAACCAACGGGAAACTTTCCGATTGAAGAACCGGTCGACGAAACCCTCGAATTCGCCCTTGAGAGAATTGAAGAGCTGCTTCTCAGCGGCCTTGATATCGGCGGCATCGCGCACGTCCTGATACCAGTGGGACCGGTTCGTCTCCGTAGACCACACTCGCACATGTCCGTCCACCGCGGCCCGTTCGAGCCATCGACGGATCGGCACCGTACCGATTTCCACATTGACGTGACCGGCAGTGCTCATGAAACCTGCAGGCAGCACCACCAGGTCTGTCGCCACCAACGCGTCATCGTCCTGTTTCGAGGTGATCGAGAGGAGTTTTCCCGCCTGCGCCTTCAGGCGTACATTCGACCGGCGTGACTGTCGATCTCGCTCGCGATCCGCTCGCGCCACGATGATCGCCTGGCCCTCCTGCACCTCATGGCGCAGGCTCTCGATCAAGGGGCTTGCAAACACCCCTTGTACGCCGGATAGGAGACAGAAGCCGCGAATTTCAGCAGCCAGCACCTCCCATGTGCGTGGATCATCCAACGGAAACTCACGGATCGGTAACCAGCGCACGGGGATCGTCACGCGTGATCCTTTACACAGCGCTTGTTTGAGCTGATCTTCCTCCGGCCCGACCAACACCATAAGCTGTCGAATGCCGGCGCGCTGTAGCGTCAACACGGTCCGCTGAAAGAGGCCAATGCCCACCACGCTGGTGAGTGGCCCCACTTCATCGGCATGCGATCCGTCCGGTTCGCCCAATAGACTCACCGAGGGCAAAAGAATCGCCGTGCTCAACCCCTGGAAGCCTGTCTGTTTCTGGACGACGCTCTCGCTCATGATCGACCCATCATACCGGCATCGTGATGGCCGGTATTCCGTTTACCCCATTGTCCCACGACCCCGCCGTTACAGTTTCGGCAACACATCCCGTTCTGCTTTCGTCACATCTTCCGGGAAGTCGATTTCGGTCCAGGGGAGTCCACCGATCTTCTCATGCCCGACTGTGACGTCGCGGAAAAATCCCAGCAGCGCATCCTCGTACTCCATCTGCCAGGCTTCGCGATCCACATGGGTCTTGAGCGATGCCATCACCTGTGGGGCATCGGCACGCCGGACCTTGAGAAACCCCACACCTTCTCCAGCGTAGTCGTAGTGTACCGGCATTGTTTTCGTCAGCGCAATCACACGCCCGCCTTCGACCACGACCATGCATTCTTCCCCGGTCTGCTTCACGGTGTCGTCCATGAGCAGCGCGTTCTCATGGGGCGATTGTACCAAACGGCGTAAGATCTCTTGATGGAACAGCACGTCTGCATCCATGACGATCGCGTCATCATCGAATGCCGTGCGCGCAATCCAGAGAGAGGAAATACTGCCGCGATGGAACTGTTCATTCACAAGAAAATTTACGCGCACGCCACAAGAATTTGCTGCCACAGCCGCGCGAATCATGTCTTGCTTGTACCCCACAACCATGTCGGTGCGGTGAATGCCGACGCTCCGAAGCGACGTGAGGTAGCGATGCAAGAGGGTCTGCCCGCCGATCTCGATGAGGCACTTCGGGCGATGTTGCGTGACGTGCCACAGCCGCTTCCCGACCCCGGCTGCGAGAATGACGGCTTTCATACTGTGCCGCAGATCCGTTCGAACGCGTCAAGGAACCCGACGAACTGCGCCTCCGTGAGTGCGCCCATGTTCGCCACGCGGAAAATTTGGCTCTGGAGTTGGCCTTGGCCCGCATAGATGACGTAGCCCTCGTTCTTGAGCCGATCGTGCAACGACTGATAGGTCACACCCTCGGGAAGATAATAGGAGGTGATCGTGTTGGATAGTTTGTCAGGAGTCAGAAGCGGCTTTACGCCGAGCTTCGCCATGCGGTCCCTGATCAAGGTTGCGATTTTCTTATACCGCTG
Organism: Nitrospirota bacterium; assembly: GCA_034440335.1. Taxonomy (GTDB): domain Bacteria; phylum Nitrospirota; class Nitrospiria; order Nitrospirales; family Nitrospiraceae; genus Palsa-1315. The sequence goes on along the minus strand of JAWXBV010000194.1, from coordinate 72,555 downwards.
GATCCGCTTGGCGACCCCTTCCTCCATGAGTTCGTTCAACGCTTCGTCGAATGCGTAATAGACCTGCACGGCCGGCGTGAAGGGAATGGTCCCGCGACCCTGGTCGTCCACATATTGCGTGATGTGAAGATAGATCGACCGTCTGGGGTAGCCACGCATCCGCTCCAGAAACCCCTTGCGGACGAGCACGAACGATAGGCCTGGGAAGCCCTGAATACATTTTCCGGATGTACCAGCGACCATATAAATGTGAGACCCGGCGATATCCAGCGGTTCGCCCGCTAAGGCACTCACCGCATCGAGAATGAATACGCGGTTCTGGCTGTCGACGACATCCGAAATCTCTTTAACCGGATTGATGAGTCCGGTGGTGGTCTCATGGTGGACCATGGCGACCGCATGCGCTTCCGGATGTTGTCGTAGCGCGAGCCGCAACCGTTCAGGATCCGGCCTTGTCGTCCAATCGTATTTGAGTTCGGACACGCCCAGGCGATAGAGGCCGACCATCTGGGAAATACGCTCACCGTACACGCCGTTGTTGAGGACCAACATCCGTTTGCCGTGCGGAAGCGACGACATGACGGCGGATACCACCGCCGCAGTGCCCGATCCGGTCAACACCACCGCGGCATACTCCGTTTCTGCCCCCGGCACAAAGAGCTTCAGCAGCTTTGCCTGAATCCCGTGCAAGAGTTCGGTGAATTCAGATTCTCGATGGCAAACATCGGGACGCAACAGTGCTTGTCGCACCCGCTCCGACACATTCACCGGTCCTGGGTTCAATAAGATCATCGCGTCTCTTTTCCTTCCCCCTACCCCGAATATGCAATCGAGACCGCTCCCACTGCGCGCGTTCAACGAGGGCCTGTCTCCCGTTCTCGCCCGCACACCCTCGCGGCGCCGAGACGCCGCGCTTCCCGACAAGCTCGCGCGTTGCGCGAGCAAGGGAGCGGCTCGATCGCTTATTCGATGGCCTTCATGAACCGTTTCGTAATGTTCGGCGGATCGAGCAGCACGCGTCCAGCATCTTCCACCATCTCATTGACTTTTACCAGCAACATACTCGGCCCGTCTTTCGTGAGCATGTCTTTGAACTCGTAGACAAGGTCTTCACGCTCTCGCACTCGTTCGACGTGCACATATCCAGCCGCTTTCGCGACCTTCTCAAGCGGGACCACGTTGGAAATCGTCGGCTGATTGCCGGTCGTCCCGTAGACTTCGTTGTCGAACACCACGTGAATGAAATTCTTCGGCTTCAGTGCCCCCACGGTGGCGAGCGTCCCCATGCCCATCAGGACGTTCCCGTCGCCGTCGAAGACGATCACGTGTTTATTCGGCTTCGCCAACGCCACGCCCAGCGCGATCGCCGCTGCCGATCCCATCGACCCAATCATATAGAAATGGGTCGGCCGGTCGGCAATCTTCTGTGCCTCGCGGGACGGAAATCCATTGCAAATGATGACGGGCTGGTCGGTGAGCCATTCCAGCAATGCGGCCATGGCCCTGGCCCGACTTTGCATCGTGCCTTCTTCCGGCCTCATGGATGCAACCCCTTCACGACACCCTTGGTGATACTCAGCGCCACGGGAATCCGTTTCTTCCTATACGTCTCGGCTACCCACTGCAGATCGCTGATGGCAGTCTTTTCCGTCAGTGTCCGATGAGGAATCTTCATCGTGTCGAGAAACTGCGGCATGACTTCGCCCATCACGAGATGCTCCGGCGCATCGTGGCCATCGTGACCACGCCAGGACACGATCAAGATGCAGGGCAGTTGATAGATATAGTTGAGGGAAATGAGCGTATTCAGCGATGTCCCTAGCCCGGAGTTTTGCATCAAGACGGCAGGAACCTTGCCGGCCATATAGGCCCCGGCGGCCATGGCCACGGCTTCGTCTTCGCGAACGGCCGGAGTGTAGAGACGCCGCTCCATCAGTTCCGCGATAATGCCGCCTAGAATTGAATCCGGGACTCCTGTAAAGAAATCCACTCCGATATCTTGTAGGGCTTGGACGAACGTATCGCTTTCAATCATCTGGTCGATTCCTTGGTTCTACGCACATAGAAAAACGCGCGCATTATAAGCTATGCCTCTGGACATTCTCAACAAAACTGCGGGAGTTGCGCCATACGATCGGCCGTGGTAGCGTTCGGCCATCATGGTCGGACGAAGACATCACGTAGGCCGATACCGTACCCTGCTGGGGCTTCTGCTCTGTCTGGGCCTCCCCGTTATCGCCCATGCGGTGCCGATGGTGAACGATCCGAACGGTTTTCAGAGCCTGGCCTGGGGTGTTGCCCTGGCTGCGAGGCCGGACTTAGAAATCGCCAGGGCAGGTCCGCATGTGAACGAATATCAATTGAGAGACGGCCCGCCCTCGTATGCCGGAGTTTCGGTCGAAAGCCTCCGTTTCTTATCGGTCGACGAGCAATTCGCGCGGGTGACCATTCACTATCAAGGTGAGGATCGGCACAAACAGATCCTCACCTATCTGGAGCGACAATTCGGCCCCCTTGCGCGCGTTCCAGGGCAGATGATGCGAGGACTCAATCAGCAGTATACGTGGCGTGGGACCGATACTGAAATCAACGTGACCTACCATGCGAACACGGAGCGGGGATTCATTTTTATCGACAGCCGCACCCTGGCCCCTCGGTTCAATGACCGCATCACCGATTCAGCGGAATAACATGCCTCGCCGTCTCTACACAGACCCTCGGGTCTGGCACGCTCCTCTCATCTGTCTTTTCTTCTCGCTTATCCTGCAGAGCACCCTGGCATCAGCCGTGCCGATGCGGAGCGACCCAAACGGGTTCGAGGGGATTCCCTGGGGTGCAACATTTTCAGAAACCGACACCTTCGTAAGAGTCGAGGACACCGGACGGTCTCAAACCTATGAGCTGAAAACCGGAGCCCCGTCACTTGGCACAGTACAGGTTGACTCCATGCGATTTGTGACTTTCGAAGGTAAGTTCGCGCGTGTCACTGTCCGCTATCAAGGCAAGGCGGCCCATGACCAGATTCTTGCCCATCTCCAATCGCTCTATGGCCCACTCGACCGTACACCGGGGCAGATCGCCAGCGGTCCCGTCAAATTCTATAGCTGGACTGGATTCGAAACCGATGTGAACCTCCGATATGAGACCGGCACTGATCGCGGTATCATCTTTTTCGAAAGCCAAGAGCTCCGCCGAAAAATGAACGACAGCAATTCTGCCACCGTGTTTTGACCGTCGTCCGCACGCCCTGCCTGGTTTTTCCGAGCCTATTGACAGGGTGGTGGAAAACCCTGTTTTCACTTATCCCTGACCACGACTCCGACCTCGACCTCAGCTAGCCGCATACGGCTAGCCTTTTAGAAAGCCCTCGCCAATTGTGCCTCACCCCCCCCCTTCTGGTGGGGTCTTTATCCCCTCTCTTTAGGGATTGTTGAAATTTGGGGATGGGGTACTCTCATACTGTCGCTGGGGCAAAGAGGCCTCGGCAGAGCCACTATAGAATGGAGGCGCCGATGAAGTTGAGCCACCCCGTTCTCAAGGTCAATACCCCAACAGCCTATTCGCTCTCGGACAGGCGCTATGCTAAGCGGGTACAAATTCGATATCGAATCACCTACTCTGGAGCAGAAGGCGCACGAATTGTCATAGGAGCGGGAGTCTCGAAAAACCTCTCTAAAACTGGCTGTATGATCCTGGGCGCGACCACGAGCTCGCTGGGCAGCCGGCTCACCCTGCTCCTAGACGTTCAGGATGGGCAAGCCCCCATGCGTCTCACCGATGTCCTCGTTTCATGGATCGCCAAAGACTCGTTTGCCGTCAAATTCCCCATGTTGTCACCGGAGCAAAGGAAACGCCTGCAAGACGTGATCTTGAAGAATATCGGCTTGTCATATTTAGACGATCGACGCGCAGCTTTCCGCAGGGTGTAACCATCCATCTAATGCTAGGGAGGGAATCATGGATTCTGAGACCGCCACTCCCGTCACCACAGTAGCCGGCTCCAGTCAATCCAATCGTCGACATGGCAGCCGTACCCCGACGCTCTGCTCATTGCTCTATTCGTGCATGGATTCAGGCCAGATGCTCATCGATGACGGCGTCGTCACAGATCTCTCTTCCAGCGGGATCGGCATTCGTGGGAATCAATCGGTCACACCCGGCATGGAAGTGACCCTCTTCATCGACCTTCCTGGTAAGGAGGAGCCATTCTGCATTACCCGAGGCAAGATCTCCTGGGTTAAAGGAAGTCGATTTGGGATCAAGATGGAAACCCTGACGCTGGAGGAAAAGAACTATCTGCGTTTTTTCTTGTGAACTCATGTCGCTCCCTCAGACCCTGACGGTGGCACCTGAGACCTAGCAGGAACAAGGAGGTTATGTATGAAATCAGAACAGATTGCATCTGGAAGCTGGCTTCAGTCTGCAACGAAAATAGGTGATGAAAGACAAGGCCCCCGACCCTCAGTAGAGTTCGGATTATTGTACTCAGCGGAAAACCCTTCCGGCGAAATCCTCATGGGCGATGGCATGGTCACGGATCTCTCGCCTATGGGATTGGGCATTCTGGGCAACGCCTCCGTCACGCCAGGGATAGCACTTACAATTTTCCTCTACCTCCCCGACGGGAAAGACCCACTGTTCGTGACGGAAGCAAGGGTAGCTTGGACCTCAGGACGTCGGTTTGGAGTCGAGCTTCTCAAGATGAATCTACGGGAACACAACCGACTCCGATACTTCTCACGCTCGAATCTCGTACATTCCGAATAGGCTACTGCAAGGAGGACCCAATGACTGAACGACGATGGGCAACCACACAATTTGACAATCCAGCCTCCAGTTCAGGCCATTGACCGCAGAGAGGCTCAACGGACCCCTGCTCAGATCATGGTGCGGATTGCGACGATAAATAGCTTACAGCATGTTGGCGATGGAGTGGTCCTTGATCTGTCCGAGAGAGGGTGAAAAATCTGCAGTACATTGGTCTTGCCCATGGGAATTGCCTGGGATCTCCACCTGACAATTCCCGAGACATCCGATCCGGCTCTTATCCTGAACGTTCAGGTAGTCAGGGCGGCGGAAATCGAATACGGAATCGAATTTTTTCATGTCAAAGCACAGATGCGGACCCAGCCACGCCTTTTTATCTGGAAGCATATAAGCCGCTCCACCCTCAAAGGTGGCCCTCCCTTGTTTGCACTTGTTGACCATTCAAATCCACGATGGCCAGGTCTTCAGTCCTTACCCTAGAAGCTAGGAGTAACTCTCGGAGCGGACCATGGCTCCCTCCATCTGGCCCCTCTCTGTCAGTGGCCTACAATGAACTCCAGCGAGTGGGCTGGGGAGGGTAGGAGCCCGAAGCTTACCCCTGGCCCCCAATCATTACATCATTCCCAGCATCACAGCCTCAATCCTCATCCGCATTCATGCCCCACAAACACATCAGGAGCGATGGTCGAAGGACATACTGAGGCTGAGCGCGGCGCCATGATTAAAGCCCACGACCTACATGAGTGTAGGATTATCCGTATGTGTTGATGCCGACCAATAGATGGCCGACTGGACAGTCAGGAACGGAGGGCCCGGCAGAAGAGTCGGGTTCGGAGCGGCTACGGAAGGGTTCAGCAGACTGGCCAGCTCTGGATGAGAGGGCAGACGCCAACCTGTTCGATCTCCGGCTACTTTGTTGGCACAGGTTAAGCGGACATTTGTTGAGAAGGATATCGCGGTCGACTGCGAGAACTTCTTTCAGATCAAACTGGTTTCTTTATTCTCCTTTGCCGAATACCCCGCAGCGTGCTGCGGAGTGCGTTATCCAGCACCGTGTCGTTGTTGAGGGCCGCCAGAATGATGAACCGTTACGCCGCAGGCAACGCCTGGTCTCACTGAAGCGTGTGATTATCTTCAGCACTCTCGTTTTTCGTGTTCGAAGAACTCCTCCGCGTTGTAACGGATCCTACGACAAGCTCAGTCGAGCGGGACACTCATGAGACCTATCAGCCCTTGGCTTCTTGCCCCTCGCCATGAGCGAGCCATATTCATCGCCTGCGCTGAGCCAACCGAGCGCGCCTCGCTTACCGAACAGGCTTGAGGCATGTGACCCATGGCTTGATTGAAGGGGTTGTTGCCTGGTGACGGACACTGCTCGGGCAAGAGCGATCAGCTTACCTTCACGCACGGCTCACAGCTCGATGTGTTGTAAGGCACAGCGACCGTAACGGGGTAGCCCCTTGAGAAGTATTAGGCTCAGGAGCAGCGCGAGGCGAGGATTCAGCAGTTGCAGGGATGGTCGCGATCGATATCTGTCCTCAGTCCTTTCAGAGGACGTGGCCGGGACTGAAAGGGAAACAGTCTGTGTGCGGGTGCCATTGCGCAAGCACTGAATCTGGTGATGCCGGTCCGAAGCGGACCACCCTACCTGAGACATCGCTCGTGCCGTTCCATCCCATGCTTGCCCCATAGAAGCGTTGCGTGCTAGGATTTTGGTGAGTAAGCACTTACTTACCATGAAGAAACGAACCACACAGCGCACGAACGGGAACGGGCAGCGGGCGTCTGCGCACGATCGTCAGGTCAGCCTCATCGCGGCCGCAGCGTCGCTCTTCGCTGCAAAAGGGTTCAACGGCACCACCACAAAAGAAATCGCCAAAGCGGCAGGCGTAAGCGAGGCGTTGGTCTTCAAATACTTTCCGACGAAACGGTCGCTCTACGCCGCAATCTTGGCAGAAAAAGTGAGTGTCAATGAACTGCTCGAAGCGGTGGAGGCGGCGGTCCAAAAACACGATGACCACCGCGTATTTACGATGATTGCGAGCTATCGCATTCGCCCCGACGTCGATTCGACGTTTCTGCGGCTCCTGTTGTTCAGCGCGTTGGAAGGGCACGAACTATCCGAGCTGTTCTTTGGCAAACACCACAAGGTGTTCTACGATCACCTCGCCGCGTACATTCGCACAAGGATTGAAGACGGCGCGTTTCGCCCGGTCGATCCCATTTTGGCAGCTCGCGCGTTCATCGGCATGGTGGTCCATCACCGTCTGCTCCATGAGATCTTCGGAGTCCCGATCCATCAATCCCATGAGGATACGGTGGCAACCTATGTCGATCTCTTCCTCACCGGATTGATCAAGCTGCCGGACGTTCGCAAGCCCCCAAGGAGGCCTGCGCGATGAATCCCTTGAAACAACATCCGATTGTCACACTCGGGGTGATTATGTTCTTTGCCGTCACGGCCCTCGTCGTGTTTCGCCTCAGCAGCGGCGCCAAGACCGACGCGCTCAAATCTCGCGTCATCACCGTTGCCACCGTGGCGCCGCTCAAACAGGACCTGGACATTCGACTGACCTATACCGCCGATATTACCCCCAATCAATCGGTCAATCTGTTCTCACGGGTTGACGGCTACATTGCCAAGGTCTATGTCGAGAAAGGCGATTTGGTCAAAGCCAACCAACTCCTAGTCGAGATCGATCATTCGGACTATCTGCATGCCGTCAACCAGGCGAAGGCAAATCTGGCTGCGGCCAGAGCAAGAGTGGCACAGCAGGATGCCGGCGTCCGCAATGCCACCCTCACGCTCAATCGGATGCAGCTGCTGATCAAAGACCAGTTTGTCTCGCAGCAAGATCTGGACAATGCCCAGATTTCGTACGACGCTGCAGCAGCGGCGCTTGACTCGCTCCGCGCACAGGTCCAGCAAATGGAGGTCGCGGTGGCGCAGGCCGAGACGAACCTGACCTACTCGTTTATCCGTGCGCCCTTCGCGGGCTATGTGGCCGAGCGTAACCTCGATCTCGGTTCCTATGTCAGCGGCGCCACCGGCGGCACCTCCACCATCTCGCGCGGGATTCTCACGCTCCATGAGATTCAGACGGTCCGCATTCTGATCGAGATCGTGGAGAGAGACGTTCCACTCATTCAGGTGGGGCAAAAGGCAGAGGTTCGTGCCGAAGCCTATCCCGATCGCGTCTTCGGAGGCAGGGTCACCCGTGTTGTCCAGGCGCTGAACCGAGCCACCCGCACGATGACGATCGAGGTGGATCTCCCCAACAAGGATCATGTCTTGAAAGGCGGCATGTTCGCCCGTGTCGAGGTCTTGGTCGGCACCCATCGACAGGCGATTCAGATCCCTATCGACGCAGTGAGCCGGCTGGAAGATACCCAATATGTCTACATCGTGCGCGAAGGCAAGGCCCAGCGGGTGCCGGTGGAAATCGGAGCTCGCGACGAAAACCGAGTGGAAATCACCAAGGGTTTGGACGGGTCGGAGCAGGTGATCGTCTCCGGGAAAGACCTCGTGCACGACGGTGCGCCAGTGCAGACACAGGCGATGAATGCCGTGAAAGGTGAGACGTAAAAGGTGAAACGCAATCCAACATTATCCTTCGGCCCTCTATATTCCAAGTCGTTCCCTCACGTCTTACTTTTCACGTCTCACGTTTCACGTTTTACGTCTTACTTTTCACGTCTCACGTCTTCATCATGTGGCTAACCCTCCTCGCACTTCGCAACGGCATCGGCATCCTGATGTTGTCCTTAGCCATGGTGATCCTGGGCGCCACGTCCGTGCAGCGGTTGCCGGTTGACCTCTTTCCACAGATTCAAGTGCCCGTCGCATTCGTCGGGGTCATCTATAAAGGCGCGCCGCCGCTCGACATCGAACAGAGTGTCATCTATCCCATCGAGAAAGCCGTGAGTTCTGCGTCGAACGTCGATCATGTCGAGTCGTTCGCTAAGCAGGGCATCGGCGGGGTACAGATCTGGTTCAACTGGGGGGCGAACCTTGACGTCGGTCAGATGGAGGTGATGCAACGCGTCACGCAAATCCTCAATAGCCTCCCACCAGGGATTCTGCAACCCTTCATCGTGAAGTTCGATGTGTCCAATATCCCTGTGTCTCTCGTGACGGTCACCAGCGACGATCTCGACGAACGGGCGCTGTACGACCTGGCCTCGAATACCATCGCGCCGCAGATTGAACAGATCGCGAATGTCGCCGCCGCCACTGTGGAAGGTGGAAAAATACGCCAGATCAACATCAACCTCGACCCGGCACTGTTGAATGCCCGGAGCCTCTCGATCCTCGACGTGGTCAAATCGGTCAAGGCCGCCAACCTTATCCTTCCCTCCGGCAACATCAAGGCCGGCAATCTCGACTACAACGTCTTCACTAATAATCAGTTCCGCTCGGTCGATCCGATTCAGGACGTGATCGTAAAGGTCAATCCACAAGGCAGCCCCGTGCGCGTACGGGATGTCGGCACCGTGACCGACTCGTCGGATATCCAGACCAATATTGTCAGGACAGACGGGACCAGGGCTGTGTACTTACGCGTCAATAAGCAGCCCATCGCCAACACCGTGGCGGTGGTGGATGCGCTCCGCAAGGCCCTGCCGAAGTTGGTCGGCATTCCGCCCAACGTGAAGGTCGGCATTTCCTTCGATCAATCGGTCTATATTCGCCAGTCGATCGCCAACCTCGTCGAACAGGCGCTGCACGGATCGCTGCTGGCCGCAGCGGTCATCTTGATTTTTCTCCGTAGCGTGACGAGCACACTGATCATTTCAGTCGCCATTCCACTCTCGATCATGGTGACCTTCATCGTGCTGTACTTCTCCGGGCAAACCCTGAATGTGTTCACCCTGGGAGGTCTCGCCCTCGGGATTGGTCGGCTTGTCGACGATTCCATCGTGGAGCTTGAGAATATTCAACGCCATCTCAACACCACGCCCCGCCGCTGGGAGGCGATCCTGGAAGCGGCCCGCGAGGTGGCGATGCCCATTCTCGCCTCGACGATCACCACGGTCGTCGTCTTCCTTCCGATTTACTTTGTCGCCGGAATTGCCCGTTTGCTTCTGATTCCCCTGACCATTACGATCGCGATATCGCTGTTCACCTCCTTCTTTGTTTCCCGCACGGTCACCCCGGCGCTCTGCTACAAATTTCTCAAGCCGGAGCGGGAGTCTCATCGTTCGATGCCGGCCTGGTTTGTGCGCGTGATGGACTGGAGCCGCGAACAGTACGAGTCGTTGGACAAGGGCTACGAGGCATCGCTCCGCTGGGTCTTGTCCCATCGCTGGCGTTTCATTGCCGGCATCCTGCTCCTCTTCGCCGCGTCCCTTGCTCTGGTCCCCAAAATCGGCACGGAGTTTTTACCGGTGTCAGATGAAAGCCAGTTCCGTATCGTCCTGCGCGGACCGGTCGGTCAGCGAGTGGAAAAAACCGAGCAGCAAGTCGCCGAGGTCGAACGGGTACTGCGGGCACAGATCCCTGCCGAGGAATTGGAAACGATCGTCTCCAGTACCGGGGTGTTAGCCCAAGGCCGTTCCTCCCTGTTCAACCCAAATACCGGTCCCCATACGTCGAGTATTTCCGTCCATCTCGTTACGCCGGAGAAACGAACACGCAACCAAGTACAAATCATGAACGACGTCAGGCCCAAAGTTCTCGCGCTCTTTCCGGGCGTCGCGATGTTTTTCGATCCGGGCGGGCTGATCAAACGAGTCACGAGCTTTGGGTCGCAGAGGTCTGTCGACGTGGAAATCTACGGCTATGATTTCGAGCAGGCACGTGGGGTGATCCGGCAGGTTGAAAGCCTGATGCACCACATACCGGGCCTAGCCGATATCGAAGTCAGTCGCGAGGAGAACTATCCTGAGGTCAACGTGGTGGTGGATCGTGAAAAGGCCGCGCTCCTCGGTATCAGTGAAACGGAGGTTGCCAACGCCGTGCTCTTCTCACTCAACGGCAACGGGCCAACCGACCCCATCATCTACACCGACCCTCAAAACGGGAATGAATACTACATCAGCGCCTGGCTCGCGGAAGAACACCGAAAGGATTTCACCGACATCGAGAACATCGTGTTGACCGGACGAGCCGGAGATCCGGTCCTCCTCAAGAACGTCGCCTCGCTCAAGCTGAATGCCGGCCCAGTCAAGATCGACCGCAAGTACTTTCAGCGGGTCGTCCATGTGACCGCCAACCCGGTAGACCGGGACCTCGGCGCCGTCGCCGCCGACCTGGAGGCCGCCATTGCCAAGATCCAGCTCCCCACCGGGTTCAGCATCAAGTTGGCCGGTCAGATTCAACAACAGCGAGAAACATTTGAAGGGCTACTGTTTGCGACGGTTCTGGCGCTGGTTCTCGTCTACATGGTGATGGCGGCGCAGTTCAAATCGCTGATCGACCCCTTCATCATCATGTTTTCGGTCCCGATGGGCTTCCCTGGCGTGATTCTGATCCTCTTTCTGACCGATACCACCCTCTCCACCACGTCGATGATGGGCATCATCATGATGCTGGGCATCGTAGTCTCAAACGGCGTTCTGCTGGTGGATTATACAAACGTGCTCCGTCGGCGAGGGCGAGCGTTGCACGACGCGGCGATCACTGCAGCGAGGACGCGGCTCCGTCCTATTCTGATGACGTCTCTCGCCACCGTCCTTGGACTGCTCCCCATGGCCATCGGGTGGGGTACCGGCGGCGAAACCAACGCCCCGTTGGCACGCACGGTCGTCGGAGGACTCAGCTTTTCGACCATTCTCACACTCTTTCTTGTCCCTACGATCTATGTGATGTTGGAGGAACGGTTCCCTCGTCATGCGGACAAGGCGGCACAGGAGGCCGACTGGATTCCGGTAGAACCGGCTGGTCGATAGCAGGATGCTGAAAAAGCCCGCCAGCGGCGTTCTCACCTCGAAAGCATCCTCAACGTAGCCCAGAGGCTACGCCTCCGGTGCTTTCATCGGCTGCGGCCTTGCTGATCGGCCTTTTTGAGCATCCTGCGAAAGCCTGGTTAGAGCGGCTGGCTGGTTACCCGACTGTGGGAAAGAGCGCCTTCAGTTGCATCGCCAAACCGATGTCCCCACTGATCTTGAGCCGACCCGACATGGCGACGGCAGTCCCACTCAACTGGCCTCTCAGAATCTTGACGCAATCCTCTCCTGCCATCGAGAGCACCACGTGAGGAGCCTCATGCGTCCCTTCGGTAATCTGACAGGTTCCCGTCCGGATGATGAGAATGTACTGGCCGCCCTGTGCGCCACTCAGATCGAACTGGTAGACCGCATCGAGATCTTCGGCGGCATCTGAATCGAGCCGACCTGGAAGTAGCTGAAAAAACTCTTTGACGGTGGGGGGACTCATCATTCGTGTGAAGGAGAGGTTCTGGACCGAGACCGGGAGCCGCGGTGCCGTGGCTCCCGGTCTTCTCCTAGTATCGGAGCGTGACCGTCGTCGCACTGCGACGTGCGCCGAAGAAATCTTTGGAAAACGTCTCGACCACTGCAGGGTCATAGCCCTTGCAGCTGAACACATCGAGGTACGCGTTGTTCGTGTCATTGGCAAAATGGCCGCTGATCAACGAGGTTGAGATCAGCTGCACCATGGAATAGCCGGCGACGCGGCCTGAGCCGAAATCGACGACCTGGCACTCGCCAAAACGCTTCATGCCGATGAGCTCGCACAACTCAACAACATAGCGACGGATATGGTCGGCATTGCGGATCAGGTCGGGGTTGCAATCTTGAAGATCGAGGGCGGTACAGAGTCCCCATGCCTTCCCTTCACCCACCATGTCATGGGGGGCAATGGAAGCAGCGACTGGGGACTCGGGTGGAAAGATTGCGGACTCGGAATCAATCGGGCTACTCATAGCGGTTAGACACCTTTCTGTAAGAGGGTGAAAAACTCCGACGATGGACTACTGGTTCGGACTATACCACGAAATTTTTCATATGCGAGGGGGCAATGAAACTTTTTTTCACGCAGGGAGATTCGGCGGCATTCGATCGATTGACAAGGTTCTCCGCGGTCGGAGAGAATGCCCCCATGGCCGATGTCGCTCCATCTATCCCGATTCCGAACCCTCAATCGGGCGACCTCCCTGATCGCCTCTGCACCTGGTGCCGGGTATCGATGAAAAAGCGCCTTGTCGGCGGGATGCAGTTCGTCCATTACACCTGCCCAAAGTGCGTCTTCCAGCACACCACCAGGCTTGGCCCAAAACCACCCAGCCCCGCACACTGATAGGCTGTTGGAATAATCCGCCAACGTCGTGCTCGCATCGTTTAGGCTCTCACCGTAACCCAAGGAGATGCCTCGGCCATTCACTCGTTGCGGCCTTGCCCGTGGAACGGCGCGTCCTTGGGCAACAAGCCTGTCTTGGCAGGCTCAGGGCGGGAGGGTGAGAAGTCAGGAATTTTTGAACGGCCTGCTACGTCCTCGATCCGTCTATGGCTGGAAAATCAGGCGCGTGGTCCTTGGGTATCTGGCAGGGTTAGGCTGCTCTTGAGGACGGTTTTTCCAGGGGGTGGGGAGGGAGGAAAGGCACTGAGGCTAGACTCGACCTACCATCTGTGATCGCGTAGAACGGCTACCGGCGGGAGTAACTGGTCTGCAGGTGATCGTCGAAGATATGGGTGAGTCGTTCCCTGTCTTCCGGACTGATCGAAGTGATTTTCGAACCGAACATAGGGGAACGCACGTGGACGACTTGCAGCCCACAGCTCAACGTTCTCCCTTGCTCAAGCTCGATCACGAGTTGGAGCGCATCGCCGCTCTTCACGAACAAGCGACTCTCAATTCTGACACCGGTCTCGCTGACATTCAGCACTGTGCATGGTGCCGAGAGACCCCCTCTCTGCAAACGGCCGGCCCGACTCACTTCGACACGTGACGTTTTTCGCTTGAATCCCATGGCTCCAGCCTCCAGCTTCCTCCATCATATGCATGAGGCGACACAATGCGAAATGAAATCGCGAATGGGGCTACAGCCGTTGCTCAATGAGCGCACGTATCTGCTCCATGCGCTTGCGATTGACGCCCAAATCGCCGTAGCCGGTGCGTGAGGCAGAACGGAAGTGGATAATCTTGGCCTGATCATCGAACAACAATTCGATATCGTCAACGAAGCGAAACAACAGGCTGGTGGACTCATAGTGGAGGTAGGCCTCGTCTTCCTCGACAAGCTGCATGCGAGGCAAGGAACGAATAACTTCCTTGAGCGCCTCCTTCGCCTCAGCACGAGACGTACGATAGCGAAAGGGAGCAATCGAATGGCTCTCGTCCTGGGCCTGTGTTGAGACGCAGTTGGGGCTGGAGGGGCAGGGAGGAAGTTGCTTGGAAGGCTCGTGACGAGTCATTGAGCGATGATCTTGTTATAGTCAGCGTGGGTGCCAATCCAGAACCAGTTGATTCCACCTTGGGCATCGAAACCAAGCGCTCGATAGTGATCGCCGACCCGTACCGACCAGAGCTCTCCGATGTGCTTCAGGCGAAGAGAAGGATGCCGCGGATTGGATTTCACAAGCGTGAAGTTCTTATCAGCCAGGGAGCGAATGTCTTCGGGGAGGGCCTGATAGGCGGTCCAAAATCGTGACGAAGCCGTATGCTTCACAGGGGTCGTGCTTTACCCTGTTCAGACTCGGTTCGCGCCTCCGCAATGATCGCATCCAACTTTCCGGCCTTAAGATCCGTCTCGATTTGTTCATCCCACACGCGCGCATCGAACTCAAGGAACCAGGCTCGAAACTGAGCCAAATCCTTGGGAGAGAGATTTGCTACCGTTTTCTCAAGCTGTTCAATCTCACTCATGGGTTATTCTCCGTCTTGCTACTAACGATGCATCCCTATAGCCATAGCGGAAGTCTAGCGAACTTGCTGCTCCCTTGCAATCCGCTCCGCGTATAGAGCCGTCAGTAAAACGGTGCGATCGCATGGTCCTCGTCCTAGGCCTGGGTCGAGACGCAGCTAGGGCTGGAGGGACACGATCCTAAGGTGCGAGGGCTCACATCACACCAGACAACGCTTTACTCGGAAGGACCCTCACAATGTCGCGCAACCAGATCTCACAAATCAACACCGCATTGGGAGGAACGAGATCCGGTAAGCCTTTGTCGCGATAGGCGAGGTGCGGGCTCACGCGCACGTTCCGATAGCCGCCCACTTTCATGCCCAGCAAGGCATGCTCGACACCGGCTATCGCCTCGCGGCGCCCCAGTACGATTGTGTGCTCGATCAATGTCACTCCATCGACAACTCGTATCATCTCCGCCGGAACATACTTCGCGTGCGTCTCGTTCAGTAGGACCTCATCACCCTTGCTCAGGAACAGTCTCATATTAAACAGGATGCGGTCGCCTTTGCTCGCAGGCGTCCCTTCGCCTTTTTGTTCTTCGAGCAGCGTGAAGCCGCTGAGCCGTTTCATTGGATTAGTAGAGGAGCGTTCTGGGCGTGGCCCCTGTTTCTTCCCGTGCCGACACCACCACAGACACCTGTCCGACCACTCGTCCGTCTTCGGTTTCGACGTCGACACGCCAGTCGCCTGGATCGAGCCGTTGCTTGAAGGAATAGGCACGGTAGCCGCCTTCACGACCACCGGCAATCTTGATCGGAATCTTGTCCGCATGGATGAAGGGCTTCTCGCTGTTCGTTCGGAAGTACCAATGGTGGTAGACGGTCGTATTCAACGCCACCGGGGCGAAGACAGCGGTGAAGCAATAGATCGGCTCATCTGCTGGAAATGGACTCTGCGAACGCTTCCAGATTTGATGCCATTCACGATCGAAACTGAGCGCAAACCGGTCATCCTGCCTCTGCACCTCTCGATACATGCCGCCGAATTTCATCGAAAGCGGCACGGGAGGAATCCAGTTCATGAAATAGAATCCGATGAGAATGCCGATGAGCGCGATCGCCGGCCCCCCGACCAATACCGCCTCCCCCCGCGAACGGTCGGGATTGTGGTGGTAGATCAGCTGGATCACGCCTAACGTCACCCCTGCGCTCAGAACGGCTCCCAATAGAAATATCCATGTCCCAATCATTCCAATCATGACGGGTAGAAAAAACGTGAAGAAGCTGAAGCAGGCTAGTGCGTACAACGCGACAAGGAGGCGCAGATTCGAGAGCCGGCTACGCAAGAATTCGTTCGCGACCAGCAACAGCACCAGGACACCCAGGAACACACCGGTGCGTGTGAGTGTGGCGCTCCGCGAATAGAACACCGCATAGGCGCTGAACAGTCCGCCTAGGAGAAATTGCATGGCCATCGGATAGTAGGGTCGTGCCTTCCTCAAGAACCTGGTACAAGCTGAAGTGTGGGGTGCAGCCGGCGGTCCTGCATCATTGGCTCCACCGAGCCGGCCCGTCAGGACAATCAGAAAACCGAGCGCAATAAGGTAGAGAAGGAGAATCAGATTATCGAGAAGACGATCGATGCGGGTGAGCGTTACGGTGTCGTAGGTCACACCTGAGGCAAAGAACAGAGCCGGCATGAAGGGCTTGCCCAGGGCAGATTGAATCTTAGCGAACGGGTTCACCGCCTTACTGTGCGAAATAGACAGCGTTTGTTCAATCAAAACTTGGATTTTGGAATGGAGCCTAGCCGGCTTCATTCATGAGCGCGTCTACTGTAATCGCGGATTCGCTGCTCTTGGGCGTGAAGCGTCTTCGATGCGTGAAACGTCGTTCGTGAAGCGTGAAGCGTATCTGATTCAAAGGTTTCAAGTTGCAAGTTTCTAGTTTCACGTTTTCGGAGGTTGTTTTCGGACAACTTGAAACCTGAAACTTGAAACCAGTAACTCTACTCCCAAACGAACGACGCTTCACGAGGAACGCGTTTTCCTGGCGATGTCGTCCCTCGACTGTGCTCGGGACCCTGAGCTTTGTCGAAGGGCGACGAATCGTCATGAATCATGCGGGCTAGACGAAGGCGGGGAGGGGTGCATAGATCACGGGATGTCCGATCAGCCGTTCCAACCACTCAACCATGGCGTCATCGTTGAGTGGTGACCGGTTCAGGCGAGCCTCAATCTGGAACTGTCCATTCAATCCGACAACGCCGATGATGGCGGAGGCATCGTCGGCGTTCGGCAACAGAACCTGCGTCTGAAACTCGCACAACGTGGCGTAGAGACGACCGTCCGGCTGAATCGTGTTCAGTACTTCCGGCAGATCGTCGAGGCGGCAATGGACCGAGCAGCGATACGCGATACGAGACCTCGGTTCAATCGTTTGGAACTCGGTCAAGGCCTCCTCTGAAAATCCCGTCAGGTAGGATCGAACCCCGGCCGGTTCCGGCGCGAACGTCGCGGCGAGCTTGCTGGCCGGCACTAAGAACTGAAACGCGTCGGAGATGTTGTATTCAAACTGGCAGGGACCGAATGCGTCGGGCCAAGAGCAGAAGAACGGGATAGTGGGATCGGACGGCTGCAGCACGACCGCGCCCTTCTCGACATGGGTCTCAATCGGCAGTTCTAGTATGGCGATGGCTTCAAGGAAGGCGGCGCGCCGCTCATCCAACCAGCGCATTCGTTCACGGTCTCCGCGCGTTTCGCCCGGGGTGACGACTTCCTGGGTCTGCAGGCGGACGCGGATAAACGAATGGGCGTGCCGAAACCCGATCCACAACATGTGGCGTTGCTCATGCAGCTGCAGCGCTTCGCGAAGGCGCCAGGGATGGCTGACGGAGCAGTAGGTCCCGACATCCTGATGTTGTCGATAGACGGTGTGGTAGGCCCCGGCCAGGAGAAAGAAATCGCCCCGCCATCCCTCTCGAACATGGATCAGGGTCATATCCTCCGTGGACCATGCGTCCAGCTGGTCGAAATCTTGAGGAGCGTCGACCGTCCACTCTTCAACGTAACAAATGACATCCCTCGTAGGCACCGCCGGCTTCAATCCCAACGAAGCCAGCTGTCTGCCTACGGCGAGCACTTGATCGAAGGTCAGCGGATAGGTCGTCTCCCAACGACGTTCACGCACGGTGGGTCATCTCTTCCCTCGGTCTATCAACGTATCGGTTTCAACGTCTTGCGGTCGATCGTCGTATCGGCTAGGTATCGATCGATACCGTCCTTCAGGGTTATCGCCAGTAGCTGTTGCACATCGTCTTGGCTGAGCCAGAACAGGGTTTCACGTTGCGCGCTCTCGATACTTTTGGTCGTCGAGCTTTGGTCGCCGATGTTTTTTGCGTCGATCACCAGTTTGCTGCTTGTGGTCACCACCGTTGAGAAGAGCCGACTCTTGGCGTTGGCGGAAAAATCGTGTAACTGCCCGCTGATGATAATATCCGCATCGTCCTGGTTCGTCACGGTTCCACTGGAAACCACCCGCACATCCCAGGCCCGATCCTTCCATCCTCGTGTTTTCAGACGATCCGCGAGAGCCTGGGCCATCACGTCTCCTGGTCGCCCCCCTACCACATCGAAGTAGGTCACCCCGCCCCATAGATGGGTTCGCAGACCGAGCCGACCCTTCTCCGATCGACGATCCTCGAAAGGCTCAATGACGATCCTGACTGGCTCCGGTTCTGTGAATTGCGCCGCCGCATGTTTCTGCTGAAGATCCATATAGACTGTTGCTCCGGTGCCTCGGCACCCTGTCCCTATCAGCAGACAGGCCATAAGTACGAGACTGATGCCAAGTCGCTCTCTCACCTGTTTCACGATGTCATCCTCCCTGCAATTGACCGCCCCACCGTCGACGCTGGCTCAGTGTACCCAAGTTCCTGATCAGAGACAAATGCCGAGCGGTCGGATGCTCGAAAAGCCCGCCAGTTGCGTTCCACCGTGAACGCAGCCCCCGTAGCACAGAGACTACGCCGCCGGGTCTCATGGCTCCGCGTACAGGCCTCTCGACGCGGTTCAGCGATTTCGTCCCTCGACTGTGCTCGGGACCCTGAGCTTTGTCGAAGGGCGGCGAACCGTCATGAATCATGCGGGCTAGCGTGTGACGATCGGGAGAATAGCCCGAAAGGTCTCGCGGCTGAATTCCGGTATGTGAGCAGACTGAATTTGTGGGTCTGAAAACGGCAGGAACCGGACAATCTTCACGAAAGACCGTTCGGCCAACACGGCGGCGATCTGTGCCTTGCGATCATGGGTGATCGGCAAGGTATACCCCTCACCACGCTTCCATTCCCACAACGTCGGCGCCAACGAGAGTTCCAGCCCCTGTCCGGCGAGCTGATGAAACCGGTCCACGATCCGTGCTTTGTGCTGCTTGATTCCTTCCCCCTCCAAGATCAAGGCGCACACGACGTGGTGCCCCCACCAGAAGAGCGTCCGAAAGGTAAAGGCGTTCGAGTTGTGAAAGTGTTTCGGAAAGTCCAGGTATTGGTACGGAAAGAATTCGAGATGCTCCCCCTTCACAAAATGATAGTGAGCGGGATTGAAGTCCGGCGGGGTTGCGAGAACGGCCGACTCAACCTCCTCTTTCAATGAGACATGCGTGGCTGTAAGCAAGCGGCGCACCTTGTCCATGATCTGCGCCTTGGCCAGAAAGAAATGGGGATCGGCCATCAAGGCCGCTTCTTCGTCAGTAAACTGTGATGGCATGGTCATCAATCGGCTAGCAGGATGCTGGATAAGTCCGTCAGCAGCGTAGGCCTCGCCTCTTCGCTCGCTGCGGCCGCGCTGGACGGCCTTGAGTATTCTCAGTGGGGCGCGCCGGCTATTTCTGATGTGTTTCGAACTGGGAGACCGTCAGGTCGTATTGCGCCCGACATTTCGCACAGCGGACCCACACCGCATCTTGAAATACATCCATCTCCCGAACCGACAGGTCGGGAGCATGGGCGCCCATACAGGTCCTGAGCGCTACGAGCCCATCCGGCTGCGCAGGATCCGGTTCAGGTAAGGAGGAATCCCCCGTCGATACGTATCTGGTGATCGTGCCGGTGGTCACCCGATGCACCATGCGGCAGGAACGGCACGTCAGCACCACGATACGCTCCGGCTCGACGCGTTTGACCGTCAGACAGAGCGGATGCACCGACCAACATTGTTGGAGAAAGGCTCCGCTACGGATAATTTCCGCCATTGATTGTCCTCATCGTGGTGGTTGGTCTAGTTCATTTGGTTTGTTTGGTTGATTTGGTTCATCTGGTTAGTTTCGTTCAGCCAAACAAACCAGACAGACGAAACAAACCAGACAACGATCTTCTTAGAGCGCCCACAGAGCCACCATCACCAATATGCCCATTAGGTAAGGGAGCACGCAGGAATAGAGCACAGCCGACCACGCACGATTCGGCGCGATATGACGCGACCGTTGCTCCTTGTAGACGAATTCATGGGAGAGGATCAATACCGTAAGCGTCAGCGCCACCGTCTGACTCGTCCGTGGCCAGGTATAGGAACCGCTGATGAGAAAGTTCGCTGTGAAAAATCCACTGAGAAGGAGCATGAGCGGCGCCAGAATGAATCGGACTGAGTCGGAAAAAATGGTAAGCCGCCAGCCCGGACGGGCTTCTACGGGGCTTGATTGTGTGTGAAGACTCACGACCCGACGGCCACCGGAACCGGGGCTTTCGGCGGAGATATAGGACCGCCCTCTTGGGCCGTACGGCAGGTCTTACACACACGAGGGCGGGCTTTCAGAAACGAGACTTTGCCGTTGGCCAAGCAGCTGTAATGGACAAACTCCTCGCACAAGGCGCAACGAGACCAGCCGCCGCTGAGAAACGTCTTATTGCGGTAGAGCGTTTCCTTGCAGACCATGCAGTTCCGAGGCTCAATCCCCAACAGCATCGGCTCCCAGTCCCCGCCGGCGTTTCTAATACTCATGCCCCGAAGTATAGCGAAGGCGAGAGGAAAGGGGCAAGGGGCACAGAGGCTATTTGCCGTGCCGGTTGGCGCCTAGCCCGCATGATTCATGACGGTTCGCCGCCCTTCGACAAAGCTCAGGGTCCCGAGCACAGTCGAGGGACGAAATCGCTGAGCCGCGTTGCGAGAGCGGCGCGCGGAGCCTTGAGGCCCTGCGGCGTACTCGTGCAGGACGTTGAAGGTCCGAGGGGCGAGCCCGCCGACCGAAGGCTTGTCGTAGCAGCGGACTGGCGATTGCTGCAGAAGTGTTCATGAATCATGCGGGCTAAGACGTCGCGCGCTTCTGTTGAATCGAGAGGAACCGTTGGACCATCCCGTCCCACACGAAGCTGTGCAGCCGGAGGCTGGCGATCCGTTCCACGTGGGTGAATTCAATCCCAGCCAGATTGCCATGCACCCACCGTACGTGGGCCTCATCGATCGGCAGCGACTCCTGTTGATCGGGGAGTATCAGACGCAATGCGACGTTTTGGTCTACCAATAGGGGCTGATCGGTTTCGATCGTACACCCCATTGCCGAAAGATTTGTCATGGTCCCTTCACCGACTGCCGACAGCATACAGTACATCGCTGGATAGATGACGGATAGGCGGTAGAGGCTGCGTTGGTAGGGTCTGTCCTGCTCCATGGTGGATCAGAGTCTACGGAGTCGGGAGGTGGGAAGGTATTCCCCAATAGAGGGGGGAGGGGATGGAGTCTGATGATCTTCTGTGCTCGCGCAACGCCGGCTTGAGAAAGCCCTCGTTGGACGCGCGCAGTGGAAGATCAATCAGACCCCATCCCTTGGGGTGCCAAGTTAGCTTGGAAGGATCGTTGAGAAGGTTTGTGCTTGCCATAGCGAAGCCCCGCTTGGCGCAGCAACTCGTTCCGTTTCGACTCATCGTCGAACGGAACGTCGAACAGGCTGCGCCACCCGTAAGAACGGGTCACGGCGCTTCGCTATGGCAAGACACCAACAGGGCTCTGATGCCCGCAGCGGCAGCACGACTGTCCTTGAGTGAGTAGGACGAGTGAGCCTGGAAGAGGGAATGGAGTCTGATGATCTTCTGTGCTCGCGCAACGCGCGGTCTCCGAAGGCCCTCGCTTGGGCTAATGGCACGTCTCGGCGTGCCAGTGGGTGGGTAGGTGAGAAAGAGACACGCAGTGGAAGATCAATCAGCCCCCACCCTTGAAGAGGTGACGAGCGAGCTTGGCGGGGTCATGAAGTAAAACTGTGCCTGTCCGATGCGCGACGTCCCCTCACTTTTTCTCTTGTCACAGCACAGAGGTTATGCCCGATGAAGTAGTAGGAAGGATGCTTTACGGGATGGCATGACGGTGCTACTATGTCAATACACTGTAGTACCAATCATGGAGGTGTGTGCATGGTGAAGAAATTGACGAAACATGGGAACAGTCTCGCCCTCGTGCTCGACCGCGGAGTCCTCGATCTCCTGGAGATCGATGCCGACACCCCCCTCAACATCAAAACGGATGGGAAATGTCTCATCGTGACACCGGCCCAGACTCCTGCGCGGCAGAAAAAGTTCCAGGCGGCGTTGGAGGAAGGGAACCGACGATATGGGAAGATGCTGAAAAGGCTGGCGTAGCGAATGTCTGCTACGATATTTCTCTCAGTCGAGGATGTCATTGAGATTCATGCCGACCAAATTCAGCGGTATGGTGGGGGGCTTGGTATTCGCGATGTTGAGCTGTTGCATTCCGCACTCGGAATGCCGGAAGCCGGGTTTGGAGATCAATATCTTCATGCCGACCTGTTCGAGATGGCCGCTGCCTATCTTTATCATATTGTTCAAAATCATCCGTTCATCGATGGCAACAAGCGGACGGGAGCAATGGCAGCGTTCGTATTCATGAAGCTAAACGGTCTCACGCTGGAGGCCGACGAATCGGCTTTTGAAGCGCTCGTTCTGCAGGCCGCCCAGGGCCAAGTTGGAAAAGACGCCATTGCAAATTTCTTCCGGAAAAACGTTAAATCATAGCCGCGACTAGTATGGCTCTTGTGTTGCTCCGGCGATTCCGCGAACTGGTCTGGATCGGACTGGGTCTATAGTGGACCCCAATTTCCAGACAGTAGTTTAAGGTGGTAGCCTGCTGTAAAAAGGAGCAGGTCATGAGTACACGTACGCGCAAGCATTTCAGTGGGCCGTTCAAGGCCAAGGTGGCACTGGAGGCGATCCGAGCAGTCAAGACGGTGAACGAGATTGCCCAGGAATACGGGGTCCATCCGACCCAAGTGGGGCAATGGAAGAAGGACCTGCACGAACAGGCCGCAGACCTCTTCGACGCCAAGCGCGGGCCGAAACCAGCTGACCCGTCGGCAAGTCCGGAGCGGCTCTACTCCGAGATCGGGCGGCTCAAGATGGAACTGGACTGGCTCAAAAAAAAGTCTGGGCTATGCCTGTAGCCGCGCGGACAGGCTGGGTGAGCCCCCATGAACCACTGACCCTGACCCGGCAATGTGCACTAACCGGGGTGACGCGTTCCACGCTCTATGCGCCACACCCAGCCGCCATACCGGACGAGCAGGAATTGACACTGCTGGGACTGATTGACGCCGAATACACCCGGCACCCGTTCTACGGCAGCCGCACGATCACGGTGTACCTGCGCGGCAGGGGGCACCGGATCAACCGCAAGCGGGTCCAGCGGTTGATGGGCATCCTGGGGCTCGCGGGTATGGCGCCGGGGCCGAACACGAGTCGCTCCCACCCGCAGCACAGGGTGTATCCCTATCTGCTTCGAGGCATGAGGGTGACCCATCCCAACCACGTGTGGAGTACGGACATTACCTATATCCGCTTGGCGCGTGGATTGGTGTACCTGGTCGCCGTGATCGATTGGTACTCGCGCAAAGTGCTGGCATGGCGATTATCGAATACACTGGAAGCGGGTTCTGTGTGGAAGGGCTGGAGCACGCCGTGCAGCGCTACGGCATCCCCGAGATCTTCAACCCCGATCAGGGCTGCCAGTTCACCGCGGACGCCTTCACCGGCGTCCTCAAAGCGCACGGCATTGCCATCAGCATGGACGGACGCGGACGGGCCTTGGATAACATCTTTGTGGAACGGCTGTGGCGGAGCGTCAAGTACGAAGACATCTATTTGAGAGGGTACACCACACTGTCTGAATTACAGCGGGGATTGACGGACTACTTCGTGTTTTACAACACGGAACGAATACACCAGGCGTTGAATGACGTGACGCCGGACGAGGTCTACCGGACAGCGAGTGGCGGCGGAGCCAGGATTGTGGATCAATTCGGCAAGACCGAACACACTCGCCCAGAAACACAACAAGGAAGAGAACACCGGGGCAGCGCCGTTCCGCTGCATGTAAACGGTTACCCTCTTAAACTCAATGCATGAGTGTCTTGACGGAGGGGTCCACTGTACCTCAGCTTCTATCCCCTCCTCTGCTCCGGGAGCAACGGACTGACAGGGTGTCCTCCCGTCCGTTTGTGCTAGGGCGCGCATGTCGCCGTGAACGCTGGCGCTTCGAAGGTGCTTGTTACAGACTCACTTGGCTGACTTCACCTTTGGAAGCAAGGGGAAGAATCTGCTGGAGTTTTGGCAGGAGTGGGCGAAGGTCTTTCAGGCGGTTGGTCTGGGCCTGGAGCACGATGACAGCGATGGTGAACTGCGGGATGTTCTGTTGAAAGGCCAGGTTACGGTCGACGGTCACGGTGCTTGAGGAACCGTCAGGATTTCATGCCCCTGAATATCTTTTGCGAATCGTCGGTCAACACACTCGTCGAGAAGAATTTTCACGAAGCCTTGACGAGCATGCGGGTTTTAGCTTCTTCAAGGAAGGCGATCACTTGCTCTCGCGAGACGGTCGGGAACCCTTGAAGGAAGTCGTCGATTGTTTCGCCACCTTCCAAATATTCGATCAAGGTCTGAACCGGCACGCGTGTTCCCGCGAAGACAGGTGTGCCCCCGAGCACGTCTGGGGAAGAGCTGATGAGGGGTGCTTTAGCGGTAGCCATGGTTCACAAGAATAACGGGGCCGATGCTGATTTACAAGCGCCTGACGGGTTGTTAGGATGCCCGCATGTCCGCAGTAAAGCTGGTCTTATGGGCCTCTCTTGCCATTCTTGGTGCCGTTGCGCTCGCCTTTGTTGTCGGTCTCGTCAATCCACAGGAAAAAGTGAATGGGCTCTGGCTGGTCGTGGCGGCTGCTTGCATCTATGTGCTGGCCTTTCGTTTCTATGGCCGCTGGATTTCGCGTCGTGTGGTGGAGCTGAACGATCAGCGGGTGACGCCGGCGATTCGCTTGAACGACGGTGTCAACTTTCATCCCACTAATAAGTACGTGTTGTTCGGTCACCACTTCGCGGCCATTGCCGGGGCTGGAGCTTTTCATTCTGAGGGAAATTAGGTGTAGGCCTCATCCCAGAGGTTGTTGAGAAACTCCTTGAGGGGCAGGATCGTGACCTCGCCGACTTGTCGACGGCGAGCCTCTAGGCTGACACAGAGATAGCGTGTCAGCTTCTTTTCTTCCGCTAACGCCTTCAGCGACTTGAGATCTTTGGCGGCAATGTTCTCGCTGGCCTTGAGTTCGATGGCGGTATGATCTCCGAGAATGAAATCCACTTCAAACCCGGATGTCGATTTCCAATAGGCCAACGGCTCTCCTGATACATAGTCGGTGTAGCTCCTCAATTCGTGCATGAGATACGTTTCCAACGCCTCGCCATACTCAGGCGTGCCGCGTCGATAGCGTCGCTCTTGAATGGCCGCCACAACGCCGATGTCGAAAAAATAGTATTTCGATGAAGCGAGGGGTTTGCGTTTCTTCGTCTCGCGCCAGGCAGGCAGCTCATGCAGCACCAGCGTATCCTTCAGAATTTCGAAGTACTCGTACACAGTCGTGCGTGGCACCTGAGCGTCCGTGGCCACGTTCGTGAAGTTTACGATCGTAGCATTGCAATAGGCGGCTACCTTCAGAAACCGGCTGAAGGCGGCGATGTTCCTGGATGCCCCCTCTGCCACAATTTCCTGCTGCAGATACGAACCGGCGTAGGCGTTGAGATCCGCGCGTGGATCGTCTGAGAAATAGATCGAGGGTAGCCCGCCTCGATCTATGAAGGTGTCCAGCACGAAGTGTTCTCCCAGCTCTCGGCACGTGAGCGGGTGTAAGAATTTGGTTCTCGCGCGTCCTCCTAGCAGGTTGACCCCACCCTGGCGGAGCTTCCTTGCACTCGACCCCGTGAGGAGAAATCGGATGCCTCGCTGCTCGATTAGGCGGTGGACCTCGTTCAACAGCACCGGTAACCGTTGAATCTCATCGATGACCACGATGCGATCCTTGGGCGTGAGCTCCTCAGCCAGGCGCTGTGGACGTTGGCTGAGCCCAAGATAGACTGACGTATCCAAGAGATCGTACACGCGCGACTTCGGGAAACTCTTGGCGATCAAGAAGCTCTTCCCGGTTTGGCGTGGTCCCAAGAGAAAGTACGACTTCTTCTCCAGGAGGTGTTCCAGGTTCAATAGGCGTGGGATAACCGTCGTAGGGCTCATGAAGGGGAGCCTATCAGCTGTCGCTTCTGTCGTCAAATGCCATGACATATGACGACTCTGCCGACGCAGTACGGCCGAGGGGAGTGAACGTTAAAGCGGGGGCATCGCGCCGGCGTGTATCCGACGAGGGTCTCTTGATGCCCACTCTGCAACATCAGCCTTTCTCTCCCAAGGGAGTCGCCGTGCGCGCACCGGAGGAGCACCTTCTGATTGTGCGCGTTCTGCGAGCAAGAAGGATGGTCTGGCGGCTCCCTTCACATCCTTCTGAGGCCGCGCGTTGCGCGAGCACCAGAGATTGACCAGGCTGCCCCCTTCCCCTTTATGCTAGGATGCGCGCATGTCGGCGTCAGGATTGGGAATAGATCGTTCTGTATCCGTCTCAGAGGCCAAGCTCGCTAGCCTGGTGAGACGTGTTAGGGAGCAGAAGCAAATCGTGGCGCTGACTCATCACGGTGTCCCATCAGCCGTCCTGCTCAGTATCGACCAATACCTGGGGCTCATTGAGACAGCCGAGATTCTCAGTGATCGGAAAGCGATGCGCTCACTCAGACGTTCATTGAAGCAAGCCGGCAAGGGAGAGTGGGTTCATCACCAGGAGGTGTTCAGCTTTTCCGCAAACCTAGCCAAGAAGGTCTAAAGATGTTCTTTGTCTGGGGGTGCCTCGCTATTCTTGGTGCCGTCTCTCTCGCCTTTGTTGTCGGTCTCGTCAATCCGACTGAAAAAGTAAATGGGCTCTGGCTGGTTGTGGCCGCGGCGTGTATCTATGTGTTGGCCTTTCGCTTCTATGGCCGCTGGATTTCTCGGCGTGTGGTGGAGCTGAACGATCAGCGGGTGACGCCGGCGGTGCGGTTGAACGACGGAATCAATTTCCATCCCACTAACAAATACGTCCTGTTCGGCCATCACTTCGCAGCCATTGCCGGGGCAGGTCCATTGCTGGGGCCAGTTCTGGCGGTGCAGTTCGGTTTCTTGCCCGGCTTTCTCTGGCTGGTGATCGGCGCGGTGCTGGGTGGAGCCGTGCAGGATTTCATCATTCTGGTGGCGTCGATGCGGCGGAATGGCCGCTCGCTTCCTGAGATCGCGCGGGATGAACTGGGTCTTGTCACCGGCACGGCGACGGCGGTGGCGGTGCTCTTCATCGTGATTGTGGCGTTGGCCGGGTTGGGATTTGCCGTCGTAAACGCGCTCTATCTGAATGCCTGGGGCACCTTCACCATTGCGATGACGATTCCCATCGGTCTCATTATGGGTTTCTATCTTCAAAAGTTCCGGCCTGGTCGGGTGGCGGAAGTCTCTCTGATCGGGCTGGTGTTGTTGGTTGCGGCTGTGATCTTCGGGCGGGTGGTCGCGCAGTCTTCAGTCGCAGGCTGGTTCGAGCTTGAGCGGGTGACGTTGGTGTGGGGACTGGCCGGCTACGGGTTTCTGGCTTCTGTCTTGCCTGGTTGGATGCTCCTGGTGCCGCGTGGGTATCTTTCCACCTTTATGAAGCTAGGCGTAGTGGCGTTGCTGGGCGTGGGGGTGGTTCTCATGGCGCCGACGATCGAGATGCCGCGGGTGACGATCTTCGCCAGCGGAGGCGGACCGATTATTCCCGGCACGCTCCTCCCCTTCCTCTTTATCACCATTGCCTGTGGAGCCGTATCGGGCTTTCATTCGCTGGTCTCTTCAGGGACTACGCCGAAGATGATCGAGCAGGAATCTCAGGCCACGGTCGGCTATGGGGCGATGTTGCTGGAAAGCTTTGTCGGGGTGATGGCGCTCATTGCGGCATCGGTCTTGATTCCCGGTGATTATCTGGCGATCAACACCATGCTCTCGCCCGATGCGCTGGCTGCGATGGGCTTTCCTGTTTCCAGGATTCAAGAGCTCTCACAACTTGTCGAGGTGGATGTGGAGGGCCGGCCTGGAGGGGCCGTGTCGCTCGCGGTCGGCATGGCGTCCATTTTCTCCGCGCTCCCTGGCATGAACGGACTGATGGCCTATTGGTATCAGTTTGCGCTGGTATTCGAGGCGTTGTTTATTTTGACGACGATCGATACTGGCACGCGGGTGGGACGCTATCTCATCCAGGAGATGGGTGGGCGTTTCTATGCTCCGTTGCGGCGGATGAATTGGTGGCCTGGCGTGGCGGTGAGCAGCGGGTTGATCGTAGGAGCTTGGGCCTATCTCATCGGCACCGGCAGCATCTCGACTCTCTGGCCGATGTTCGGCGCGGCGAATCAGTTGCTCGGCACCTTGGCCCTCTGCATCGGCACGACGGTGCTCATCAAGATGCGGAAGGCGCAATATTTGTGGATCACCGCGTTGCCGATGTTGTTTGTCGGGACCGTCACCTTGATGGGGTCCTACGAGATGTTCGGCATGTTTGTGACTAAGGCCTCATCCCTCGCTGATAGTGGACATGCGTTGGCCTTGTACCTGGACGCGGGGCTGGTGGCGGTGGTGGCCTTGCTCGCGGTGATCGTCTTGGGCGATAGTATGAGGCAGTGGTACGGCTATGTGATCTTGAAGCGCCCGTTCACCAGTAGCGAAGTGGTGGTGATGGCGGGCGGAGGTTCGCCGGGAAGAATGCAGACAACGATTCGTCATGATGATGAAAAGCAGCGGTTGCAGTTGCCTGGTGGGGGATGTTGTTAATGGTTAGCGGGAAAAGCGCGAAGGGCGAGACGAGCGTGAGAAACCAGTCTCGCTAGTCACGCGCGTCTCGCGAGAAGTGGGGGGAACTATGGCTGAGCAATTTTCGTTCGATGTGGTGTCGGAAGTGGACATGCAGGAAATGAAGAATGTCGTCGATCAGGCGACGAAGGAGGTCAAACAGCGCTTTGATTTCAAGGACACCAAGACTGAGATTACGTTGAAGGAGAAGGAAAAGGAGCTGTCCTTGGTCTCCGACGATGAGTATAAGCTCAATGCGGTGATCGATATTATCAAGACCAAGTGTGTGAAGCGCGGGGTCTCGTTAAAGGCATTCGACTATGGGACTGTGGAGCCGGCGCTGAGTGGGACGGTGCGGCAGGTGGCGAAGATTCAAAGTGGGATCGCGGCGGACAAGGCAAAAGAGGTGGCGAGGGCTATTAAGGAGTCGAAATTGAAAGTGCAAGCGCAGATTCAAGGTGAGCAAGTGCGGATATTGAGCAAAAGCAAGGATGACCTTCAAGCGGCCATGGCGTTTCTCAAGAGTAAAGATTTTGGGATTGATCTGCAGTTCACAAACTACCGGTAACTGGTAACGGGATGGTAAAAAATGCCTCCAGCTTTGTTCTCGCATCGTTCAGACCCTCAACGTACCGCAAGGGTACGCCTCGGGCCTTCACTCGCTGCGGCCTCGCCGGACGACATGTTTGACCATCCCGTAAGACCCTGTCTTGTGCATGGCTAGAATTCTTATTTTCGCTCTTCTTCTGGCAATTTCCCTCGTGGGCTGCAATCGCAGCGATGCGATCGTCGTCATTCAGCTCCATCCGAAGAATCCCGACATCATCTACGTTGCGACGAACGACTACATCTATAAGACGCGCGATGGGGGCCGGACCTGGACGAATCTGTCGCATGGGATGAGCCATTCGCGTGTGATTTCGATGGCGCTTGATCCGGTCTATCCGGCCACGGTGTATGCCGGCACAAAGGGCGATGCGGTCTTTAAGAGCCATGACGGAGGGCAACGTTGGGCCTCGATGCGCTCTGGGTTGGACGATGTGACGATTTCGTCGGTGGTCAATCAATTCCTCTTCGATCCGGCGGACAACAATCATATCTATCTTGCCACGACGATGGGGGTGTCCGAGACCAAAGACGGCGGCGAACATTGGGTGAAGAAAATGGAGGGGATGAAGGAAGTGCTGATGGTGGTCACGCTGGGTATGGATCCAACCAGACCGGCAATCCTCTATGCGGGCACAAGCGGCGGAGTATACAAAACGACCGACGAGACCGGTCATTGGGAGAAGGTGAACAACGGCCTTGTGTCGCCCGACATCATTAAGTCGTCGCGGGCGCTTAGCGTGACGTCGGTGTTGGTCGATTCGTTCGAGCCGGATACGGTATATGCCTCCACGCTGGCGGGACTCTATAAGACGACGGATGGAGGGAAGGGTTGGGTGCGGATCGGACAATCGCTCCAAGATCAGATGTTGTTTTCGATGATCTTGGATCGCACGAGAAAGGGCGTCATGTATCTGGGCGGACGGGAAGGCGTCCACCGGAGCGAAGATGGTGGGGCGACATGGAGTACGCTTAATACCGGCCTTGCGACGCTCAATATCCGGTCACTCACGCAGAGTCCGACCGATCCGGCCCTGTTCTATGCAGGTACGAACGGGAGCGGCTTGTATCGAAGTAAGGATAGGGGAGAGACGTGGGAATCGGTGCCGCCGGTGGTGGCAAAGTAGGAGCGGGAACTACCGTTGTTTGCTGTTCAGACCGGAGTCTCCGATGGAGGGGCCGACCCCGCGACCCTGAATGGTAGAGGAACCGTCTGGGTTTTGAGATTGGTCGATTTCGAAGCCGGTGCTGTTGGGGATCACTGTCTCTTGTAAGTCCGTACCTGGTCGATGCGGAAGGTTGCTGTCCTGAACGTCGTTACCCCGCCGCGGACGAAGCGATTCGCTTACATTGCTGTATGGGGAAACGGAATAGTTGATATCAGCGCCGAAGTTTGGGTTGAGTTTGGTATCTTCGATGTCTCCGCCGATTCTTGAGCGCAACGTGGTATCTTGGATCTCCATGCCGGTTGGCGCGGATGATGGCGGTTTTTTGGATTTAAAATCTTTCCTGATCGCCTCCTCTTCCTCTTGTATTTGAAGTCTCAGCTGACCGCTTCGTTCATATCCCGCTTCGCCGAGTCCTTGTTGCGCTGCGCTCAACTTCTCCAGACGTTGTTTGAGAGTAAACAGATCATCCCGTGCCCGCGCGACCGTGCCGACAATGTCACTCAACGTGAATTGACGAGCGAATGTCCCAAGCTTCGGACCTTGCCCGGATCCACCGCCTAACCCGGCGTCTCCACTCCCGACTCCGAATCCGGTCGAATTGAAGATACCTTTTTGTTGAACAGACTTGAGGATGTGGTTTGCTTCGTCGATCAAGTCAACGATATCTGTAGGCGCATCACTGGCCGTTAAGCAGCACGACAAGAACGTTCGGTATCGGTCGGCAAATTGTGAGGCGGCATTCTGCATGTCCACAATTCTTATTGGGTCGCGATCCGGAAGATCGTAGCCCTGTTGCCGTGCGCTTTCTCGAAACGATTCTTCTGCTTGCTGGTCGTAGAGCGGCTGACATCCGGAGCCCTTCTTTGTCGAGATCTGTTGATCGGGCGTTTTGGATGGGCACCAGTACACGGAAGCGGGTGCGTTGAGGGGATTGCCGGGATTGAAGTCCTTAGCCTCAGTCTCTTCGAAATTCAAGAATAGCCTGAGCAGGGCGATCAGGGAGATTGCCGTCACTACGCGCAGTGATTGTGGGTATTGAGGAGGCATAACGCCATTTTAATCCGACGTGAATCCTTGTCAATAAAACTCGCCAACGTCGTGCGCAGGGATCTTCGGTTCGATCATCGTCGGCGGTGAGGATCTTCAACCAGATGCACAGATGCCGAATAGGCTCTCTTCGTAGGGTTTGAAGGAGAATACCGTGGAAGTACGCTCTCCCCAAGGGAGTTATGGCCCCCCCTATCATCCCCCATTTCTGTCCATCAAATTTGAGAAAAACAGAGAGCCTTCAAACTTCATAAGTACATGAATTTTTAATTGACAAGTCTTAGGGTGGGTGTATACTTGCCATCTAGTGGGAGGAAGTGGGTGAATATGGCTTGTAATATTTAATGGGTGTATCTCGCCATGTCCCAGTTATGTCAGAAGAGGTGCTGTTTTGGCTTGCTCGGGAGGATAGACGAATCTTCCTTGATTGTACAGTGGGGTATAGTGGGCATGCTGAAAAACTTCTTGAAACAAGCAATCCAGACAGCAGA
Source organism: Nitrospirota bacterium (assembly GCA_034440335.1). Taxonomy (GTDB): domain Bacteria; phylum Nitrospirota; class Nitrospiria; order Nitrospirales; family Nitrospiraceae; genus Palsa-1315. The sequence goes on along the minus strand of JAWXBV010000194.1, from coordinate 40,458 downwards.
CTTATTGGATTTGATCGTGATGGGGTGGCCATTGCAGCCAGCCGAGAAAGGCTGGCACGGTTTGGCGACCGCGTGCTCCTAATCCATGGTCATTTTGTGGACTTAAAACGACACCTTGCGGCGAGCGGCATGAACCAGGTCGACGGAATTCTATTCGATCTTGGAGTGTCGTCTCCACAACTGGACGAGCCGGCTCGTGGCTTTAGCTTTCAAGGAGATGGTCCATTGGACATGCGGATGGATCAATCGATGAGCGAGACCGCCGCTGACCTGGTCAATCGATGGCCGGAAACGCAGTTAGCCGACGCAATTTTTCAGTTCGGCGAGGAACGGTTTTCTCGACGAATTGCGAGTGCCATTGTCCGCGCGCGTGAACGCCATCCATTGGCGACGACGAAAGAGCTGGTCTCAGTAATCGAGGGGGCTGTTCCTGTGAAATATCGGCATGGTCGTCTCCACTGTGCCACCCGCACGTTTCAAGCCATTCGCATTGCAGTGAATCATGAGCTCGACTGTCTCGAACCGGCGTTGCGTGATGCAGTCGATGTGTTGTCTCCCGGCGGCCGCCTCTGTGTCATTTCATTCCATTCGCTCGAAGATCGGATTGTGAAGCACACGTTTCGGGCGCTCTCCGGTAAGGACGATCCTGAATTGGTGGTGCTCACCAAGAAACCGCAGGTTCCCAGCAGGGAGGAGTCGGACCGAAATCCTCGATCCCGCAGTGCCAAGTTGCGGGCTGCCCAACGGGTATCCAAGGAGGGTCAGTCATGAAGATCCTGACGATTGTGGCCGGGGTGTTGTTGGTCTTCGTATTCGTGTGGGAGCGTGTGGATGTCGTTCGATTGGGCTATCAGATCGAACGATTAAAGACCCAGAAAATAGTGCTGGAACGGGAGCGGGATCAATTGCAAGTGAAGTTCTCAGCGCTGACGGCTCCAGAACGGATCGCGAAGGTGGCGACAGAAAAGTTGGGGCTTGTTCCGCCGCAGCAGGGGCAAGTGCTGATGGTGCGTCTGCCGGGAGAGGCTCCAAGCCTGGTGCCCCCGCGCGTGGAACTCATCCGTGTGGCGAAACATGACTCAATCGGGAGGGGGCGCGAGTGACGGCCGGCCCATCTCGCGGTCGTCGCTACGTGGTGGTGCTTCTGCTCCTCTGTGGGTTCAGCATTATTCTCTTTCGGTTGGTCACGCTCCAAGTGCTTCAAGCCGCCGAACTCACGGCCAAGGCCGATCGGCAACATCAAAAGACCGTATCATTCGAGGGGGCCAGAGGCATGGTGTCGGATCGGCACGGCAAAGTGCTCGCCATGAATGTGGAGGTGCCGTCCGTATTCGGCGTCCCTACGTCGCTGGAGAGTCCTTCGCGCGTCGCCCGTCACCTTGCTCCGGTGCTTCATATTCGAAGCAGTGAGCTGGAGAGAAAACTTCGGCAAGACAAGAGTTTTGTGTGGTTGGCGCGAAAAGTCGAGCCTGAGCAAGGTCGTCGGCTGGAGCAGCTGTCATTGGACGGCATTGGCATCGTGATGGAGGGAAGGCGGTTTTACCCCAAGGGCCCGTTGCTGGCTCACGTCCTCGGATTTTCCGGGATGGATGGCCAGGGGCTTGAGGGGCTTGAACGTCGATACGACTCGGAGCTGCATGGAGAAAAACGCGTCACGGTATTACAACGCGATGCATTAGGCCGCACGGTGTTTCCCAAGGGTGTGATGGAGCAAGCGCCGTCGCCGGGGCATGCGCTGACGCTGACCGTCGACGAGGTGATCCAATACATTGCAGAAAAAGAACTTGAAGAAGCCGTCATTCATTCTCGTGCCAAGTCCGGGATGATCATTGTCATGGAGCCGCAATCTGGCGCGATTCTCGCGATGGCCGTCAGTCCACGATTCGACCCGAATGTCGTTGCCGCATTGACCCCCGATCGCTGGCGCAACCGCGCTCTGACGGATACGTACGAGCCTGGGTCGACCATAAAGGCGATGGTTGCTGCCGCGGCGCTTGAAGAAAAAGTGATGACACCCAGTTCCATGGTCTTCGGTGAAAACGGCCAGATGGTGATCGCTAACACCACGATTCATGACCATGACAAATTTGGCTGGATGACGTTTTCGGAGGCGATTCAAAAGTCCAGCAACATCGGCGCTGCCAAAATCGGGATAGCGCTTGGAGAACAGCGACTTTATCGCTATCTTCAAGCATTCGGGTTTGGCCAACGTACTGAGATCGACCTGCCGGGTGAAGTGAGAGGGCTCTTGAAGGCGCCGAAAGACTGGGGCCGTCGATCGCTCGCTTCAATTTCGATGGGACAGGAAATTGGGGTGACGCCCCTCCAAATGGTGTCGGCCTTGGCGACTCTCGCGAATGAGGGCGTGATGATGAAGCCATACGTGGTATCCGAAGTGCGCGATCAGAAAGGTCGCGTGCTGAAGGAAGTGCGACCGCAAGTGAAGCGGCGAGTCGTGTCTCCGGATACGGCTCGGACAATGACGACGATGCTGGAAGGTGTTGTGACGAATGGGACGGGTGCAAAGGCGGCCATCCCAGGTTTCCGCGTGGCGGGTAAAACCGGGACCGCACAAAAAATCGATCCACGGACCGGCGCCTATTCCTCCACGCAGTTTGTCGGATCGTTTGTCGGGTATGTGCCGGCAGAGTCTCCGCGATTGGCAATGATCGTGGTCGTCGATGAACCGCAAGGCGAAGCCTGGGGCGGGACTGTGGCGGCACCCGTATTTAGCCATGTCGGGGAACAGGTGCTCAACTATCTTGGTGTAGCCAGAGAAGACACGGTAAACATTGCACTGGCGATGAGGGATCACTGAAACGCTATGGCGCGCGACTCCATCACCCTCATGCAGTTGCTTGCGTCGCTTCGTGGGCAGGTTGAGATCCTGGAGCAGAGCGGGGATAGCAGTCGCCCAGTAGTTGGGATCACCGACGATTCTCGGGCCGTGACGAGTGGGAGCCTCTTTATCGCCGTAAAGGGTGAGCGCGTTGATGGTCATGGGTTTATCGAACAGGCGATGAAGGCCGGAGCCGTTGCGGTGGTCGCACAGGCGCCTGTGGCCTCAGTGCCGCTCCCGTTTGTGCGGGTGGCCGATTCGCGCAAGGCGCTCGGCCTTCTGGGAAGCCGGTTTCACGGGGATCCTTCCGCCCGTCTGAAGATGATCGGCGTGACAGGCACGAATGGGAAGACGACGACGACATATCTTTGCAAAGCGTTACTGGAAGGGATCGGCCGGAAGGTAGGGTTGATCGGCACGGTGGGATACCAGATCGGGCAAGAAACAGTTCCTGCTTCCCACACGACGCCCGGTGCACTCGATCTTCAGTCACTCTTGGCGAAGATGGTCGAGAGCGGGCTTAACGCCGCAGTGATGGAAGTGTCGTCCCACGCGCTTGCCCTAGATCGGACATCGGGCTGTGAGTATGACACGGCAGTCTTCACGAATCTCACGCAGGATCACCTCGATTTTCATCACACCATGGATGAGTACTTCGACGCGAAGCGGAGACTCTTTACCGGGTTGGCCGGAGGGCAGAAGACCGGGAAGCGCGCCATCGTCAATCTGGACGATCCCAGAGGGGCTGCCATCCGTGCAGCCTGTCCTGTGCCGGTTTGGGGTTATGCCATTCAGAACCAAGCCGATCTCAAGGCGGAAGGAGTGCATCTCTCGCTGGCCGGTACCACATTCACGGCAGCAACTCCAGGCGGTACGTTTCCGATCGAGAGCCGGCTGGTCGGAGAGCACAACGTCTATAACTTGCTGGGGGCGATTGGAGTCGCGCTGCATGACGGGGCCACCATCGATCAGATCCGCGAAGCGGCCGCTCATATTGCCAATGTTCCAGGTCGCTTCGAGCGGGTCTCATCCGGCCAAGATTTTACTGTCGTCGTCGATTATGCCCATACCGAAGATGCACTCCTCAGGCTGCTGATGGCAGCCCAAGCATTAAAGACTGATCGGATCATTACCGTGTTTGGGTGCGGTGGTGACCGGGATCGCGGGAAGCGACCCAAGATGGGACGCGCTGCCGTGGAATACAGCGACGTGGTGATCTTGACGTCGGATAATCCTCGAACGGAGGACCCGATGGCGATTCTCCATGAAGTTGAGATCGGCGTGCGCGAGGCACTCGTCCGCCGCAATCATGTGCAGTATCACTTGGTGCCGGATCGCCGTGAGGCGATCGGCGTTGCCATCCGCGAGGCGCGCCGTGGCGATATGGTGCTCATTGCCGGCAAGGGGCATGAGGACTATCAAATCATCGGCGCCAAGAAAGTGCATTTTGACGACCGTGAGGTGGCTCGTGAGGCGATTCAGCAATTGCGGAATTGCGCGTGAGTATCCAGACCATGTTCAGTGCCGTGGAAGGTGAGGAGTCAATGGGGCTGTTTACGGTCGAGGAGTTACGAGAAGTCATCAGTGTGAAAGTCCTCGCGGGGCAGGACTCGTTATCGGGGAAGCGCCGGATCAGACAGATCAGCACAGATTCCCGATCGATTCGCCGGGGCGATCTCTTTGTCGCGCTCAGAGGCGATCGATTCGATGGTCATGAGTTTGTGCCGACCGTGCTTGCACAGGGAGCAGTGGGAGCCATCGTCCAGGATAACTATCAGCTTCCTTCGAGCTCCCCAGCCGTACGCCGGATCGAGGGGCCATCTGCGCCCTTTCTCTTTGGTGTGCGCGATCCGCTGTTCGCCTACCAGCAGCTCGCGACACAGTATCGCAGTCGGTTCACGATTCCTGTGGTGGCGGTGACCGGGAGCAACGGCAAGACGACGACGAAAGAAATGGTGGCGGCGGTGTTGGCTCAGCGGTGGACGGTGCTGAAGACCGAGGGGAATTTCAATAATCGAATCGGCGTGCCCGCGACCCTGTTTCGGATTACGGCTCGCCATCAAGCGGCTGTGATTGAGATGGGGGTGGATCAGCAGGGGCAGACAACCAGGCTTTGTGAGATTGTCAGGCCCACGATCGGGGTGATTACCAATATCGGCCCCGATCATCTCGAATTCTTTGGAAGCATGGAAGGATCGGCGCAGGCCAAGGCGGAATTGTTGGATCTGCTTCCGCCCGGCGGCATGGCCATGTTGAATGCCGACGATCCCTACTTTGACTACCTCGCTGCGCGCGCCCAATGCCGCGTGATGTCGTTTGGATTTTCAGAAATGGCCGATGTTCGTGCGAGCGGGGTCACGTCCGATGCACGCCACGGTACGACCTTTCGCTTACACCTCCCTGGAAAGAGCCGCCCCACGATCGTGCGAATCAAGGTACATGGAAACCACAATGTCACGAATGCGCTCGCCGCGGCGGCGGTGGGTACGGCGCTGAACCTTTCTGGTTCGATGATTGCCCAAGGGCTGGGCCGATTTCGTCCAGCGGCGATGCGGTCGCAGGTCTTGACTCATCACGGGGTCCATTTCATCAACGATTGTTACAATGCCAACCCTGCATCGATGAAAGCGGCGCTCCAATTGCTGGCCCAGTGGAGTCCCGCACGTGAACGGATTGCTGTGTTGGGAGACATGCTCGAACTCGGCCCTGAGACGGGCCGGATGCACCGGGAGGTTGGAGAGTTTCTTGTCGCACAGGGGCTCTCGCGGCTGATTGTGTGCGGGACGTTGGGTCGAGACATTGCGGAAGGAGCCAGGCAGGGGGGGATGGCAGGCTCGCAGATCGACGAAGTGGTCGATGCGGGTGCAGCGGCTGACTGTCTCAAGAGGATTGTGCGGCAGGGGGACGTGGTGTTGGTGAAGGCCTCTCGCGGCATGAAAATGGAACAGGTGGTGCAAGCGTTGACGGGGATGAGGGCAGTCATCAAGCAGGCATCATAAAAGGTCGGCGTCCGTTCGGTGCATGAGTCGGCTCGATGGGTCGGCTTATTGTGAAGGTTCAGACCGTATGCTCTACAACTGGCTGTATCCGTTTCATACGGAATATTCATTTCTGAACGTCTCTCGATATTTGAGCTTTCGGATCATCTATGGGGCTGTGACGGCATTCTTGATCGCCTTTGTGTTGGCCCCCTGGGTGATTAGGAAGTTGCAAGACATTAAGCTGGGTCAGCAGATTCGTTCCGACGGCCCGAAAGGTCATCTGGCGAAGAGCGGTACGCCCACCATGGGCGGGATTCTCATCCTCTTCGCGGTCGTGTTCTCGACGCTCCTCTGGGCCGATATGGCGAGGCCCTATGTCTGGCTGGTGCTCATCTCCATGTTGGGGTTCGGCGCGATTGGATTTATCGACGACTATCTCAAGTTCATGAAGACCCAATCGAAGGGGCTATCGGTGGGACAGAAGTTCACGGCGCAAGTGGCGGTGGCCTTGGCGATCGCGCTGGCCCTCTATTTCCTGCCCGGGTATACGACCAAGCTCAGCATCCCGTTTTTCAAGAATATCGTGCCCGATCTCGGCTGGTTCTACGTCATCTTTGCCGTGGTCGTGATTGTCGGGAGTTCCAACGCCGTCAATCTGACCGATGGCCTCGATGGGCTTGCGGTGGGGCCTGTCATGATTGCGGCGATGGCCTATACGATCGTGGCCTATGTCACAGGCCATCGACTCATGTCGGACTACCTGTTCATCCCGCACATTGAGGGCGCAGGTGAGCTTGCGGTGTTTACTGCCGCCATTCTGGGAGCCAGTCTTGGATTTTTGTGGTTCAACACCTATCCGGCTTCCGTGTTCATGGGGGATGTGGGCTCACTTCCACTCGGAGCGGCGCTGGGCACGGTTGCGGTGATCAGCAAGCACGAGCTGCTACTTCTCATGGTCGGCGGTGTGTTTGTGATTGAAGCGGTCTCGGTCATTTTTCAGGTGATCTCGTTCAAGGCACGCGGGAAACGTATTTTTCTCATGGCGCCCATCCACCATCACTTTGAGATGAAAGGGTGGGAGGAGCCCAAAGTTGTGGTGCGTTTGTGGATCATCGCCATCTTATTGGCCTTGCTGAGTCTGAGTACGTTAAAGCTTCGGTAACGGCATGGTGGGAGAAACAGCTGTGGAACTTGCGGGAGCGCGTGTCACGATTATGGGGCTTGCCAGAAGCGGCGTAGCGGCGTGTCGGTTGCTTCAGGCGGCGGGAGCACGTGTCACGGTGGCGGATCGGAAGGAACCGGCGGAACTGGCATCCGTGCTCGGCGATATCGATCGCGATCACGTCGGTATCACCGTTGGGGCAGGGTACGAGTCGTCGCTCGATGAGGCAGACCTGGTGGTGATCAGCCCCGGAGTGCCCTCTCGACTCGCCCCGCTCGAAGCGGTGCGTCGGCGTGGCGTGAAGGTGATCAGCGAATTGGAGCTCGCGTCGCAGTTCTTCCGAAGCCCCCTCCTGGCTATCACAGGCACCAATGGCAAGAGCACGACGGTGACTCTGATCGGCAAGTTTCTCGCCGAGAGCGGCAAGCGGGCGTTTGTGGGCGGCAATTTGGGCACCGCCTTAAGCGAAGCGGCGGTGGAAGACCTTCGCGCCAGCCAGGCAGGAAAGGCGAGTCCGTTCGACTATCTCGTCGTCGAGGTGTCCAGTTTCCAGCTCGAAACCATCGATCGATTCCATCCTTGGATCGCCGCACTACTCAACGTGACGGTCGATCACCAGGACCGGTATGAGTCGTTGGATGAATACGTCGCAGCGAAACAACGGATCTTCGAAAATCAAACCGCGTCTGATTTCGCCCTGTTCAATCTTGACGATGATCGTGTGGCCGGGCTTCGACAGAAGGTTCGTGCCAAAAAACTGGGATTTACGACGGCTTCGACGATCGGCGCTGATATGCATGGGGGCACCTACCTCGAAGGCGACAGGATCGTGACGACGGTGACTGGGGTGCGGCAGGAGATTTGCCATCGAAGCGAGATCCGTATCATCGGGCACCACAATGTGGAAAACGTCATGGCGGCGACGACCTATGCCCTGCTGTGTGGGTGTCCTCTCGAGGCGATTCGCCGGGTCCTCGCGACGTTTCCCGGGCTCGAACATGCGCTTGAAATTGTCCGCGAGCGTCGGGGGGTCAGATTTGTAAACGATTCGAAGGGCACGAATGTCGATGCCACGCTCAAAGCGCTGGAGAGTATTGAACAACCGATTTGGCTTATTGCCGGTGGGCGGGATAAGGGAGGCGATTTTTCTCGACTCGCCCAGGCCGTCGGTCGGCGGGTCAAGCGGGTGATTCTGATCGGAGAGGCTGCGCCGCTGTTGCGACAGGCGTGGGCGGGTGTCGCCACGATGACCGAGGCGGCCACTCTACGTGACGCCGTGGATTGTGCGGCGCAAGGGGCCTCACAGGGAGAAGTCGTGTTGTTGTCCCCGGCCTGTGCCAGCTTCGACATGTTTGCGGACTATCAAGACCGTGGCCGTCAATTCAAGGCATTGATTCATGCCTTACCGGCGTGACGTGCCAGGCGTGGAAGGGACGATTCTGAGCCATGGCGCATCGATCAGCAGGGACTCTGGCGCTGCCATGGCCCCAGACCGCCGGCCAACGGGCCGGCAAGCAACGGGTGGCGGCGGACCACACGCTCTTGGCGATCACCATGATCCTGGCGTTGGTGGGGCTCGTCATGGTGTTCAGCGCGAGCGCCATTATGGCAGGCAATGGGAAGCATCAGGATCCCGGGTTTTTCCTCAAGCGGCAGGTCGCCTGGCTCGCCGTTGGCCTTGTGTTGATGCATCTCATGTCGCGACTCGATTACACGCTCTGGAAAAAACTCTCCATTCCGATATTGGCCGGTATCGTGGTGCTGCTCGTCATGGTGCTGATGCCGTCTATTGGTGTGGCGGGCAAGGGAGCGCGACGATGGTTGCTGTTGGGGCCTATCTCGGTGCAGCCGGGGGAACTGGTCAAGCTTGTGGCGGTCATCTATCTGGCCGCGTATCTGAGCAAAAAAGCCGCCAAGATCAGGTCGTTCCTCGATGGCCTGCTTCCGGCCTTGATTGTGATCGGACTGCTGAGTGGACTGGTCCTGCTCGAACCGGATCTTGGGACGGTGGTGGTGCTTGGACTGGTGACAATCGGCATGTGTTTTCTCGCCGGGGCACGCCTCTCCCATCTCTTGACTCTCGGTCTCTGTGCGATTCCAGCCATGCTGGCGCTGGTGCTTGGTTCCAGTTATCGGCGCGAGCGGCTCATGACGTTTCTGGCTCCATGGAAAGATCCGTCGGATGCCGGATTCCAAATCACCCAGTCTTTCTTGGCCTTCGGCAGCGGCGGTCCGTTCGGAGTGGGATTGGGCGAAGGCAAACAGAAACTCTATTTCCTCCCGGAGGCGCATACGGATTTTGTCCTGGCGTTGGTCGGCGAAGAACTGGGGCTCATCGGCACCGCCTCGATCATCTTGTTGTTTGCCATTTTTGTCTGGAGAGGGGTTCAGATCGCCGCACGCGCACGGGAGCCGTTCGGTCGCTATCTCGGTATGGGGATTACCCTGTTGATCGGCGTGCAGGCCTTGGTGAATGCGGCAGTGGTGACGGGGCTGTTGCCGACGAAAGGCCTCACCTTACCGTTCGTGAGCTATGGAGGATCGTCGCTGGTGGTCAGTCTGATCGGGGTGGGAATTTTGCTCAGTATTTCTCGGGATCGGCATGCCGGTGGATCACGTGGTGGATCGGATCACGAATGACGATCGTGATTGCCGCAGGAGGAACCGGTGGCCATCTCTATCCGGCTGTGGCCTTAGCGCGAGAGTTTCTCCGATCCGATCCCAGGACGCAGGTGCTGTTCGTGGGAACGGCGCGGGGACTCGAATCGAACGTGCTTGCCCACGAGGGGTTCGAGCTGGCGTTGATCAGTGCCAAACCAGTGATGGGCAAGAGTCTGTTGGGGGCGCTGACAGGATTGTGTGCCATGCCGGTCAGTTTGTGGCAGTGCCTGAGAATCCTTCGAACCAGACGGGCGGATCTGGTGATCGGGGTCGGTGGCTATACGAGTCCGATGATGGTGCTTGCGGCAGCGTTGGCGAGGGTGGCGCGCGTGATTCTAGAGCCGAATGCGAATCCCGGCATGGCGAATAAAGCGGTGGGACCCTTCGCCCAACGCGTCTTTCTTGCGTTTGAGTCGGCGGCTGATTCGTTCGATCGTTCCAAGGTGCGTGTGGTGGGGACCCCGATTCGGAAGGCGTTCCTGGAGGGTCTTGAACAGGAGCGAGAGATGTCAGTGCCGCCACATCTGCTGATATTTGGGGGAAGTCAGGGGGCCAAGGCGATGAACACCGCGGTGATGGAAGGATTACCCGATCTGATGAAGCAGTTGCCGCATCTCACCGTGACCCATCAGACCGGCGAGTCCGACCATGCGCGGGTCTCCGATGCCTATCGTCGCGCCGGCATCACGCCACAGGTCATGCCATTTATTTATGATATGCCGTCGGCGCTACGGGAGGCGGATCTGGTTGTGGCGAGAGCCGGAGCCATGACGGTGGCGGAACTCATGGCCTGTGGAAAGCCGGCCATCCTCATTCCGTTGCCGTCCGCCATCTACGACCATCAGACGAGAAATGCCAAGGTGATGGAGTCGGCCGGGGCTGCCGTGCTCCTTCCGCAATCTGCACTCACGGGATCTCTGTTCGTCCGCACCGTGGCGGGCATTCTCGGAGACCCTGAGCGATTGCGGGCGATGAGAGCGGCGAGTCTCTCCCTGCGGCGAATCGATGCCGCGGAGGTGATCGTCCGCGAATGTTACGCACTCATGGGGGGACATCATGATGTCCCCCGATCTGTTGGAGCGGCAGGAGTCTAATGTGGTCTTGGCCACAGGGATAAAATGACAGTCGTATCCACCGGTTGGTGGAGTAAGGCGCGCAGGGATGTTTCGTAAGACACAACAGATTCACTTAGTCGGAATCGGGGGTTCTGGAATGAGCGGCATCGCTGAGGTGCTGTTGACGCTGGGGTTCAAAGTGACGGGCTCCGACCTGCAGGCCTCCGATACGACGAGGAGATTGGAAGAGCTCGGCGGGCGTATCTTTGTCGGCCATCAGGAGTCGAATGTGGGGGAAGCGCAAGTGGTGGTCATCTCCTCCGCCGTGTCGGCTCAGAACCCTGAGGTCGTGGCGGCCAAGGCGAAGCAGGTTCCCGTGATTCCTCGGGCCGAGATGCTGGCGGAGCTGATGCGGCTGAAATTCGGAGTCGCCATTGCCGGGGCTCACGGAAAAACGACGACGACGTCGATGGTCGCCAATGTGCTGGCGCAGGGCGGGTTGGATCCGACGATGGTGATCGGGGGCAAAGTGAACGCGCTGGGGAGTCATGCCCGTCTTGGTCGAGGCGATCTCCTCGTGGCGGAAGCCGATGAGAGCGATGGATCCTTTCTTCGCCTGTCTCCGACCCTTGTCGTGGTCACGAATCTCGATCGGGAACATCTCGATCATTACGGCAGCATGGAACGGATCAATGAGTGCTTTCTCGAGTTTATCAATAAAGTGCCGTTCTATGGGTTGGCTGTGTTGTGCGCCGACGATGATCGCCTCCGGGCGCTGTTTCCGAACATCGTGAAGCGCTATCACACCTATGGGCTCAGTGAACGTGAGGGAGTCGCGCCGGACTTCTATGCGACAGAGATCAGTTTGAACCAATGGGGCGCTGAGTTTCGGGCGCAGTTCCGTGGGCGCAATCTGGGCCCGTTCCGCCTGGCGGTGCCGGGTCGACACAATGTGTCCAACGCGCTTGCGGCGATTGCAATCGGCATCGAATTGGATGTGCCGGTGGACCTCATCAGGAAAGCGCTGGCGGCCTATGCCGGGGTCGAGCGTCGCTTCCATTTGCGAGGAGAAGCCAACGGGATCATGGTCGTGGACGACTATGGGCATCATCCGACTGAGATTAAAGCTACGTTGGCTGCGGCAAAACAAGGGTGGGGGGACCGGCGGTTGGTGGTGGTGTTTCAGCCGCATCGATATACCAGGACGCGAGACTTGCTGGAGGATTTCACGAAGGCGTTCGATCAAGCAGACGTCTTGTTCTTGGCGGACATCTATGCGGCAGGGGAGCAGCCGATTCCTGGGGTGTCTGGAGCCAAGTTGGCGGATCTTGTCCGTGCGGCCGGCCATCCGTCTGTCACCTTTGTGGAACACAAGGATCAGTTGGTGGATCAGGTGCTGCCTCACCTGAAATCGGGAGATCTCGTCATCACATTAGGGGCGGGGGATATTTGGAAGACGGGGCTTGGATTGTTGGCCAAATTGACCCCCACCGCATGATGTCATGAAACAAGGTGGTCGGCAGATCACGACAGCCGGGAGAGTGCGTGGGCGATTCACACAGGCCGATGTGCGGACTGCCGTGGCAGGGCTCCGGGGATCCCTGTCCTTTCAGGCTCCGCTACGGGAGTACACCTCGTTCAAGATCGGAGGGCCGGCGGATGTCGTGGTGGAACCGGCTGATATTGAGGATGTCTGCATGGTGATCAGTCAGGCGCGTGCGCGCAAGATTCCGTGGTTCGTCCTGGGTGGAACGAATCTGTTAGTTCGAGATGGGGGAATCCGCGGCATCGTGGTCAGTCTGGCGCGGTTGCGGGCCATTTCAGAAGAGCCAGGGTCCGTGCTGTATGCGGAGGGGGGAGTTGGGATGCCGACGTTGATGGGGTATGCCATCCGCCACTCTCTTGCGGGATTGGAATGGGCAGCGGGAATTCCAGGGACTGTGGCCGGTTGTGCGGTGATGAACGCCGGGACAAAGCTCGGAGAGATGAAGGATTCGGTCAAGGCCGTTCGCATGGTGAATATGAAAGGCCAGGTTGTGGATCTTGAGGCAGCTCAGGTCAGGTTCGAGTATCGACGGGCCTTGCTGCCGCGCGGCATCGTCGTGGGGGTGTGGCTTCAATTGACGCAGGGGATACGATCGGAGATCGAGCGCGTCGTCAAGGACTATCTCCACTATCGGCGGGACACGCAGCCGCTCGCGATGCCCAGCGCTGGGTGCGTGTTCAAGAACCCTCCGAACGATTCCGCCGGCCGATTGATCGAGGCGACCGGCCTCAAGGGGGCACGTGTCGGCGATGCAGAAGTCTCGTTGAAGCATGCCAATTTTATGGTGAATCGGGGACAGGCGCGTGCGGCGGATGTCATTGCGCTGATCGGGAAGGTCCGTAGCGTGATTCGCCGCCGGGCCGGTATACGGTTAGATCTTGAACTCAAAATCGTAGGAGAGAGATAGCCATATGAGCGAGCCTCGTCCGACAGAACGACCCCTTCTGACTCACGTCCGTATTGGGGTGCTGATGGGTGGGCAATCGGCTGAGCGCGAGGTGTCGCTCCGGACGGGCGCCGCGGTACATCGGTCGCTGGCCCGTCGTGGCTACGATGCGGTGGCCATCGATGTTGGCCCGACGCTCTCTCAGGATTTGCGCGATCAGAAGATTGCCCTGGTATTTCTGGCGTTACATGGACCGGGTGGGGAAGACGGCACGATCCAAGGATTTCTGGACACCTTGGGAATTTCCTACACGGGATCCGGTATCCAGGCCAGTGCGATCAGCATGCATAAAGTGACGACGAAAACACTCTTGGCCTCAGCGGGTATTCCTGTGCCGGCCGGCACAGTCGTGAAGCGCGGAGAGAAGGTCTCAAGTGCGACGCTGCTACGGGCGGCGAAATTGCGTTGGCCTGTTGTGGTGAAGCCTGCGTCGCAAGGGTCCACGATCGGCGTCACCATTGTGCGGAAGCCGTCGCAATGGCACGACGCCCTGGCCTTGGCCCATCGCTACGACACCGAGGCGATGGTCGAGGCCTACATTCCGGGGCATGAGGTCACGGTGTCGATCATTGGGAGGCCCGGCGATTCTCCGTTGGTGCTCCCTGCCGTGGAAATTGTGGCGCCGGGAGGCTTCTACGATTTTGCCGCGAAGTATGAAAAGGGGAAAACCCAGTATCTCTGTCCTGCGCCTTTAACTGTGGTAGTGACCAGGCAAATCCGCGCGTTGGCGCTACGCACTTACGAGGTACTGGGCTGTGCAGGCGCGGCCAGAGTGGATTTCCGTATCACCCCGCGTGGCCGCCCTGTCGTGCTGGAGATGAATACCGCACCGGGCATGACTGAAACGAGTTTGCTGCCGATGGCGGCGGCCCAGGCCAAGATCGATTATGACGAGCTGACCGAACGGATTCTTGAGTCCGCCCTCGTTCGTGCCGCCTGCCGCGACCGTTCGTCAGTCGAAGGGGGCCTGCCATGAAGGCGCTCATAGGGAAGCGAGCGATGCCTCCTATCGGCCCACGGTTGAACCAATGGAAGGGCGCGCGTGCCAGTCAGATCTCGGAGGAGCATCAACAGGCGCGCCGGGAGAGACTCTGCTCGCGGGGCCGGCGTGCACTGCGTGTGGGACTATGGGTCGTCGGTCTTGCGGCGTTGGCTTGGGGGCTGACTATGGCCACGCGAGGGATGGGACCGATTCTTCAGGACTGGTTGGAGATCCGCGAGGTAGAGGTTGAAGGCCTTCATCATGTGGCGAAACAGGAAGTAGTGGAGCGGCTCGTCTTGAAGCCCGGCATGGGGCTTCATCAAGTCAGCACCGTGTTTCTTGCCGAGCGAGTGCGGGCACATGCCTGGATCAAGGAGGCGACGGTCGAACGCCGGCCGCCGCATCTACTGCATGTCAGTGTCATGGAGCGCACGCCGGCCGCCATTATTCGGGCAGGTGGGGACCATTGGTTGAGCGATGAGGGCGGATACCTCCTTGCCAAGTTGGGCAGGCAGGATGACCCGACGCTTCCCTTGTTGATTGGGCTGGAGGCTCAGTCTCTTCAGCGCGGAGAGGCACGCGTACGCAACGCGGTTCAGTCCGGGGTCGTATTGGCCAAGCTCATCGCCAATAGCTTCGACGGGCGGGTTGAGGTCGATCTCTCGAATGTCTCGAATGTGGTGGCGCTCGCCAATGGGGTGCGATTCCAGTTTGGCGAGGATTCTCTGGTCGATCAGTGGGAACGGTTCCGAAAAGTGAATCCATCATTTAAAACCGGATCATTCGATGAGGGAACGCGCGCGGTGAGCGAGATCGATCTGCGCTATGACAACCGTGTCATTGTGCGAGAAAGGGTGTGAGGGCTGTGCCGAAGCGTGATCAGATTCTTGTGGGGTTGGATATTGGGACCACAAAGATCTGCGCCATCGTGTCTGAAGTCACCGATGCGGGAGCGCTCAACATCATCGGGGTGGGATCGTGCCCGTCTCGAGGGCTCCGTAAAGGCGTCGTCGTCGATATCGAAAGCACGGTGGAATCGATCAAGAAGGCGGTCGAGGAAGCTGAGCTGATGGCGGCGGTCCAGATCAATTCCGTCTATACCGGCATCGCCGGCAGCCACATCTCCGCGGAAAACTGCAAGGGGGTGGTGGCGCTCAAAAAGGCAGAAGTCACGCGAGAAGATATCCAGCGTGCGATTGAAAACGCACGGACTCTGGCGGTCATTCCCCATGAACGACGGATTCTTCATGTGCTCCCTCGTGAATTTATGGTGGACGGGCAAGAGGGGGTGCGGGAGCCGTTGGGTCTGTCCGGACACCGTCTCGAAGTCAATGTCCATGTGATTACCGGGGCGGTGACGTCTGCGCAGAATATTATCAAGTGTGTGAATCGCGCAGGACTCGATGTCGTGGATATGGTGCTGCAGCCCTTGGCGTCCAGTGAAGCCGTCCTCAGCCAGGAAGAGCGCGATCTGGGAGTCGTCATGATCGATCTCGGTGGTGGGACGACTGACCTCGCGATTTTTCTCGATGGGAGCATCAGACATTCTGCGGTCTTGCCGATCGGTGGGCAGAACCTGACGAAGGATCTTGCTATCGGGTTGTTGACCTCTCAGACCGAAGCCGAGAAGATCAAGCTGCAGTACGGGATTGCCCGAACCGCGTTGGTGCAGGGCCATGAAACGGTGGAAGTCCCGTCGGTCGGAGATCGTCCTGCACGGACGTTCTCGCGCCGTGACCTCGCCGAGATTCTTGAGCCACGGGTCGAAGAAATATTCGAGTTGGTTCGTCGGGAAATCGTGCGGGCCGGCTACGAGGGCATGGTGGGGGCAGGGGTCGTGATTACAGGCGGAACGTCGTTGTTGCAAGGGATGCCCGATGCGGCAGAGCAGGTCTTGAATCTTCCGGCTCGTCGTGGCGGGCCCAGCGGTGTCGGAGGGCTTCGGGACATCGTCAGTAATCCCATGCATGCCACGGGTGTCGGTCTGCTGCTCCATGCCCGACGCCACCTTGCGGAGATGGCCACCGCTGGTCTGCGTAGTGGACGTCCGTTGCATAGGGTAATGGATCGTATGAAGTCCTGGATGTTCGAGTTCTTTTAACCGGTGTGCGCGACGAAGGGTCGTCACGTGGATTTAACAAGGGAGGTGTCCTGATGTTTTCATTTGAAGAGGATGTGGTGTCCCCCGTTCGGATTAAAGTGATTGGTGTCGGTGGCGCCGGGTGCAACGCGCTGAACACCATGATCACGTCTGGATTGGCGCGGGTCGATTTCATCGCGGCGAATACCGATCTGCAGGCGTTGGATCGGTCGCGGGCGTCGTATAAGATTCAGCTGGGTCCTGAGCGGACCAGGGGGCTCGGAGCCGGGGCGAAGCCGGAAGTTGGGAAAGATTCGGCATTGGAAAGTAAGGATCAGATTCGGGAGTGTCTTGAGGGCGCCGATATGGTGTTCGTAACCGCGGGGATGGGCGGCGGAACCGGGACGGGCGCCGCACCGATCGTGGCGAGTATCGCGCGGGAACTCGGCATCTTGACGGTCGGGGTCGTGACGAAGCCGTTTTCATACGAGGGCCATCGTCGGATGGTGTATGCGGATGAAGGGATTCGCGATCTCCGTCGCCATGTGGACACCTTGCTCGTGATCCCGAATCAGCGATTGCTCGGCATCGTCGACAAAGCGACGCCGCTGCTCGAGGCCTTTAAGGTGGCCGATGACGTGCTCCGACAGGCGATTCAAGGGATTGCGGACGTGATCACGACCACCGGCCATGTGAACGTGGATTTCGCCGACGTCCGCACCGTGATGTCGCATACGGGGCGCGCGGTGATGGGGATGGGTGTGGCGCGTGGAACGAATCGGGCGATCGAAGCGGCACAAAAGGCGATTTGCAGTCCGTTGTTGGAGGAAGGGAGTGTTGAGGGCGCACGCGGGGTGTTGTTGAACATCACCGGTGGACCGAACATGACGCTGCACGAGATCGAGGAAGCGGCGACGATCGTCCAGCAGACAGCCGATCCTGAAGCCAACATCATTGTTGGACAGGTGATCAATCCCGATATGGGCGACGACCTGGTCGTGACGGTGATCGCCACCGGATTTGAACGGGAAGATCTGCCTACTCCGATCCCCGTGGCTGCGGCTCGGGCTTCGCGTTCTATACCACAGACAGTGACCACCGGTACCGGCCAGACGATGGGAGAACGATCGTATGGGGAGAGGCCCTTCAAAGATCTCGACCGTCCAACCTACTTGCGGCGGATGGGAGATGGCAGAGGATCGATGGAGCGAACTGCCCCGGTCACTGATGATGAGTGGGATGTGCCTACCTTCCTGCGTAAGCAGGTCGACTGAGACGACGCGTCGGTAGGGGGGAGTTGTTACGGCGGAGTATGGCCATGCACGCAGCAGTCATCACGGTTCCTGCCTTCGCGTCCTCGCGCGACGGCGTTCGGCATTTCTTCGGAACGCGCCGTCATGCAGACTCGCTGGCATTCGATGTAGGGGTCCCAGCCCGACAGTCCGGCGCACAGGGGCGTGATTGGCTGCTGTCTGTGAAGCAAGTACATGGGACCGAAGCCTTGGTGCTGGATCGTCCACTCACTGAGTCGGATCAGTTTCACGGCGGGTGGGATGCGTTGGTGACCGATCAACCAGGTGTGACAGTGGCGGTGCGCACGGCGGATTGTGTCCCCGTACTCGTGCATGACCCACGCCGGCGTGTCGTCGCGGCGATCCATGCCGGTTGGCGAGGCGCGGTGGCGGGGATTGTTTCGAAGACTCTCACGCTGATGGAGGATCGATTCGGATCGACGAGGTCGGATCTCCGAGTCAGTATTGGGCCATCGGCCGGCCCCTGCTGCTATGAAGTGGACGATCCCGTCCTCGACCTTCTTCGCGTGGGATTGCCCGATTGGGAGTCGGTGGTGTGTGACTATCGAGGGCATACGGCTCGGCTGGATCTCAAGGCCTTGATTCGTCGCCAAGTGGAAGGGGACGGTGTCTCCGCACCCGCTGTTTCCATGGTGAATGTCTGTACGATCTGCCATGATCAGCTTTTTTATTCCTATCGACGGGAAGGTCGAGTAAACGGGACGATGGTTAGTGGGATTACTCTGCTCTCTCACCGATAGGAGTCGGGTTGGGTCTGTGCGCTGACATTTGCCCGGCGGTTTTGTACAATAGGCGGGAATATTCTGGAGGCGAGGGGGCGCATGACGATTTCACGTTCAACTCACGATTCGGATCAGACTCGCTCCTACTCCGGTGTCTGTGTGAGTTGGCTTTAAGTCTCCCACGGCAACTGATTGATACCATCTCATTGAGGAGCGTTCGCTGGGTATGTTGAACGAGCGTCACGGTGCAATTGAAGAGGGGACCACGGTGGTCCGGGTTTGCACTGATTTTTTTTGGAGCGAAGCATGTCTAGCCCAACGATCATGAGCAAGATCGCGTTCATCGGAGGTGGCCAGATGGCCGAGGCCATGATCGGTGGACTTCTCTCAGGCCAGGTGCGTCCTGCCGAGTCGATATGGGCGGCAGATCCCATTCCCGAGCGCCGTGATCGCTTAAAGGGTCAGTTCGGCATTCGGGTTGGTTCTGCCAACCGTGAAGCGGTTGCCTGGGCTGACGTGGTCGTCTTGGCGGTGAAGCCTCAGGCACTTCCTGTTGTCCTCAGTGAGCTTGGCTCGATCGTGGGCCATGCCCTCGTGATCTCTATTGTGGCAGGGGTGACGATTCAGATCATCGCGGAACAGACGACCGGAGCGAGGCGGATCATTCGTGCGATGCCGAACATTCCGGCATTGGTTCGGGAGAGTATGACCGCGATGGCCTTGGGCAGTGCGGTGTCTGAAGATGACAGTCACGTGGCTCGAACAGTATTCGAAGCAGTCGGTCGAGTGGTGCTGGTTGAGGAACGATTGATGGATGCGGTGACCGGACTGAGCGGCAGTGGGCCGGCCTACATATTTCAGGCCATTGAAGCGTTAGCAGATGGGGGGGTATTGATGGGATTGCCACGGCAGACTGCCGAACTTCTTGCCGCTCAGACGGTGCTCGGGGCTGCTCGCTTGGTGTTGGAATCAGGCGTGCATCCCGCGCAATTAAAAGATCGGGTGGCCTCTCCCGGAGGCACGACCATCGCCGGGCTTCATCAGCTCGAACAGGGAGGGTTCCGTGCGACGCTCATGGCGGCGGTCGAAGCGGCCACCACACGATCGAAGGAGTTGGGGCGCTGATGTTTGTCATAGGCAATGCTCTGAGCGCAGCGGCAACGATCATCCATTATGTGTTAGAAATCTATATCTATGTCGTCGTGGCTCGCGCGCTCATCTCGTGGGTCAATCCTGACCCATGGAACCCTATTGTGCAGTTTCTGGTAAAGGTTACCGAGCCAGCATTGGCTCCAATTCGCCGAGTCGTCGGTACGCGTTTAGGATTCGATCTCTCCACTTTTATTCTCATACTGATCCTGGTATTTCTTCAGAAAGCCATCGTACCTTCGCTACTTCAGATCGCGGTAGCCATGGACGGACATAGTATTGGGGAGGTGCCATGAAAATTACACCGCTCGATATCCAGCAAATGGTGTTCAAGGTCACCTTTCGTGGGTATGACAGGGAAGAGGTCAACCGCTTCCTCGAAGAACTGGCACAGACGGTCGAATTATTGAATCGAGACTCTGCCGTTCAGCAAGAAAGATTCATATTTTTGGAGCGGCAGCTCGCCGAGATGAAGCGGACGGAGGCGACCTTGTCGAGCACTCTCCTGTCCGCTCAATCGCTGGCGGAGGATGTAAAGCAGAATGCTCATCGGGAGGCGGACCTCGTCATCAAGGAGGCTGAACTCAAGGCCGGCGAGTTGATGCATCAGGCCAGGATTGAGCTGACTGATACGCAACGTGACCTCTCAGCACTTCAGAAACAGCGATTGCTCATGGTTGAACGGTTGCGTGCGTCGTTGCGAATGTTCGAGCGTATGTTGGAGGTGGAAGAACAGGAAGCGTTCCATGATGCCGCAATCGCATCGGAGGAGAAGCTCGAAGGAAAGTCGAACCCGAGATGATCACTCATTCGACGTGGCGGCTGTCCTCGACTCAGGCGTTCTGAGATTGATTGTCGCACGGGTCATCCACCGCAGCGACTTTCCCCACCAGTGACCAGGATCCCGCCTATGGCGACCCCTCACGTCATTCAGACAGCACTACAATCGGCCGTTGACGATGGTGTGTTTCCCGGTGCCCAGTTGGCTGTTCGTGTGCACGGTGAGCTGCAATGTGTGGTTGTCGCCGGGCGATTGTCGTCAGAGCCTCCGGGTCTTCCCGTACACACCACGACGATCTATGACCTCGCCTCTCTCACGAAGCCGGTCTTGACGGTCACATCCGTCTTGCTCCTGATTCAGCGCTCCAAGGTGGTTCTTGAGGATCCCGTGCAGGAAATATTAACTGAACTTGAAGGCACGCCGATCGGTCAGGCAACGGTGAGAGACCTCTTGACCCATCGCTCGGGCTTGCCCGGATGGCGGCCTTTTTATGAGCGGCTCAATGGAGGAGGGGTTGAGCCTGAACCCTCTGGCGCGCATCAGTCTACGACGCAACAGGTATTGAAGATGATTCGTGACGAACCATTGATGTATCTGAGAGGCGAGCGAAGCATCTACAGCGACCTTGGATTCATGTTGCTGGGGTTTCTGGTGGAACGTGTGAGCGGAATGACGTTGGATCTTTGGTGCGAAGAGGCCATCGTTCGACCCCTACGGGCTGCCCCTATCATGTTTTGTCCTGCGGCAGGTCGAGCGCAACTCGATGTTGCACGCCCAATCGTCGACGTCTTACGCATCGCTCCGACCGAACAGGACGAGTGGCGCAATCGACTGTTATGTGGAGAGGTGCATGACGAGAATGCCGCCGCGATGGGTGGTGTCGCGGGCCATGCAGGGTTATTCGGGACTGCGGAATCAGTACTGGCTGTCTCCGGAGCCTGGCTCCGTGGCTACCATGGAAGAGAGTCGATTCTGGAGGGGGAGCTTGTGAGGCAGTTTACGACACGTCAAGAATCTCGTGCTCGATCGAGTTGGGCGTTGGGATGGGATACTCCGTCTGCGCCGTCCTCATCGGGGTCCAGCTTTTCCGAGCGGTCGTTCGGGCATCTTGGCTACACTGGGACATCGCTGTGGATTGATCCCTTGTGCGAATTGGAGGTCGTGCTGTTGTCCAACCGGGTGCATCCGAGCCGGAGGAACGAGAAGATTAAAGCCTTCCGTCCCTATATTCATGACCTCGTCTTTCGGGAATTTGTGTCTGCGTGAGAGTTGTGGCTAGGCGAGGTCCTGGTAATCGATCCAGGTTTCTTTTTCAGCGAGATATTTTGTGCCTTTGAAATTGGCGCGGGTTCTCAATTTGTTGAAGCCGAATCGCTGCATCGCTTCGATCAGTTCTCGTACCGCAGCAGTGATGGTCGGATGCGAGTGCCCTTCGACATTCAGGGCTTCATACATGACTTTGGCGGCGTAGCCGGAGGTGGTTCGATTGACGAGAACCGTGCGATTGAAATACCGATCGCTCGGGTCGACCCCTTCAACTTGGTGCTTTTCAACCAGCCCTTCTTTTTTGAATAGCAGCGGAAGTGAACTCATGGCAATCCCCGTGATACTCAAACGAAATAATTCAGCGATGTGATTATAGGGTGGGGACTGCGCCGACTGCAAGCCGTTGACAACTGCATAACGCCCTCCTATCATTCCCCCCCGCTGCCATAAGCCGCTGTATCCCGGATACTTATGAATATCCCCAACAGCTTAACCATTCTCCGTATTCTCCTGATTCCCTGCTACGTCGGGTTACTCATCTACGGCAGATTCGATCACGCACTGATCGTGCTTCTTGTGGCCGGGCTGACTGATGCGCTTGATGGGCTGGTCGCCCGTATGAAGAACCAGCATACTCGGCTCGGGGCCGTGTTGGACCCTCTGGCCGATAAGCTGCTGCTTACCTCCGGGTTCATCACGCTTTCGATGATTCATTTGATTCCGTTGTGGGTCACCCTCCTCGTGGTCAGCCGAGACGTGATATTGCTGCTGGGAACGGCGGTGGCGCATTTCACAGATGCGCGCGTGGACCTTACTCCCACCTTCTTGGGCAAGGGTACCACGTTTCTCCAGCTGGCCTATGTCGTGATGGTCATCTTCCTCAGCTCCCGTCACATCGATCTCACCGTCATGCTCCCTCTCTTGTTCGGCATGGTCTCCTTCACGCTCCTGTCCGGGTTGCATTACCTCTACCGAGGCGTTCGGGACACGAGTGCGATCAGCAGCTAGGGCTCTGGATGGCGTAAGCCTGCGTGCCCATTGACTGCGCAGAGATTGTGCATTTGTTTGACAGGTCTAGGGGTGGCCAGTAGACTCGCCTGGTAGGTATTCTCATTAGTCTACAACCGGCCAGGGCGTGGCCACATCGAAGGGTGAGTGTTGCGTATGGCTACCTTTGCGTATGTCGGACGAACCAGATCTGGTGCCGTCAAGAAGGGCGAACTGAGCGCGAAAACCAGAGATGAGGCGGTCGATCAACTTCGCAAGCAAAGCGTCGTCGTCACGAGCCTTGAAGAAAAAAAAAGCGGCAAGGGCGGATTCAAGATCAATATCAGTTTGGGCTCCGGTCTTACCGATAAAGATCTGGTCGTGTTTACACGACAATTCGGGACGATGATCAATGCGGGTTTGCCCTTGGTGCAGTGCCTTGAAATCCTTTCAACCCAGTCCGAGAATAAGGTGCTGAGGGAAACCATCGGGGAAGTGAAGCTTCATGTGGAAGCCGGGTCGACTTTTTCAGATGCCCTACGTCGCTATCCTAAAGTTTTCGACGATCTCTATGTCAATTTGGTGCATGCGGGTGAGGTCGGGGGGCTGCTCGATACGATCCTCACACGTCTCGCCAAATACATCGAAAAAGCGATGAAGCTCAAAGGGCAGATCAAATCTGCCATGATCTATCCTGCCGCGATCGGGGGAGTTGCGGTGGTTGTGATCGCAGTATTAATGATCTGGGTCATTCCGATCTTCGCGAAAATGTTCGCCGAGTTGTCCGGCGGAAAGATGGGACTGCCGGGTCCTACGCAGCTGGTCATCGATATCAGTAATATCTTTACATCCTATTGGTATTTGATGTTAGGGGGTATTGTCGGAGTCGTCTTTGGCACCAAGAAATATTATGCAACTGCCCAAGGGCGAATGGCTATCGACAGGCTCCTTCTCAAGGCACCGGTGGTTGGGGATCTGATCAGGAAGGCGTCGGTAGCCAAGTTTACACGGACCCTTGGCACCCTGCTCGGGAGCGGAGTTCCACTTCTGGACGGGATGACCATCTGCGCAAAGACTTCGGGTAACAAGGTGATTGAAGAGACGTTGATTAATGCTCGGACCAGTATCAGCGGAGGAAAGACTATCGCCGATCCATTGGCGGCAAGCGGGGTCTTTCCCAAGATGGTGACGCATATGATTGCTGTCGGTGAGTCAACCGGCGCGTTGGACGCGATGCTGGGAAAGATTGCAGACTTCTATGAGGACGAAGTCGATCAGGCGGTCGCCTCACTCACGTCGTTGTTGGAACCCATCATGATGGTGTTCCTGGGGATTGTGATTGGGTTTATTGTGATCGCCATGTACCTCCCAATCTTCAAAATGTCGGATGCAATCGGATAGAGCGCAACTTTCAGTTCGTTCCTCACGGAGTTGGGGTCTAGCGCCCAGCGTGAAGGTTCTAACAGGCTGAGGAAGAACTCTGTAGGCACGCCAGAGTCTTATAGGTCGTGACGTCCGTGGCAACAGGAGCGACGCAACGCCGGATGCTCAACAACGCTACCCAGCAAGGTCGCAGGGAGCGAAGAGGCGAGGAGGTACAGACCGCACTTCGTGGGGCCGTTCGCCCGTGCAATAGATCTGGCCGAACGGAAAAGCCCCTTCAATGATTCCGATCTCCGAACAACTCTCGTTGAGCCCCGGCGCGATGCGAGAACGCCGCTGGGAGACTTGGTCAGCATCCGGCTAAGCCTTTCTGGTCAAATCACTCGGTGCTCCGTTACATGGGTGATGACATGGTCCCAGGCGCCAAACTCGAGGAGAATGAACAAGCCCTCTCTCTCTTCATGCTCCGCCAATGTCCTTCTCGCCCAGTGGTCTTCCACTCATGAATGATATGCGCACGAGATTGCATTGGATCATGGGGCTTCGAGTGGCCCTCGTGACCCTGATGCTCGGCCTATCTCTCGCCTTCCAAGTTGCGAAGGGCGGGCGGGTCGAAACATTCTACGCGCTGATTCTTGTCACCTACATCCTGACGATCCCTTCTGCCATGTTGCTCCGTATGTGTGCGACACCGGCAGCGCTCATGATATTTTTCTGGGTGCAGGTTGGAATCGACTTCTTTCTTGAAACGGTGCTGGTGGCTCGGACAGGGGGGATCGAGAGCCCTTTTGCGGTGCTGTATGTCATGACGGTGGCGGTGGCCAGTCTTGTTCCCAGACGGCGAGTAGGGCTTCTTGCCGCCTGTTTCTGCATTATTCTGTTCGGTATTTTAACGAATATTCAATTCCATGGTCTGATAGAGGGGTGGGGGTGGCTGCCGCCGAGCCGGCTGACCATGCCTGAAACGTATCAAACATTCGGCGTCTATGCTCTTGCTCTTCTTGTTGTTGGGATCCTGGGCGGAACCTTAACGGAACAGCTTCAGCAGGTGGATCAATCGTTGCGCGAGAAGGAGCAGGGACTGACCCGCCTCCAAGCCTTTCACGAGAATATTGTCCATAGCATCAGCAGCGGTGTGTTTACAGCAGATGCGAGGGGGTGCGTGACTTCCTTCAACCCAGCGGCACAGGAAGCGACCGGGTATACGATCGCTCACGTGGCCGGGCATCCCTGGCGTGAGGTCTTCAACTGGCATCCTGCCCAAGAATCAGATGAGCAACTCAATGGTGTCGTGTCTACGACGACGCGATTCGAAGTGGAATGTAAACGTGCTGACGGTAATCGCCTGATCCTCGGCATGACCCTTTCCCCATTGCACGAGCAGGGGGAGCAGGCAGGCTTGGTCGGTGTGTTCAAAGATCTGACGCAGATTCGGGATCTGGAAGAGGAGATGCGTCGAAAGGATTGGCTGGCGAGTTTGGGTGAAATGTCTGCCGGGATGGCCCATGAAATTCGGAATCCACTTGGTGCGTTGGCCGGCGCGATGCAAATGCTTCGACAAGATGCCATAGAAGATGAGACCAATCGCCGGTTGATGGACATCGCGATTCGGGAGGCCACCAGGCTCGACAATATCATTACAGAGTTTCTTCTGTATGCGCGTCCACCGGCGCTCACCCTCGCCGAGTACGATCTGAATAAAGTACTTGCCGAGACGCTCGATCTCGTTCAACATGAAGCGAGAATACGTACGAACATCACCATCGTGACGTCGCTGGCACCCGGGGTACTCACGGCCCTCGTCGATCAAGATCAGCTCCGGCAAGTCTTTTGGAACATGGCGACGAATGCGTTTGAAGCGATGCCGGATGGGGGACAGTTGACGATCTCGACGAGCTGCCGCCATGTCGATGTCGGCGGCCGCAAGGGCGACGTCATAGAAATTGCATTTCAAGACACTGGGGAAGGTATTCCGAAACAAAACTTGGATAAGATTTTTCTTCCATTTTTTACGACGAAGAAGGAAGGGTCAGGGCTGGGTCTGGCAGCGGTGCATCGCATCGTCGATCTGCACGGGGGCTGGATCAAGGTTGAAAGTCAGGAGCCCCATGGTTCGCGGTTTGTTGTGTGTATGCCGCGTTCCGGAGATGCCGGGGTACGGTTGTGGCATGAGGGAAGGACGCCGTGGAAAAGATCCTAGTTGTTGATGATGAGAGGGGGCTGCGCGAAGTCCTGAGCATTATGCTCAAACGCGCGGGCTATGCCGTGACCGAAGCATCGGATGGTGAAGAGGCCATCGGTCAGGTACACAAGGAAATATTCGATCTTGTCATCACCGACCTCCGGATGCCGAAAGCCGATGGGATGGCGGTCTTGAAGGCGGTGAAGTCTTCTTCTCCCGAAACCGTGGTCCTTGTCATTACGGCGTTTGCAACCGCAGACTCGGCGGTCGATGCGATGAAACAGGGCGCATACGACTACCTGACCAAGCCGTTCCAGGTCGATGAAGTGCAGTTGATTATCCGCAACGCCCTGGAGAAGCGGCGTCTTTCGACGGAAAACATTCTCCTGAAGCGTGAAATGGCGAGCCAATCGTCGTTTGCGCAGATTGTCGGCCAGAGCGAGAGCATGCAGAAGGTGTTCGACGTGGTGCGCAAAGTCGCGGACGGCAAGAGTAATGTGCTGATTTTCGGGGAAAGCGGAACGGGAAAAGAGTTGGTTGCGCGCGCCATTCACTATAACAGTGCCCGGAGTCCTATGCCTTTTGTGGCGGTGAATTGCAGTGCCGTGCCGGAGACGTTGCTCGAAAGCGAACTCTTCGGGCATATGAAGGGATCGTTTACCGGCGCGATGGCCAATAAGGCGGGGTTGTTCGAGGTCGCCAACGGCGGCACGATTTTCTTGGATGAAATCGGCGATACGACCCCAACGATTCAGGTCAAACTGCTGCGCGTCATTCAGGAGCGAGAGTTCCGGCGTGTGGGCGGCATCCAGGATGTGAAGGTGGACGTGCGTATCGTCGCCGCGACCAATAAAGACCTTGAAAAGGCGGTGGCTGACGGCTCATTTCGCGAAGACTTGTACTACCGCTTAGACGTGATTCCGATTCGGCTTCCACCGTTGCGGCTTCGAACAGGAGATATCCCACTTCTCGTCAAACATTTCATCGAGAAGTTTTCACAGGAAAGCGGCAGGCCGGCTCCCATATTGACATCGGAGGCGATGCACGTGTTGTTGGGCCATGAGTGGCGCGGCAACGTGCGCGAGCTTGAAAACATGATCGAGCGCGTGGTCGCCTTTTCCGTCGGTGCGCCTGTGTCGGATGAGGATATCCGTGGCTGGCTTCATCGCGTCGTAACTCCTCAGCAGCAGGGTGTGCCCACCGACTTACCGGAAGAGGGGTTGAATTTAGAGGGGCTTATCAACGGCATTGAAAAAGATCTGCTCTTGAAGGCGCTCGAACGGGCCATGTGGGTCAAGAAAAAGGCTGCACAACTTTTGAGGCTCAACACGCGATCCTTTCGCTATCGACTCGAGAAGTATGCCATCAAGGGAGGCCGTGATTAATCCGCAGCCAAGCCCATCCGAGATCACCGTTTTTGCCCCTGCCAAAATCAACGTGATCCTGCGTATTCTCGACCGCCGCCCCGACGGGTTCCACAATCTCTGGTCGATCATGCACACCGTTGCCCTCGACGATGAGGTGCAGATCAGATTGTGTGCTGATCGACAGGATATTCACCTGAGGTGTGATGCGACGCAGTTGCTTGCAGACCAGAGTAATCTCGTCTATCGCGCAGCTGCCGCGGTGTTAGCGCGAGCCCGGCAATCGATCGGGCTCGACATTGAGCTGCGAAAGCGCATTCCGATGGGAGCCGGCCTCGGTGGTGGAAGCAGCGATGCCGCAGCCACCATCATCGGGTTGAACCATCTATTACGGTTGGAGTGGTCTCCGACGCAGATGGCTGAAGTCGGACAATCGTTAGGGAGCGATGTACCCTTCTTTCTCTTTGGCCCCTCAGCGTTCGTGGCTGGTCGAGGAGAAATAGTTCGTCCGGTGGTCGTCGAAGGCGCGCGATGGGTTGTGCTGGTGAACCCAGGGTTCGGGGTCGATACCAAGTGGGCCTATCAAGAGTTGGCTGCCACCAGGACCTCTGTGATGCCGCTGTCGCCGGGCCAGCGTGAACTTGACCGGCAGTCGCGAGTGGGCTGGGCTCAATTGATTGCCGCGGGTGAGAACGATTTCGAAGCGCCGGTCTTTGCCGCACATGGGGTGCTTCGGGACATAAAACTGACCTTGCAGACTCACGGAGCTGAGATCGCGTTGCTGTCCGGAAGTGGGGCGACGGTGTTCGGGGTGTTTGCGGACGAGGCGCGCGCGCGCCTGGCCCAGACTCAGTTCGCACACGAGAGTTCGACGAAGACGTTTCTCGTTCCCACCTGTTCAGGCCCGCTCGCCTGGCGATAGCAACCGAGCCACGCCAGGCCGTGGCTCGGTTGACAACTCCCCGAATATTCCGATAGAGTCTGACCACTTAGCTGGCTTCCTCAACAGCGTGTAGCGAACTGGGTAGGCGGGTTACGATTGCCCCCACCGACGCCCGCCGTCGAGACGAACCCTATACGAAATTAGAATGTGACGCAGTCGCATCCAGAAACCCTCTGAGGAATCGATGAGCGGAGAGCTACAGATATTCTCTGGCAACGCGAATCCGGCGCTAGCCCATGAGATTTGTGCCTACCTGGGGACCAAGCTTGGCGAGGCCACAGTCGGGTCGTTCAGTGACGGCGAGATTCGCGTCAAGATTGAAGAAAACGTTCGCGGCGGCGATGTGTTCGTCGTGCAGTCGAGTTGCCAGCCGGTCAATGACTCCCTGATGGAGCTGTTGATCATTATCGATGCCCTCAAGCGATCCTCCGCAAAGCGCATCACCGCGGTCATCCCCTATTTCGGCTATGCCCGCCAGGATCGTAAAGATCAGCCACGTGTGCCGATTTCAGCAAAGCTCGTGGCCGATCTCATCAGCACCGCCGGCACCGATCGAGTGTTGACGATGGATCTCCATGCGGGGCAGATCCAAGGATTCTTCAATATACCGGTGGACCATCTGTATGCACTGCCCGTCTTGTTGGATTACATTACGAAGCAGAAAGTGAATGACCTGGTGGTGGTGTCGCCTGACGCCGGTGGAGTGGAACGGGCTCGCGCTTTTGCGAAACGGCTCGAAGCGAATTTGGCCATTATCGACAAGCGACGTGAAGGACCCAATCAGACACAGATCATGAACATCATCGGCGACGTGGCAGGCAAGAGTGCGCTGTTACTGGACGACATGATCGACACGGCCGGCACCATTGTGAAGGGGGCGCAGGCTTGTATGGATAAAGGGGCTCGGGAGGTGTGGACCGCTTGTACCCATGCGGTGCTCACCGGGCCGGCATTGGACCGGATCCAGCAATCCTGCCTAAGGCAAGTGATCGTGACCAATTCGATTCCGTTACGGGGCAAAGAGCTGATCTGCCCGAAGTTGCATCAATTATCGATCGCGCCGCTATTAGGTGAGGCGATCAGGCGAATCCATGAAGATGAGTCGGTGAGTTCATTGTTTTTATAAAATGTGAGACCGAGACAGCTAGCAGACTGCAGCAGAGCTTGGGTTACGGCGCATGCCGCTGGCGGACTTTTTCGCATCTTGCTCGAGATCAGAGAGAAGGGGACGGAGGCCTAATATGAAGTTCGATCTAGCAGTCTCAGTCAGAGAGAAAACGGGAAAGGGTGCGGCGCGCCAACTTCGACGGGAGGGCAAGATCCCAGGGGTGTTGTATGGGCAGGGCGAGTGCCTCCTCTTGACGATTGAGCCAGATAGCCTGGTCAAGATTTTGAAGGCACAGGCCGGGGGAGCCGCGCTCGTGTCACTCACGCTCACCGGTGCGCAGTCGAAACCGAACCGCACCGCCTTGTTGCGGGATTTTCAGGTGGATCCTGTCGAAGGACATGTCCTCCATGCGGATCTGTTTGAAATTTCGATGGACAAGCCGATTCGTGTGAAAGTACCCCTCCATTTGACCGGTGGGGTGCCTGCCGGCGTCAAGGAAGGCGGTATCCTCCATCACAATATGCGTGAGTTACATATTGAGTGTTTGCCGGCGGTGTTGCCGGACTTTATCGAAGTCGATGCTTCAGGGATTGCCATTGCGCAAGGTCTCCATCTGAAAGACGTGGCCGCACGGGAAGGGATCCGCTATCTCGATGACCCTGAGCAGATGGTCGTAAGTGTGGCGGCGCCGATGACGGACGCCAAGCTCGAATCGCTTCTTGCCAGCGGCGCCACTGCACCGGAGGGTGGGAAAGAACCTGAAGTGGTCGCGAAGGGCAAAGTGGCTGGTGAAGGCGCTGAGGGGGGTGATGCGGCGAAAGCTGGTGCGACGGCTGCCGCTCCTGATGCGAAGGGCGGCGAGAAAAAAGGCGCTGCCGCGCCCAAAGCTGAGAAGAAAGAAGCCGAAAAGAAGAAATAACGTTGCGTCTCATCGTTGGGCTGGGCAATCCTGGCGCTGCCTACGCCCCAACCCGCCACAACGTCGGCATGTGGGCCATCGAGCGGGCTGCGGCTCGGTGGTCCATCCGTCTTGCCAAGCGCGGCATGGCTCATCGTGGATCGGGACGACTTGGGTCAGAACTTCTCGAACTCGCCGGCACCCTCGATTGGATGAACATCACAGGTCCTCCGCTCAAAGGCCTCCTGCGCGAGTATTCGCTGACCGCCGCCGATCTCATTCTCGTCCATGACGATCTTGATCTCGATCTAGGACGTCTCCGGATCAAGCAAACCGGCGGGCATGGAGGACATAATGGGGTCAAGTCGGTCATTGACGCGATCGGGACGGCCCAATTTGTGCGCATTAAGATCGGAATCGGTCGACCGGCACCGCGTCAAGACTCGGCGGACTATGTGTTGCAGATGTTCACGAGAGACGAGATTGAAGTCGTGAGTCCCTGTCTCGATCGTGCCGTCGATGCGTTGGAATGCCTGATCCACCGGGGAATGGCCGTGGCGATGAATCAGTTTAATGTGCGGGAACGAGAGGAAAACAACGAGTTGTGAGTTCTGAGTTGAGAGTTCTGAGTTTTTCAGGGACAGCCCAATAACTTAGAACTCAGCACTCATAACTCAGAACTGAGTTCAGCCTATGGGTCTCTGTTGCGGCATGATCGGACTCCCGAACGTGGGGAAGACCACCGTCTTCAACGCGCTCACCGGCAGTGGCGCGTTGGCGGCCAACTATCCCTTCGCCACCGTCGATCCCAATACCGGCATCGCCCCGGTGCCGGATCCGCGGCTTATCGTCCTGACCGACTTCTTTAAGTCGAAGAAGACGACCTATAGTACGCTGGAGGTTCGTGACATTGCGGGTTTGGTCGAAGGGGCCAGCAAGGGTGAAGGCTTGGGCAATCAGTTTCTCGGACACATCCGTGAAGTCGATGCGCTGCTCCATGTCGTCCGTTGTTTCCAGGGAACGGATGTTGTGCACGTCAGTGGAGCGGTGAATCCTCTTCGCGACATCGGCATCATTGAAACCGAATTGCTGTTGGCCGATCTCGACACGCTCGATCGGCGGAAGCAAAAGACGGAAAAGAAAGTCCGAGCGGGCGATAAGAAGGCCGCCTTTGAGATGGCGTTCATCGACAAACTGATCGGGCTGCTCGACAAGGGTGAATGGCTGGGCAACCTGACCTATACCCCCGAAGAGCGCCTGGTGCTCGATGAATGTCAATTACTGGCGGCAAAGCCGGTGCTCTTCGTGGCCAATGTATCGGAACAGGCCAGCGCCGATGAGGCGATGGTGAAGGCGGTTCGCGAGTTCGCCGACAAACGCGGCGCGCGCGTCGTGACGATCTGCGGCCAACTCGAAGCCGAACTCTCCACGTTGCCAGAATCCGAACGGATCGACTTCTTGAAAGAAATGGGCCTCACAGAATCGGGTCTTGTCCGGTTGACCCGTGAAGCCTACCAGCTGCTGAACATCGTGACCTTCTTCACTGCTGGAGAAATCGAATCCCGGGCCTGGCCGATTCCGAAAAACATGAAAGCGCCACAAGCGGCAGGCAAGATTCACTCCGACATGGAGCGCGGCTTCATCCGCGCCGAGGTCTATCATTACGACGACTTGATGGCTTGCGGGTCGGAGGCGAAGGTGAAGGAGAAGGGGCTGTTTCGGCTCGAAGGAAAAGACTACGTGATCAAAGAAGCCGACATCGTGTATTTCCGCTTTAACGTCTAGCTTCCGTTCATTTTCTTATTACCTCTTGTATCCGTCACCGCCTGGAGTCAGGGTGTGCCAAGGCCCTTCGCTCCCGTGCCTCCCGAAGCGGCCCAGCGGACCCTGCCGGGCGGAAACCTTCGGAAATTCCTTCGCGGACTCAGTCAGTTTCCGCTTTCCTCCCCGGCAGAGTCTCGCTGGGTCCCCGCTTCTCCGGCAACGTCCGCTCTGAGCCTTAGCACACCCAATCGCGTACTCACCCTAATCTCCTTTGCTCGCGCAACGCGCGGTCGCGGACTCCCCTCGTTGGACGCGCGCAATCGAGGATCGACCAGGCTACCTTTGAAAATGAAATGTGGGAAAAAGCTGGGGTCATTCTAAGGCATACTCGTGCAGTATGTGGAAGGGCTAAACGGCGAGACTGCCCGTCACAGCCGCGTATCCGTGCTTGCAGCAGAAGCTTCATGAATAATGCGGGCTAAGCCCAGGCACACCTCCCGGATGGAATTTGACTCTGCTCATACGAAAAAGTAGCCTGTTCCTGTATTTCAGAAAGGGGATGTACGATGAAGCTGCAAAAGGTTCTTGTAACAAAAAAGCGGACAGTCCACGCCTACTCCGAGCTTTGGCATGCATCGGATTGTGTACTCAAAGCCGGGATGAAAGAGCCCCGTGGCTCATCGTGGCAATTTTTGTCGAGCGCTGTGTTAACGGCATTCGCCTTTGAGGCGTATCTGAACCATGTTGGCCCTTCGGTTATATCTTGTTGGAAGAGATTGGAGCGGCTGCCTCCCCAGTCAAAGTTTGAACTTCTTTGTGAAACTCTACGTGTCAAATTTCCCGATGGTCCAGGAATAAGGCCGCTCCAGACCATCAGCGAACTTCTTCAGTTTAGAAACACACTGGCCCACGGACGATCGGAAGAGATCACACCAAAACCTGAGTTGCGAGATTGTAACAACAAACTGGATGACTACCTTGGTCAAAGACCTCTCACAGATTGGGAGCGGTTAATCCAAACGGATGTTTTCGCTAAACGGGCGCGCGAAGATGTGCGGGCGGTTTTAGAGAAACTGCATAATGCACGCCCAAAACCGAAAGAAGGATTGTTCACATTTGGAAACGGGGTACATAGTGCGAGTCTTGTTTCAGAGCCCTGACAGGACGCTCTAGTGAACCGACCACAAGCGACGCGCTCCTGAGCTTGTGCGGTAGAGGGCGCATGCGATTTTCGTGCTCTCATGTGCAAATGGATTTTGATATCCCAGACGCGTGGTGGCACGAGGCCGAGATGACATCCTTTCGGCCGCAATCCTCCGGCTATCTTGCTCTTCCGAATGAGGAATTCCAGGTCCAACTCGTGCCAATCGAGCAAGTTGATCCGCCTCTCCGCGATCCCGGTGTAACCTGGTTTCATCATGATCGCATGGTTACGATTCTCCGCGGATTTCGTTCTAACGCTCGACTTCCAGCAATAGTGGCTCACTGCCCGCCCGGGGCTAACAAATTTCCGTTCGCTGTCCGAGACGGTCTCCATCGTTTCTACGCATCGGTGGCAATAGGCTTTACGCATGTTCCGCTTTCTATTCGACCCTACTTCGATATCTGCGACCTCTAACAGCCCCCTGTCCGCCTTCCTGAACCAGCCACGTTGTTTTAGAAATTGTAAAGGGGTCGGGAGTCTCTGGGAAAGACTCCGATCCCTTAAATTCATCCCCGTCGGTCACTCGATCTCGCGGAGGGCTGCCCGCGCCTTCTCGATCTTTGGCCGATTCGCTGGCGTATCCGGTGTCAGCCGCAAATACTCGCGAAACTCCCGTGCTGCCTCAACCTGTTGTCCTTTGGCTTTGAATGCAAGGCCGAGACTGGCATGGAAGCCTGCATTATCAGGCATCAAATGTATCGCGATGCGATATTCAACGATAGCTCCGTCGAGATCATTTTTCTCATAGAGCGCTACCCCAAGGCTGTGGCGAGATTCAGCATCATCGGGCTTCAATCGGATCGCAGTGCGGTATTCAGCGATCGCTCCCTCCACATCCCCTTTGGCCGTAAGTGCAATCCCGAGGTTGTGGTGGAAACTGGCATCGTCGGGCTTCAAGCGTATCGCTGTGCGATATTCAACAATGGCCCCTTCGAGGTCCCCTTTCTTGTGGAGCATAAATCCTAGGTTGTTATGGGCGAGGGCATGATCGGGCTTTGCACGTATCGCAGTGCGATGTTCAACGATAGCCCCGTCGAGATCACCTTTCAGATAAAGCGCGCCGCCGAGGGAATTATGGGCGTTGGCATCATCGGGCTTCAGGCGGATCGCCGTGCGGTACTCGGCAATGGCTCCCTCTAGGTTCCCTTCTTCCATGAGCAAACCACCGGTAATCACGTGTACATCGGGGTTTGATGCATCGAGTGCCAGCGCCTGCTCGATCAGGTTCCTTGCGTGCCGACGTCCCCCTATCGAGGACGAGCCAAGAATTAAAGTCTTACTGGGTCCGCCCAATGCCACCCATGCCTGGGCGACCAGACTATTCACATCTTGCCCGGTGAGAACCTTGCGCCTGGCCTGCGCGATCGTCTCGGCCTCTGTCTTAGACGTGACCGCCGCCAGTTCGCGGGTTTTGGTTCCCAGTTCTTGCCGGAGCTGGTCCGCTTCTTGCCGGGTTTGGAGCAACTCCGCCTTCACGGCCTCGTTCTTGCGCAGTGCGTCAATCTGTCGCGCTACAACGTCCGTATCAATCTTGCAGTTCACAACCACCCGCACGACCTGTTGCTGCCCCTCCATCGTGCTGCTGGCCCCGTGTTCCGTCGTCTCCACGATGCCGGCTATGTAGGCGCGCAGCTCATCCCGGCTCAAAGCGAAGTTCTTGACCTCGGTAATGCCTTCAATATAGGTCCCGGCCTGTTCCAGCGCGAGACGTTTGGCATCTTGGAGCGCCATCCGCTTTGCATCGGCACGAGTATCGTTATCGCCCATTCGATATTCGCCTGTTGCCGTGATTGCGCGGACCTCAGCCCAGGCGGGTGGGACAAGGCCGACAATCAGCATGACTGTCAAGACGAGCCGTTTCATGCGCGATCTCCTTGGAGAATGGGTGGCTGGGGAAGCGGAGAAATGCTAGGGAAGTCCTGTCTGAATTGCAAGCTGCAGATGTACTAGAGAGAAAGAGACATTAGGGCGAGTCACTGGGGTCGTTGTGAGGTGGCCCGGATTTGACAGACAGAGAGGGAAAATGGGACAGCAACTGTCTTGACTGTCAAGCACGTTCTCGCTGATTTTTTTCATGATGCATCAGAAATATTTCGCACAGCATTGGCCTAGGATCGACGATCACCCGCCCGCCCGTAGGCTCGTATCCCCCAGACGGACGAAGCCGACCGTCTCTGACCGTCTCCGCCTAGCCGGTGGTGTGCTCCCACCGGGTCCGGTGTTTCATCATCGCGTTGAGGATGATCAGCAGTTTCCGCATACAGGCCGTCAGGGCTACCTTCTTGGCCTTGCCTGCCGCACACAGGCGTTGGTAGAACGCCCGGATCACCGGATTGAAGCGGGCCGCCACGAGCGCGGCCATGTAGAGCACGGCCCGCACCTGCGCCCGTCCGCCCCAGACCGTGCGCGTGCCTCGCAACGTTCCACTGTCGCGATTGAACGGGGCCACGCCGACCAAGGCCGATATCTGCTTGCCGGTCAACGTACCGAGTTCCGGCAGATTCGCCAGCAGCGTCGTCGTCATCACCGGCCCCACGCCGGGCGTGCTCTGCAAGAGGGCTTCCTTCTCGCGCCAGACCGGACTCTGATGAATCGCCTCTGTCAGAGCGGTGTCGGTCTGTTGGATGGCCCGCTCCAGCCAGGCGATGTGCGTGCGCAGACTCTTGCGGACGGGCGTGTGGACACTCATCAGCCGGTTCCTCTCCGCCGTCAGCATCTCGACCAGTTGCCGCCGTCTGGTCAACAGGGCGGCCAGGGCCCGTGTCTCCGCATCCAGGAGCGGGCGCGGCTGGGGGCGCATGACCTCGGCGAACTGCGCGAGCACCTGGGCATCCAACGCATCGGTTTTGGCCAGCTGCCCGGTGGCCTTGGCAAAGTCGCGGATCTGGCGAGGATTGACGACCACCACGGGCATCCCTGCGGCGGCCAACGCCTCGGTCAGCGGAATCTCCAATCCTCCAGTGGCTTCCATGACGACCAGCGTGGGCAAGACGGCTTGCAGGCGCGTGAGTACCTCGGCAATGCCGGCTTCCGTGTTGGCGGCGGAAAACCGGCCTGTCGGTCGGAGGGCCACGTCCAGCTGTGCTTTCGAGACATCAATCCCGACGCATACAAATGCGTTCATCTCATCCTCCTGTGTGGCCCAGCCTTGCGAGATTCGGGCTCAACGGCCCGCGCAACTGTTCGGGCTCTACGGGTGAAGAGCATGACGACCCAGGCTGTCCCCCGGTCTCCATGGACCTCGGCTACGACGGTCTATCATGCCCTGGTTCATGATGTGCAGTATCATTGCTACCCTCGTGGCAAGATACAAGTCTACTTTCCCGGCGACGATCGGGAGGAAAAGTGGGGTCGTTGCTTGACTTTCCACTGTGCGATGACTGTTTTTTGAGGGGTAGAGAACAGGGGCATTCTAGTTTTCCAGCGGCCTGCCTGGGCTCAGAGCGGACCTTGCCGGAGGAGCAGGGACCCACCGAGGCTGAGGCGAGAGGGAAAGCCGGAACTGACTGAAGCACCGCGGTCGTATGATCGCGGCTGAAGGAATTCCAGAAGGCTTCCACTCGACGAAGCCCGGAAGGGTCGCTCCGGAGGCAAGGGAGCGGTTGAGCCCAGGCAGGCCGCCCGCATTATTAATTTCCATTAATCCAAGTCGTTTCCTTCCCACCTCATCACATTTCACGAAAACCTCGTAGTAGGATATACCCAAGCCTCGCTCATGGAGCACCGCATGATGCACTTGGGGCACGCTCAAAAGCGGTTCTTCCTCAGTCTCTTTTCCCTGGCAGTCTTATCCTCGATAACGATTTCGGCGCAGGCTGAGTGGTATGTGGCGGGACAAGCCGGGTACAGTTTTGCTGACTCCCTGCGCAACGCCACAACCACAGGTCCGTTCAGTGGCATAGAGCTGCAAGACTTCGACATGAAGAACAGTCTTGCGTACGGCGGAAAGGTGGGGGTGTATCCCTTTCACGGGTCGCTAGGATTCGAGTTGGATATCTTCCACAGTAGGCCGCATATAAAGAACCTCGACGATATCCCCGGCATTCATATGGCTGTGACGAATGTCGGCGCCAATGTTCTGTTACGGTACCCCGGCGCGACCTTTCAGCCCTATCTCGGCATCGGTCCCGGTATTCTGATTGCACGCCTGAGTCAATCGCCTACGACGCAGCAGGACACACAGGTCTCGATCGGATTCAACTTTCTCACAGGAATTCGCGCATTCGTGACGCCTCACGCGGCGCTATTCACGGAATACAAATTTACGGATGCAAAGTTCGACTTTAGCGGCGCGTTCGGTTCGTTCGGTGGGTTCGATAGTACGTATAGAGCGCAGCAATTATTTCTCGGCGTCTCCTACCATTTCTGATGGAGGGTGCCATGTTGACTCGATGGACGACAACCATGATCGGTGGATGTGTATTGGTGACCCTCACGGCCTGCGCAGAGTCGCAGCATCAAACGCAACGCATGGCCACGCTCAGTCAGGCTCAAGAGAATGGGTATGCCGACGTCTATGACCCCGCCAGATCCTTTTACTCTAACCCAGGATTTTGGTGGAGCCCCTTCGGTTACTATCCAGGATTCTCCGGGTATGGGCCTGGATATCGACCAGGGCATCCCTATTATTATCCCCGTTCAGGCTATTACTCCGGCGGACCCTCTGTTGGTCCCAGCGGGCCAAGTTCGCGTCCTTCGCCTCCAGCGAATGCGCCGCCACAATTTTTCAAGCGAAAGAACTAGGGGAGACAAGGTCCAGCAGTGGCCGTTCATTGACACGTTCTCAAAGCCTATGTTAGCTTCACCCCTTCGCGCTGGCTGAATCCAGCGTGCCTACACCTTGCTCCCAACTAGTTTGGGGGCCTTTGTCCAGGAGGATTGCTGCATGGAGCTCTACGAGTCTCTGTTTATCATTCGTGCGTCTCTCTCCGACCAGGAGACTACGGCCTTGATCGAAAAGATGAAGGCCGTGGCAGAAAAGACCGGCGCGCAGTTCATCAAGTCTGAAAATTGGGGTAAGAAGAAACTGGCCTACGAGGTGAAGCGGGAGCGCAAGGGCACGTACGTCTACTTCTACTTCAGAGCGCCCAACATCACGGTCGGTGAATTGGAGCGGTCCTATCGTCTGGAAGACACCATCATCAAGTTCTTGACGGTCCATCTTAAAAAAGAACTCGTGCCGCCACGGCCGATTGAGACGTCATCGGAGGAGTTTGCCGGTGGCCGGGTTTAACAAAGTCATTCTCCTCGGGAACCTCACGCGGAATCCTGAGCTGCGGTACACGCCGAACGGGACGCCGGTGGCCAGTTTAGGCCTCGCGGTGAGCCGGCGGTACAAGCAGGGCGATGAGTTGAAAGAAGAGGTCTGTTTTGTCGACATTGTCGTCTTCGGCAAGCAGGCGGAACATTGCGGCCAATATCTCAGCAAGGGAAACGGGATCATCGTCGATGGGCGCTTGCAGCAGCGCCGCTGGGAAACGGAAGACGGCCAGAAGCGCAGCAAGCACGAGGTGGTGGCCCAAACGGTGACGTTCATGCCGAAACGCCAGGATGGCGGTGGTGGGGGGGCTGAGGCGCCGGCGCAGGATGATGCCGGGTTTGAACCCGACGAGCACGTCTAAATAAATAGAGAGGGAGACGACGGTTATGGAGCGTGAACAACAAGGTGGAGACCGGGACGGCGGCGGGGGCGGACGGTTCTTCCAACGCAGACGGCCTTGCAGGTTTTGTATCGATAAAGGGTCGATCGATTTCAAGGATGTCGGGCTGCTGAGAAACTTTCTCACTGAGCGTGGCCGAATTGTCCCGCGGCGTATCTCCGGCAATTGCATGAGGCATCAGCGCGAATTAACGGCCGCCATCAAGCGGGCTCGGCACATTGCCCTCATCAGCTTTGCAGAAGAACGGTAACCGGTCACGTTGGGGATGGGAATGCAGGTAGGCGCCACAATGGAACTGCTCAGACCGCTGCTGACTGACATTACTGCCGAGGGACTCTCGCTGGTTGGCGAGGTGACGGCTGAAGAACTCGGCCTCACCGAGGATGATGCCGTGCTCCCTGGCCCACTGGCTGTGAGCCTGGATCTGACTAACATCGAAGGGCTGGTCACCGTGACCGGTGTCCTGGAAGGTATGATCGTCCGTGAATGTGTGCGGTGCTTAAAGGAGTATGAGGATCCGCTGGCTTTCTCTGTGCGGGCGGCTTTTATTCCGGAGCCCAAGTCGGCGCCGCGTCATCCACAGCGAATCGACTCCCGAAAGGGGCGTGCGGATGCTGTGGAGGCCGAACCAGAAGAGGAGCCCGACGATCAGTATCAATATCAGGGCCATCAGTTGGAGCTGGCTCCCATGTTGCGTGAACACGTGATTTTGTCTGCGCCGATGCAACCGCTCTGCAGCGACACCTGCTTGGGGCTCTGCGCGCAATGTGGGAATAACTTGAATCAGGGACCCTGTCAGTGTGCTGCGGAACCACCGATCCCGACATTTCGGGTGGTCCAGGGCATAAAACGCAAGACCGGCGGATCGTCAGCATCATAGCGTGAACGCCTGCTATCGAGAGTGAGAAGGAGTTGCCATGCCGAATCCGAAACATAAACATTCACGGGAACGACGCGACAAGCGGCGCACACAAAAACTGCGCATTACCCCGCCGGGCATGTCCGTCTGTCCGCAGTGCCACGAAATCAAGCTCCCGCATTACACCTGTTTGAATTGCGGAACGTATAAGGGTAAGGCGGTCATCCAGGTCGAAGAGTCCTGATCGGGTTCGTGACGGGGCCGTTGAGCCGTGCTGGTTGGGATCAATGGTTCGACGGATTACGATGGGATGATGTCCGTGTACCTGTTGCGTCGATCATTTCACTGCTCTACACTCCTGCCGCCTATCGCGTGGTAACGGCTGCTCTTTTTTCTCGACTACGAGACGCGTCACCGTTCGATGAGTATTCGGCCCTATCAGGCTGCGTGAAAATTCGGTTTACCCATAACACACCGGTGAAATATGACAGACGGAGCAACGGCTTCAAAAACCTCAGGATGCTCAAAATGGCCGTCCAGCAAGGCCGCAGCGAGCGAAGAGGCGAGGCGTACGCTTCGGTACGTTGAGCCTCTGAGCGATGCGAGAACGCCGCTGGCGGACT
>JAWXBV010000193.1:0-13841 GCA_034440335.1 Nitrospirota bacterium | reverse complement strand
TACCGTCTGGCGCAACAAGCTGTTGCCGCCGCCCCGGCACCGTACCGTTCCATTATTTCCGGCAAGTCGCCAACACGTGCGTGAAAGGGATACCCATTTCCCGAGAAATGAGGAGGCGACCATGAGATGGGTAACCGCAATACTAACAGCCATACTAACTGCCGGGCCGTTGGCGGTTGCAGCGGCGGAATGTGGCTGGGTTGTGTGGGAAAAGATAGAAGGTCATCAAGTCGAAGGTAGTAGCCTAAAGCAATCAGTTTCTCAACCGACTTGGACAATTCGGCAGGCTTACAATTCTTTCGAAGGTTGCAGAGATGGGAAGGAAGGTATTTGGTCTAATGATGAAGCTTATTGGGAGGGAGCTAAGAGTAGGGTAGCGAAGGTCCAAAAGATTGAGATTCGGAAACAGCCTGGCGAGAAGTTGGACGTATCATTTAGCTCGGAGAAAGAGGTGAAGATGTTTTTTCATACCTACCTCTGCTTGCCTAGTGCCATCGACCCACGGGACAAGAACTGACCACGGCAATTAAAGATACCTGTAAGGGGTCGTGTCTTGTAATCGTACATTTTGTTTTCCGAGCGTATGATTGCTTTCCGTTGTGGCCGTTGAACGAGACTACTGATGATCCCGCCAAGCTCGCTCGTTACCTCTTCAGGGATGGAGGCTGAGGGACCTTCCACTGCGCGCAGCTTTCTCACCCGCCCACCCACTGGCACGCCGAGACGTGCCAGTATCCCAGGCGAGAGTCTTCGCTCCCCCTCACTACTCTCTTTGGGCGGGGTGAGGACGTTGAACCTCATCTGCGCGCGTCCAACGAGGGGAGTCCTCGACCGCGCGTTGCGCGAGCAACTGAGGTCGGCGTCCTTGCCCCGCCTCCGTCATCTTTTCGCTTCCGGCGGCGGCCAATTCAGTTCGGCATGTCGTCCGCAGTAGAAGCAGGAGAGGCGGTAACGGGCTTTGCGTCTGGGATTCGGCATGGAGGTAAAGGTGATGGGGGTGTCGTCGAAGGGGCATGTCGGTTGATCGTGGAGGAGATGGACTTCCGCCATCATGGTGATCGAGGCGCCGTCCCACGGCGGCATCGGCTGTTCCTTGCCGGCAATCTGCTCCTTCGTATGGCATTGCTTGCATTCGGCCTCGTACGTCTTGATACGGGCAAGATGGGGCGTGTGGTCGGTGACATCCATTGGCCCGCCGCATCCGGGCTTGGGACAAGTGATATGTTCGTGCTGGAGGGCTTGGATGAATCGACCATGTGCTGTCCGTTCTTGTTCTGATTTCATGATGCCTCCTTCAACTCTTTCTCTTCGGCACTTCTGCTGCTTCTCTCAGAGGGTGGCC
Source organism: Nitrospirota bacterium (assembly GCA_034440335.1). Taxonomy (GTDB): domain Bacteria; phylum Nitrospirota; class Nitrospiria; order Nitrospirales; family Nitrospiraceae; genus Palsa-1315. The sequence continues at coordinate 12,499 of JAWXBV010000193.1, read as the reverse complement.
GAAGTGCCCTTTGACTGTGCGCATGGCCCCCCCGCTGGTAACAAGACTCTTGGGGCCTTCTGACTCAGAACTCAACATTCATCATTCAACACTCGCGCCGCCGTGGCGCGCTATACTCCCCAAGCGCCACTGATTTGAATGTTGGCCCCATTGACGTATCGAGCCTCGTCGCTCAGGAGATAGCGCACCGCAGCCACGGTGTCGTCTACCGTCCCAATGTATCCGGCGGGGATGCGTTTGGTCATGCCGGCGAGTTCTTCCGGCGGCGCACTGCCTGAATCGATGAAGCCGGGCGAGATGGCATTGACGGTAATGCCGTGCGGCGCCAGCAGTTTTGCCAGCGTGCGGGTCAGAATCAACACGCCGGCCTTGGCGATGTAATGGGCCGTGACGTCCGGCTGTGAAATCATCTGATCGGCGTTGGCCATACTGAAGCTGATGATGCGACCAGATTTGCGAGCCTTCATCCCCGGCGCCACGGCTTGGGCGAGATAGAAAATTGGATGGAGGTTGCCGTCGAACATCTCGTTCCATCCCTCGACAGTTTCCTCGAACAGGTTTACACGATGGTAGGGGCCGGCGCCATTGATGAGGGCGTCGATATGTCCCCAGCGCTGTTCAACCTGGGCAACGAGATCCTTCGCGGCTGTCGGCTTTGATACGTCGCAACACACGGCCAGTGCGTGCCCGCCTCGTTGAGTGATGGCGAGAGCAGTCAGTTGAGCTTCTGCTTCGCTCGTGCGGTAGCAGATGGCAACCGACCACTGTTGCGCCGCCAGGTCGAGCGCGATTCCCCGTCCAATGCCTTTGGCCCCACCGGTGATGAGTGCCACTCGCTCTGCCATATAGGTGATCCCTTTCGTCGTCGATGTGGCTGATCGCCTATCTTATCGAGTGTTGAGTCTGGTCGCGAGCAGCTGTAAGGTGCCGGCTGTTCGCATGGAGAAGGTCCTGTTTTGTTTGGGCTGCTTGTTATCCTCTCGGCACTCTGTGATGAGCGCTTGCAAGTCTGTCATGGTATCCACGTCGCGCCACGCAGTGGTGAGTCCGACGGACAAACCCAGCGCCTTGGCCTTTTGCTGTGTGACGGCGAGGACGTGATCGGTGGACCAGGGCACTCCGGTCAAGAGTTCTTCTGCCGGTTTCGTGAGCCCGATGAGGTAGTAGCCACCATCGAGGGCCGGCCCCAAGACCACGTCCGAGCGTCCCAGTATCGCGAGCGCCTCCTGATAGACCGACAAGGGCAGGGTGGGGACGTCGGTTCCCACGAGTATGACGTGTGTATAGTCTTTGGCGAATAAGTCGACAAACGTGCGGTGCATCCGCTGACCCAGATCCTCGCCGACTTGATCCAACAAACTGACGCCCTGCCGTTCTTCCATAATTTTGAAAAACACCAGTTCCGAGGAAGGCGCGCAGGCCAAGTATCGATGGAAGGGGAGCTGTAATTTCGCGACGGCGAGCTTGCTCCGCTCCAGCATGTCGAGGACGAAACTGCCGTGCAGGGTCGCCGCCTCATCCGGCGTCAGCGGCGGGCAGAGCCGCGTCTTGACCTCGCCTGGGATTGGGGCTTTGGCGAAGATCACGAGAGCCGCGTGAGGCATAAGGCGAGACTTGTCGGGATTCTGAGCGAAAGGCTGCGTCATGATTTACCTCACCAAGCCATACCAACGATTGAGTGTGTGAGACCGAACGCCGATCACATACAGGAACCGTAAGGTCCACATCAAGAAGATTGTTCGCCAGGGGCCCTGCTGTTCCCAGCGGCGGAAAGAAGTGGTCACGATTGCAGTGAGGGCTGCGGTCGCTCCCTTACGTTTGAGCCGGCGGGAGAACTCGATATCCTCCATCAACGGCATGTCGGCAAACCCTCCCATCTGCTCGAAGATAGAGCGGCGTACGAACAGGGCCTGATCGCCGGTCGCGATGCCGCTCAGTCTCGATCGCCAGTTCATCGTCCTGCTGATGACGTCTCCCCACATCGATGGGCGATCGAACCGGACATCGAATCGCCCCCCCACCATCCGTCGATCAGCCAGTGCCGTGCTGATCACTGCTTTGGCATCGCGTGGAAGTTGCGTGTCGGCATGGAGAAACAATAAAACTTCTCCTCGGCTGACCTTTGCGCCTTCGTTCATCTGCCGGGCGCGCCCGCAGGGGGCCGTCATCCATTGGACAGGACTGAGGGCTGAGGACTGCGTGCTGAGTCGGTACGATGCGAGGAGTGAGGGAGTCTCATCGGTGCTTCCTCCATCGACCACGATGAGTTCATCGAAGCCGAGCGAGGCGGTGTGTGCGAGTGTCGCCGTGATGGTCCGTTCTTCGTTCAGTGTGGGAATGATAACCGAAATCGGCATCGCCATGACATGTTAGTAGGTTGCGGGAAAACTATGTTGGTGCGCGAGAACTTTGATGGTCCGTGCGTGTGGCGTAACGGGAGAGTGCGCCCCCAGGATGCTCAAACAGGCCAGACGTCTCACCCGCCCACCCCGGCGCGCCAAGACACGCCGTTCCGCGGGCAAGGCCGCAGCAAGTGAAGGGCCGAGGCGTACCCTCTGGGGCGCACGGTGCGACGAATAAGGAGCACCACGTCTGTGCGCGCCGGCGAGTGGTGAGGCGGCCGGGTCCCCGTTGAGGGTCTGAACGATGCGAGAACGCTGCTGGCGGATTGTTTCAGCATCCTGCTAGGCGGGCTTCTTCGGTTCGTAAAACATGAAATACATCACCACCACCACGGTGGACCAAAACAGCACTTGTTTGTGCCAGAAGAGAACCTCTCCATAATGATAGAAGACGGCTGCGAGCAGGAGGGCGCCGCCAATGAGGCTGTAGCGGATGGTGGCGTTTTTGACGACCGCATTGGCCCACACGGCGACCCCGCCGAAATAAATCAAGAAGGGAATGACGTCGATCTCGAATCCCCCGCTGATCGAGAGAAACACGTCGAGGAAGCCGATGAAAATGAGGGCGGTGCCTATGACCATCCCGGCGACGCGCATCTGGTTGTCGCCCCCGGAGTCCTCCTCCGGCTCGCGACGTTCCGGCTCCTTGGTCGGTTCCGGTTCCTTTGTCGGTTCTGGCTCCATGGTCAGCTGGTTCCTTGCCGCTCGTGAAGCGTGAAACGTGAAGCGTGAAGCGTCAGAATTCTTGGCGAACGACGCTTCACGAGATACGCTTCACGGGTTTCGAGCATCCTGCAGCCCGCATTATTCATGACGGTTCGTCGCGAAATCGCTGAGCCGCGTCGCGAGACCGGCGCGCGGAGTCCTGAGGACCCGATGCGTACTCGTGCAGTACGGTGAGGGTCCGAGGGACGAGCCCGCCGGCCGGAGGCTCGTCGTAGCAGCGGATCGGCGATTGCAGCAGAAGTGTTCATGAATAATGGGGGCTACACCTTGAAATGTTTGCTCAGGGTCAACCCTTGCCGCTGATACGAGGACCCGAGTGCCGTGCCATAGAGCTGACTGGGTCGCGCGAGCATCCTGTCGTATACAACCTTAAAGAAGGTTTGTCCATCATGGATGAGGAAGGGCACGTCGTGGGGGCGAACTTCCAAGACGACTTGGGTGCCGTGCAACTCGCCGCGGCCATACCCAAACCCCGGATCGAAAAACCCGGCGTAGTGGGTCCGTAACTCGCCACAGGCTGCTTCGAACGCGACCATTTCTGCCGCGTAGCCGGCGGGCACGCGGATTCGCTCTTTCGACGCGAGAATGTAAAATTCCTCCGGTTCCAAGAGAAGACTGTCCTGGCGGTGGCGGTAGAGGGGTTCCCAAAAATCGAGCGCGGCATAGTGGCCGACCTTCGACAGATCGATGACGTGACTATTTTTCTTCGCCCGATAGCCGATAATCGGCAAGGTATTCCGGTCGTCTCCCTTCAGATCGATACGGAGAAACAGGCCGCGATCCGTGCGGAGGTCACGGGCGCCCAGCGCGTGCTTCGTCGGGAGATTGTGGTAGAGCAAGGGCTCTCGCTGGTGGAGCGTCTGGAGTGAGCGGTCCGACACGGTGGCATTGCCGCGCACGAAGCGAATTTGATTGAGGGAGTACCCGGTTTTCACCTTGATGGCGAACGAGCGCGGAACGATTTCGAGATAGAGGGGACCGGAATAGCCGGTTCGGATTTCATCGAAACCAGTGTTGAGATCCGTGACGACACGGGTAAAGATATCTAGCCGTCCGGTCGTACTCTTGGGATTGGTCCGGGCCCGGAGGGTTTTGGGTAACGAGAGACGTTCCAAGAGCGGCACTAAATAGACGTGGCCTCTCTCAAGTATCGCCCCCTCAGTCAGGTCCATCTCGTACATCACGAGGTCGGACTGGTAGAAGTCCAGAACGTTGAGTCGGCTCGTGATTTCGGACAACTCCGGCAGGAAACTGCTGATCAATCGATAGGCTTTGCGTCCAAGTCGCAGATCGAGACTGGCGGGCTGGATCTGCCGGTCTTCGATCGGCACGTCGGCGTGGATGGCGCCGCTTGCGATCAGCTGTGTAATCTGTTGGTAGGGCAAAATGCCTTGTGTGGTTCTGGTGCTCACAGGTCGTCGTGCTCTCCAGTGCTACAGGAACCCAATGACGTCCCTGCGCTGACCATCGGCAGCTCGCGCGCGGACTCCTGTTTCGGCTGAGGATAGTGGAAGGCCTTGTTCTCATAGTTTTTCAAGAGCACTCCCTCGGCATCCATGTGCACCATGTAGTCGCCGGGAAGCAAGGGAATCTTGCCGCCGCCGCCCGGCGCATCGATCACGAAGTGTGGGACGGCCATTCCGCTGGTGTGGCCCTGCAGCGCTTTAATGATATTCAACCCCGTTTCAACCGTGGTGCGGAAGTGATTGGTGCCCTTGGTCAGGTCCGCTTGGTAGAGATAGTAGGGTTTGATGCGCGCGAGCAGGAGCTGATGCATCAATCGCTTCATGATGTCCGGATCGTCGTTGACGCCTTTGAGCAGCACGGTCTGCGCGCCGAGGGGGACTCCGGCATCGGCTAACATCCCGCAAGCGGCTTTCACTGCCGGAGTGAGTTCATCCGGGTGATTGAAATGCAGGTTCATATAGATCGGATGGTACTTCTTCACGACCGCGCAGAGTTCCGGGGTGATCCGTTCCGGCAACGTGCCGGGCACCCGGGTGCCGAGGCGAATCAGCTCCAGATGTGGGATCGTGCGCAGGGCCTTGAGTATCCGTTCCAGCAAATGATCCGGTAGGAGCAACGGGTCGCCGCCGGAGAGAATGACATCGCGCACTTCAGTATGTTCGCGCAAGTAGGCGATGGCCTGGTCGAGCTCGCCCTTCTTGAGGAATCCCGGTTTCCCGACCAGCCGCTTTCTCGTGCAGAACCGACAATAGATTGGGCACTGATTCGTCACCATCAGCAGAACACGATCCGGATAGCGATGGACAAGATGCGGGACTGGACTCATCAGATCTTCTTCGAGCGGATCGTCTTCCGCGTCGAAATCGTCCATTTCGGCGACGTCGGGGACCACTTGCTTCCAAATCGCGTCGCCCTTTTCTTTGATCGTCGCCATGACCGTGGGGGTAATGCGCATCGGATAGTCGCCGACGATGGCCTCGATTTCCTTCGCATCGACGCCGAGCCGCTCCGCTAAGTCTTTCGGTTTGACAATGCTGTCGGCGAGTATGCGTCTCCATGCTTCCATGCGGTCTCCTTTACTGTCGAGTGGATCAGCAGGCCTGCAGCCGGATGCTGAAATAGTCCGTCCGCTTCGTTCTCGTTTCGCCTAGAGGCGCAACGAGAATTGTTCGGAAATCGGAAGCACTGGAGGGGCTTTCCCGTTCACCAAGATCCATGACAAGGGCGAACGGCCCCACGAAGTGCGGGACGTACCTCCTCGCCTCTTCGCTCACTGCGGCCTGGCTTGGGACTGGGTGCGTCCTTGGGCAACAAGCCTGTCTTGGCAGGCTCAGGGCGGGATGGTGAACTAGCCGCCAGGGTTGGGCGGGTGAGAAGGCTGGCCCTGTTGAGTATCCTGGGGGGCTATGTTTCTTGGTCATCCGTGACCTGTTCCTGACCGTACGTCTTGTCCAAATGATCGAGGATGTCCTCGGTTTCCGTCAACACCCGATCTCCGTCCGTAAGGACCGGGACATAGTACTGACCGGAGACTTCTTTGACCACTATGCGCATCGGGCGAATGTCGGGCACGATGATGTGCTCATATTCGACATGGAGGTCAGCCAGTTTTCGGCGCACCACGTCACAGTCTGGACACCAGGCGACGTGATAGAGAGTGAGTGACATAGTGCTGAGTCCTGAGTGCTGAGTCCTGAATTGAGCCTTCCGAGTCTGAGAATCAGAACTTAGAACTCAGCACTCAGAACTCGCGTTTCGCGCAACTGCGCAGGGGACCATCACCGCGTCTTTCATTCCGTGGATCACTTTCTTATCCGCCGGGCAGATGGTAGCCAGGATACCAGCCAGTTCGATCTTTTCGCCACTCACGAAATAATAGGGTGAGAGTCTGGCGCGGCCGGACATCCGACTCATCTCGCTGCTCACCGGGTCGAAGTAGTCGAGTTCGTACAGGCGACCCTTGTGAAACTCCTGCAGGATATAGGGTGTTCGAGGAAAGGAGGCCAAGGCCTTGTCGATCGCGCCGGCCCATTCCTTCTGTGGCATATCGTGTCCGACCGATACACCGCGGCTGCCCCAGGCGAGCTCAGAGAACCCCGATGGCTTGATTACGAAGTGCCGTTCTTTTTGGGTGGCCGTGGCCAGATCATGCCAGTTCATCACGGCCCGCCCCCCAATTGCCAAACCAGGAATCGTGGCGGACGGAGGGATCGGCGCAGGATCGAGAATCCAGGTGCGCGGCATGACGGTGGTCAGATGCAGGAAGACCTCCCGGCCCAATGCCTGTTCCCAGAAGGGTCGCAAGGCTGGGTGATGGAGGAGAGCAAAGGCGAGCTTTTCTTCCAGTGCCGGCTTGTACGGGGGCGTGACGGAGACTCGGTCCTTCTTGATTGCATATTGAACAAGTTCAGATTTGGGAATGTTCAGAAGGTCGAATAACTCATAGAAACGGTAGATCAAGGCGATCGGTTGGTCCATGCCCTCGCCAGCGATCCGCAGGCCTTCTTCCGTGAATCGAATCTGACGAGGCTCCACGCAGTAGGCGTCGAGACCGATCGCTCGAAGTCGAGCCGCAAGCCACGTCATTTCAGGCCGATAGTCTTTGGCTTCTTCCGACATCAGAATCGCGACACATCCTGTCTGCTGGGCCAGCTGGGCCTTCAGCATGGCGGCAAAACCCTGCACCATCCCCTCGGGGCCTCCTACCAGTGAGAGACCACCGCCGGCGTCACGCTCTGCATAGAGGGTCGAGAGGCATGCGGTCATACCGATTCCGCCTGGGACTGAGTCGAGCTCGGTGATCACCATGCCGTCCTGGGTCGGGATGATGTCTGGTCGGATGACCGCAGGAAGCTGATCGCGAAATCGTTTCATTCGGCTATAGGTCAGCAGACCTTCCGGTTTTCCTTGGTCAAGGTATCCCGCGACCCAGGCTGGTTGGAGACCTCGTACACTGTCGAGATAGAGGCGGTTCAGGGCTCGATACAAGGACAAGAGCTGCGGCCCGAGTTGATGGAAGAATTCTACTTGATCGTTCGTGAGCAGGAACGGTGTGACGGCAATACGCCAGGTCGTCGTGGCCGCAGCGGCTTCAGGGGTCGAAGCCTGTCCGGGCAACGACGGAAAGAGACCAGCGTGACTCAGCTGGTCACGGATGATCGCGCAACGGTGTAGGAGGTCGGAGGTAGCCAAGTCAGACAGAGGCAGTATCCGTGTGAATGAATGCCCCGTATGCGAGGCATGAGAACTCTAACACGGGCTTTTATGACCGTACAAGAGGCGAGGGGAACGGTTTGTCGATGGCACGCGACCGGGTCCGGGGTATGAAGCCCAGGATCTGTCCGGTTATTCCGTTCGAGTTTGTCAGCCGCGTGCCGAACGTGTGGCGTGCCCCGTTGGTCTCGAATGGGTCAGCGGTGGGACGTCCGAGCCTCCATCGTTCACCGTTCACGTTCCTGCTTGTGACTCCACTCATCAGCGTATAGGCGCCGTGGCTCCTCGTTGCTATCCGTTCGTCGCGTCCACTGCGCGACAGCAGTGTTTGTAGAGCTTGCCGCTGCCACAGGGACAGAGCTCGTGACGACCGACACCCTGGCCGCGCCCTGGCATCGAGGAGAACAGCGACTCCGTATCCTGGTGAAAGAGTTTTCGCAGCAGCGCGTACAGGGTCGGATCCCGACGTTTCAAGAGTTCGGGCGACGTGAAGAAATACTCCGCCAGTACCGCGAAGAATTCATGTTCGTTTGTGTAGGCATAGGGATTGATATGATCACGATGTTGAGGTGGGCGAGCCAGTTCACGTGCCACATATCCCACCCATTGCCGGACCACCCTCCAGGGCACCTCGGGCGGGAGCCCATATTCGCCGGCTTCCTTCTCAAACAGGTGCGCAAACTCATGGACCCCCACATTGTGGTGACCCGATTCATCGGCGAATCCCGCCAGGAGCGCCGGCTTGGAGAGAATCATCACCCCGCTCAAATGATGCAGCCCCACCATGCCCAGAATATGTTCATCAGACCCGCCCGTGCTTCGATAGGCGTCGTCGAACGCGTCCGGATAAATCAGCACCTCACGGAGCCGGCGATATTCCCAATCGTGGAACCCGAAAATCGGGATCGCCGCACTCGCCGCCACCAGCACCCGTGTCGTCGCATCGACCGTCGTGCGAATGCCCGTAATTCGTACCTCGTCGAGAAAGATCTGCACCAGTTGCCGGAACCGGACCTTCTGCACCTCGTCGAGCGCGTGGAAGAACGCCACCTGCTCACGGAGGATCTCCTCCCACCGGTCTGGAAACGGCTGGTGCAGCACCGCCTTCCGTCGGAGATACCGTCGCCGGACCCACCAGTAGGCGAAGGGACTCAGCCCCAGCAGGAGCCACAGGGCAGGGAAGACCCAGCCTAACAAGCCCGTGGCCCAGGCCACTAAGGCTGCAACAATGAGCGCGTGGCGCCGGTTCCGACGATTGGCCTCCGGCGTCACGAGCATCGCTGAGGTCTCCCTGGTGAAGGGGCTGGCAGAGATAGGATTCTACTCCTGACAAGCCTTTGCATGTTGCGCTCGTTCATCTGGTGTGTCTGGTCGCTCTGGTTGCGTTGGTCTATTTGATTGTTCTGTATGTGGATCATGTTGGCCGATTCATGGAACAACGAAACAAACCATCTGCGCCTTCATTCCTGACGCATTACCCATTGCCCCTCACCATCCGCGATTTTCCACCTGTCAACGACTCGTCAGCTCCAGCCATCATCCATGAGCGATAGGCTCAAGAATCCGACTCTCTCGCTGGCCTGCATTCGGATTCGTCTATCCGGTCCATGCGGTTTCTCTGGTCTGTCTGGTCTCTTTGGCGCGCCTGGTGGATGTGCGGTCCGGCCAATCAGACAGGCCAGCGTTGCCCTCACGTCTCACGTTTCATGCCCCATGCAAGACCGTTTGACCAGTCGTGTGTGCGTGAGGGTGGGCGAATCGACCAGCGCCTACACTCATCCCTGGTTTAGTTAAGATGTCTTTTGCATAGCCTCTGACTGCAAAACTCGTCGCTCATAAACTTCTCCTTTCATGTGCTCTCGGCAGCCCCTGAAATTGGCTAGCTAAAGCTCTTGGGTTTGCAAAATTCAATCAATGCATACATACTGTATGCATTCGACGATGTTTGTAAACCATGGCTCCAAATTCGAAGAAAAAACCACTGGATCGACTGCCTCCTGAAGGAGAGTTGGTCAATCGTGCGTGGCTCCAAGCACGCGGGGTTGATCGTCCTTTGGTCGATTCCTGGTTGCGCTCAGGAAAGTTGGCGGCCGTGTCTCATGGCGTCTACCGCCGGCCTGGGCCTCCCTTAAAATGGGAGCAAGTCGTCTATTCGTTGAACGAGATAGGTGTTCGCGTCCATGTCGGTGGGCGCAGCGCATTGGAGTTTCAGGGCCTGGCGCATTACCTTCCGCTGCAGGGCGTCACGCGGGTGTCCTTGTATACCACGTCACGCGTTCCGGCCTGGGTGCAGGCTTTCTCCACCGATTATAGGTTTACGGTTCACCGCCGCAGACTCTTTGAGACGTTGCCAAGCGCAGCCGTTGTACCCAAACCATTTGGGGCCTGGGATTGGCCGGTGCCGTACGCCACGATTGAATTGGCGCTGCTCGAACTGTTGGCGGATGTCCGTCAAGCGGCGGATTTTGATTTTGCGGATAAATTCTTCGAGGGCGCCACCGTCCTTCGTCCCGCGCTCATACGGGAGTTGTTGTTGGCCTGTTCCCATGTACTGGCGAAACGACTCTTCCTCTGGTTCGCCGCAAGGCATCGACACGCCTGGTTCAACAAGCTTGATACCAAGGGAGTCGATATAGGACGTGGCAAACGGTGGGTGATCAAAGGAGGCGCGTTGGATGCCCGGTATCAGATCACGGTCCCTCGGGCGATGACCCATGGAAACGAACAGTCCATTTTTTGAGCAGGTCCGTCTGCTGGTGGCGCTCCTGCCTCACGTGGCTCGTCAGCGCTGTTTCGCGCTCAAGGGAGGGACGGCGCTCAATCTCTTTATTCGTGATCTGCCACGCTTGTCGGTGGACATCGACTTGGCCTATCTGCCGGTCGAAGACCGCGAGACCAGTCTGTCCGCGATTGACCTAGCTTTGAAGGCGATCGGCATGGACATTGAGCGAGCCGTTCCACGGGCTGTCGTGCGTGGATCGGCATTGAGCGGGACGGCGACTTGGTTCAAGCTCTTGGTAGAGCAGAAGGGCCTCAGGGTGAAGATTGAGGTCACGCCGGTATTACGAGGGAGTGTGTATCCTCCCGATCTGCGTGAGTTAGTGCCGCGGGCGCAGGCTCTCTTTGGCTATGCGCAGGTGCAGCTTCTGAGTTTCGAAGATATCTACGCGGGAAAACTGTGCGCTGCGCTGGATCGACAGCACCCACGCGACCTGTTCGATGTGCGGCTACTATTGGCTGCCGAGGGAATCACTCCACGCATGAAGGATGCCTTCCTGGTGTACCTGCTCAGCCACAACCGCTCGATGGCAGAACTCATCGCTCCCACGCGCAAGGATATTGAGGCAGTCTACAAGGGCGAATTTTCCGGTATGGCGGTTGAACCGATCAAGTTAGAGTTGCTGTACGCAGCGCGCGAGGAATTGATCGCAACCGTTCACCGTATGCTCACGGAACAGGACCGGCAGTTCCTACTGGCCGTCAAGCGGGGCGACGCCGACTGGAGCAAGTTTCCCATTCCTGATGCCCAGCGATTACCGGCGGTTCAATGGAAAATATACAATCTGTCACGCATGGAGCCGGCTAAGCGCAAGAAGGCACTCAAGGTGCTTGAGCGTGCCTTGTACGAGTGACAGGATGTCCGAATACTTCCACGTCGAAAACCCTTTCCTGGATCAGCTCGCGACGTTGGACTGGACGGTCATTGACCAGAGGGCATGGGCAGATTCCAACGGACCTTGTGCCCAGCGCCTGAAGAAGGGTCGAGCTATTGGAGGATTTGGAGTAGACTGCCGGAGCTTGAAGGCTTGGATACCGAGGTGACCGGATGCAGTGGATCGCTCCCTCTGAAAAAGACATCTCCACCAACACACTGGAAAATCGCCTGTGGGCCGCCGCCGACCAACTGCGCGCCAATAGCGGCCTGACTTCCGCGCAATACTCTACCCCGGTCCTCGGCCTCATCTTCCTGCGCTTCGCAGACACTCGCTTCGCCAAGCGGCGAGCGACGCTGGAAAAGACCGCAACCTCCTCTCGCCGCGGCTCCCGTATGGACGATCCAGCCGCCTACCACGCCGAAGGGGTGCTCTATCTCACGCCCAACGCCCGTTTTGACAGGCTCTTGCATCTTCCAGAGGGAAGCAATGCCGGCAAGGCTATCAATGAAGCGATGCGCGACATTGAGAAGCACAATCCTCAGCTCGCCGGGGTGCTGCCCAAGACATACGAAATCTTTACCGGCACCCTGCTGAAAGAACTCCTCAAGCGGGTTTCCGAAATCCCTGCCACCATCGATTACGACGCCTTCGGCCGCATCTACGAATACTTCCTCGGCGAGTTCGCCAGAACGGAAGGGCAAAAGGGCGGCGAGTTCTACACGCCGTCCGGCATCGTGCGTCTCCTAGTGGAAGTGTTGGAGCCCTACCACGGTCGCATTCTGGACCCGGCCTGCGGCTCTGGCGGCATGTTCGTCCAATCCGCTCGGTTTGTGGCGGAGCACAAACGCAGCGGAACCCTCAACCCACACCCTTCTCCCACTGGGAGAAGGGCCGGGGATGAGGGTGCGCCAGTGTATTCTGGCGACCCATCGCGTGAACTAAGGACTCGCGCATAAATAACTTGATAAATATTGGACGCTGTGTTCTAAAGCGGGATGCAGGTTGCGTCCGCGATAGAGCAGATTGAATCGAAGT
>JAWXBV010000192.1:0-3862 GCA_034440335.1 Nitrospirota bacterium | reverse complement strand
GCCCGCGTGTTTTGATGTCACATTGGGAGCCGGCTCGCCGAGAATGGCCGGGGAGGCGTTCGAAATCGCTTTTTGAAGGTGAGTGTCCTTAATGATTTTGCGAGCGTGGTGGGTACTGGCGTCAGAGGTGCGGGCAGCCATCATTCTGTTAGCTCGGATGGATCTTCGGGGCAGATGAGCGCAAGTCGGCTCCGCGGATTGCGAAGCCAGGTGCATCACCTCCTTGCAGGCGTCTTTCCAAGCGATCGCTCCAGGGCCCGAATAAGCCTGTCGGAGCGAATGGGCCGAAACGCATATCCACACTCAGGACAGCGATCTGAGCCCGCAGTCAAGTGCGCGCACATAGCGCAGCGTCCAGCGCGAACTCTAAGACGCCTCAGTGCGCTGGAGAGGCCGGCCATGCCTATCCAAATTGCGCCTGCGTAGACGAAGGTATTCCCGGTGACACCAGTCCAATTAGGTCGAATAGGCAGATGCACGTCGCCCCAACATAGGGAACTGTCATCCGGCCACCGCCGACTAGCAAGTTTGTATCGAAACGAGAGCGCCGCGAAGGGCCAGCCGAAGGCCCAGTCCTCGTAGACGATCGCGACCCTAAATCCTTCGTTTGCATCCAAGACCGAGAGCGGGTCGACGGCTTCCAAGTGGTGAATCGAGCACCAACGAGGAAAGGTTCCCGCTGGAGCATCTCGGGCTTCGGCCCTTTCCGGCGTCACAATGCACTGGGCAACTGCCCTCAGCACCCCAAACCTTGATTGAGTGGCAAACGTCCAGCGAGGTACCTCGATCAATCGAACCGTTGTCCAACCATCGCCCTTGAGAGTTGTTTGTCGCTCTTCTTTCGAAGCCTCGCTGATCCACCATGCGATACCAACGCTAATCAAAGCGCCGCAGCAAAGCAATGCGCCAGCTTTGAGGACGAGGCAGATAAGTTTGCCGGCCAGCATGTTAGATCACCGATGGAAGTTGGAACACAAATGCCCTCTGTGAGGGAAGGACAAATTCCGAGTCGGAAACAGCGTCACCCCTTAGCGCGATCGCGAGACGAGTGATTGCGTCCGTCAGTCGCGCCTCCAAGCTGTTGCAACCACCTCGATTTCAGCCCGAACCGAACGCAGATCTGCGTTTGCATTTGCGTCCGCTCCAGTTCCTATTCGAGTAAGCGATAGCTCGCTCAGTCGGATGTAACGGCGGAATCAATCACGAACTCAGCGGAGAGCCCTCTGCCGACGTCGATCGTGAATTTCGCCGGCAGCTGCAGCTCAGCCTTGGATACTTGTAACTTGATGTCGCCCACCTGGCGAAGCGGTCGGCCGGTCGTGGTGTCCCCTTGCTCGACGATTGTCCACCCGGTAAACTCCGCAGTGCGAAACTCGTTGCCCAGCAATGTGATCTTCGGGGGAGCCTCGGTAAGCTTTCCGTTGCGATCCACAATGTGCAGCGAAATGATCACTTCTTCGCTGGAATTCTTTAGTCGGTGTCGCGAAGGCAAGATCAGCAGCTGCGAGCTACGAATCCCCGTCGCCATTAAGGTAAGCCTGGTCGTTCTACCGCTCTCGAACAAGACAATCGCCGACTGCTGTATCCGACCGACGTTCGAGACGGCGATGGAAAGGTCAAATGCCAGCTGCCCATTTGGTTCCACCGCGTCACCAACGCTGGCTGCTACCAGACAACCACAGGTTGTTGTGATCTTTCCAATGCGTTCAGTGCTCGCGCCATTGTTCGTCGCGATGAGCTGGTGCCGGACCTCTTGCGAACCCCCGTCCAGCGAGATCTCTCCACAGTCAAATGCCTGCGGGGTATCCAACACTGGTGCTGCAATGCCTGGCGTCGCCGACACTGGAGGCTGTTGTCCCGCTTTGGCATCAGGTGGAGGTGAATCTGCGCCGCATCCACTTAGATGCAGCGTCGCACCTACGAGTGCGAACGATGCGCCGCAGGCTAACGCTCGAAGCGAAGGGATGGACATTACTTCCCCTTTGCTGGGGTGGTCGGCGCCGTTGTCACGCGGGGGGGCGTAGTGTCGATGAAGTGTCCGTGTGCGATCCACCAGCTGAGCTTCGCCCCAACATCACCCTTCAGCGGCTCTTGGGTTTCAAGGAGCCGACCATCGATATTGATATGCGTCGAACCGAGATGATAAGCGATATTGAGTCTCGAGTCACCGACGATGGCGTTGTCATCAAGTGGAGCGAGAAACGCCGCGTCATCGTGTTCGACTTTCGCGGTAGAGATCAGTTGAACGTCGCTGGCGCCCCAGAATCCATCAACGGGGTTCTTTCGACAGTGTTGGTGTAAGATTCGCGCCGACCTCGGCAGCCCGCTCATGCCAGCATCCGCTGGACCGTAAACGACGGAGGTGCGAAGGATTATCGCCGCCGGATCGCGCGTAGACATAGCTTCAGACGTCGAATAGCACTCCTGGTGCGCGCCTAACAGCGCCAATCCGCTCGACGTTCTGGCCATACGAATACGTATGATCGTGTTCGAAAGCGCTGGCGACGCCAAGGTCCACTCCGTAGTTTGCTCATCGTCGCTTGCCGGTTCACCCATAGGACTCGCGGTCGCAAGCAGATCAGAGTAGCTCGTGAATTCGGAGTTCTGAAGTACCCAGAGTCCGCAATATGTCAACGTCGGAAGGTCTCGAACATCTCGGGTGGGAACGTTGTCAATTCGCGCGTTCTGCTGTGCCGGATTCGATGAACTGGAGCCACGCGTGGTCAGGCGCGCCTGCTCGCCATTCCATGTCATTGTGTGCACTTGGCCTTTCAAGGCGGCCAAATGCACGTTCGTCTCGACGAACGTGCTAACGATGCGATATTGCTCGTGTTCGACAAGCTGACGAACGTGGAGTCGCTGCACGAAATGGCTTTCATTGAATACTTCAGGTGGCGTCGACCCCCCCTCGCCGTATCTTGTTGTGACCTGAAGCTCCAGCTCGGCACCGTCTTGAGCGGCCTCTATCCCACGAAGGAATGAAATCGCATCCGAGTTCGTGATCAGTATGCCCGAAGTATGCGGCGTTGATGCCGACGTCAAGTCGAGCCGAGGCGAGTCGGGCGGGACTGACAGCAAAGCCGCGATGCCAAGGATAACGAACATCCTTCTCCTTCAGAGTAGCATTGGGACAGTTCGCACAGGGATGCCCGCGGTACTGCCTTGATAGGGAAGATATGTTGACCTACAGCGCGATCTTAAGAGCAACCATAGAGCGTGCAGGTACCTTGGAGCGCGGGCGTCCCACCCGAGCAATTGGTAGCAGGGTCAGTTGGAGCGCCGCCAGCGGGTATCACGCATGTTGCCTCCATTTTGTTACCGCATGTGACCGAGCTGCCATCCCTCGAACATGCCTTGGTGGCGACGTGCCAGCAGAATGTGTCGTTGGCGGTACCCGCAGTGCAGTAATAGCAATCAACGCCGGTCGCAGGCTGTGGGATAATGCGGCAATTGGTGTCAATATTAGTGCAGAGTGCTGAAGCCCCGCACTTATAATCCATAGTATCGCCCGGGGTGGCGGGTCTGATCACCGTGGTGTGATCCGACCAAATCTCCTCAAGCGTTATTGGGTTGGTGGTCCGGTCGATGATGATGAGATCCACGATATACGGATCGTCCGGAATTGGGGCGACTCCGAGTCCGAGTCCGCTCCCGGCGATGAGCAGGGCAGCGATAGTGAGCTTGCGCATCAGAATCTCCTTTGGGCTAACAACCACGCAGAGGCACCGGCATCTGCGGCAACAGTGGCAAGGTACGTCCGGCGCAGGCGGCCCGCAAGCGCGAAGCAAGCACTTTCATGAACTTGGGCCAAGCCCTGCACCAAGCCGATCGGAGCGGTACGCTCGATGTTCCTGCGGGTGGG
>JAWXBV010000191.1:0-4429 GCA_034440335.1 Nitrospirota bacterium | reverse complement strand
GAGAGTTTCTCGCCGTCCACGACCTTCAGCCAGACGAGGGCCGTGGCCACGTAGACACCGCCATAGGCCGCGTAGACCCGTCCGCTGGCGGCGGGATGGAGGGTGAGGAGCCAGACAAAGGCGGCGAGGCTGAGTGCCGCGGGAATCAAGAGCCAGATCGATCCGTCCTTGCGAAGCCAAAGGTACGGGAGAAAGCACCCGACGATTTCGGCAAGGGCTGTGAGAACGAACAGTGCAGCGGTCTGGATTAGGAGCATAGGCACGTTCCCCTTCTTATGGGCGATAACGTCTCATCATGCATGAGAAGAGTCAAGTTCGAAGGGCTCAAGTAGGAAGTGACACGATACTCTTGAATCTCAGTCTGTTACACAAGCAGTAGGCCTGCGCCGCGAACCTTCTTCCAGGAGGTCGTATCTAGGAAGGTCTCGAACTCCTTGACGGTTCCTGGAAATGTGGTTTTCGTTTCCCGGAGGAGGGGGTAGGGACGCGATGGGTTGTTTTGAGTCGTGGAGTGCTGAATTAGATCGTGAAGCCACTGGGCCTGCGGGTTCGGGAGGGTGACAATCTGATCGCAGCTGTGCCCTGGAAGAATGAGCCGTGTTCTTTTTCCAGCTTGTTCACAAACCGGTTGCCCACCGAGCCAGACGAATCGCCGCTCTGCCTGCGCGTCGTCTCTGCTGATTCTTTCCTTGAGGAGATCCCGTATCCATGTGGAGGAGACGCGTGGTTGCGGCACGGAATGGTCGAACCATTGCCGGACGTCGAGCGTGAGACCGCGTCGTTCAAAATAATTCAGCAACGACCGTCGTAGCCCTTCGCCGAGCCACTCCGGCGTCTCACCCTGTTGGTCTTGGTGCAGAAGGTCATTCTCCGCAAAGCCCTGAAACTCGGGTCCGAGAATGCGCAATCCATAGTTAGCCGGGTTGAGCCCGATTGGACTATGCGCGGTGACGGTGAACCGATGCCAGAAGGCGGATTGAACCAGGTCTGTGGCGAATAATTGACGCACCCGCTCCAGCGAGTCCACCGTTTCTTGCACGGTCTCAGAGGGGCATCCGTACATGAGATAGGCATGAATGAGTATGCCTGCGTCTTTGAAGGCCGCTGCCACAAGGGCTGTGTGATCGACGGTAATCCCTTTCTTGATCTTTTCCAGCAGACGGTCCGATGCCGCTTCAAGTCCCGCCGTCATTGCTATGCAGCCCGACGCTGCCAGGAGGCGGCACAGATCAGGCGTAAAGGCCTCTTCAAAGCGGATATTGCCCCACCAGGAAATCGTGATGCCTTGTTCTAGTAACGCCAAGGCGAGCGATTTTAAGGCGGCGGGAGGCGCGGCCTCGTCGACAAAGTGGAATCCTCGACAGCCCGTCTCGGCAATCAGTTGTTCGATCTGTTGAATAATCCGATCGGTCGGTGTGATTTCGTAGCGGCTGATGTAGTTGAGCCCGACATCGCAAAACGTACACTGTTTCCAATAACAGCCGTGGGCGACTGTCAGTTTGTTCCAATGGCCTTCCGACCACAGTCGATGCATCGGGTTCGTACTGTCCAAGATTGTGAGATAGCGATCCAAGGTCAGGCCGCTATAGGTCGGACAGCCGATTTCATCCATCCCGAATTCCCGATCGGAGGTATCGTTTGCAAAGACCACTCGATCCGTATCCCGATAGAACGTCCGGCAGAGTCGCGTGCGCGGTCTCGTTCCTGCCAGATGTTCAATCAACGAAAGCAGTGGCCGTTCCCCATCGTCGAGGGTGACATAGTCGACGTAATCGAATACGCGAGAGTCAGCCAGACGGCGCAGCTCCGTGTTGGCGTATCCGCCGCCAAGGGCAATGACTATGTCGGGCCGTCGGCTCTTGATGGAGTGGGCGATACGAAACGCACCGTAGAGGTTTCCGGGAAAGGGAACAGTCAGGCAGACAAGCGCAGGATTGACACGTTCGAGATGCTCCCATAAGGATTCGAGCATAAATTGATCCGTCAGCATCGGAGGAGCAGCGACCGCATCGATGATTGTTTGGAACGATGAGGCCGCTCGGGCGATGTGTTCGGCATAGCGGCTGAGGGAAAAATGGGGAGAGACGGTCGCCTGGACAAGATCGGCCAAATCTTCGAGATACAGGGTAGCGAACCGCTTTGCACGATCCTGCTCCGATAAGGCACGGAATGAGGCCCTGTTCCCTCTCTGTCCGGCAAACCGGGGGCCTTGAGGAAGAAATCCAGGCCGGGCAAGGAGCAACGCTAAGGAGGGGTTACGTCCTTGGAGGAATTCAATGACTGGGTCGATGGCATTTAGATAGGCAGGCTCGACGGCCAGCATCTGTCTGGCTTCAGCAGGCCATTCATGTTCTCGCGCTCGCACCTGTGCAAACAGGGTCTGGAGCCCCGATCGACAAAAGAGCCGGAGCACCATCTCGATGCCGAGATCGGCTTGGGACGCCGTAATCCCGCGGCCACGGAGGAACCCCGTGAGATAGGCGGTGGAAGGGTAGGGAGTATTCAGTTGCGTGAGTGGAGGAATAAGGAGCAAGACGCGCTGGGTGGCCATGGTCGTTGACATACCACAGGTCGGCTTAGCAACGCCAGATTTCCCTTACGCCGTCCGTTCTTCTTTCAAGGCTTTCATGGAGGAGTTGATGAAATACCCTGTCCATCGTGCGAGGCTGAGATAGTCGGATACGTCGCGTGAGAGCTCGCTCCTCATGATGCTTCGTATAATCGATCGATTGGGGTCATGACTGAGATCGGCAATGTTCGGGTTCTCGTGATCGACGGTTGGATCGTACAAGATAATCAGTGGGCGCATGCGGGAATGCAAATTGATGCTGATGACGAGCCCGATGGAGTGGTCGTTGAGCTCCACGACAGTGCCCGGCGGATAGACACTCAAGACTTGAATGAGCGCGACGACGACTTCTTCTGAGAATGTCGTTTTGCCGGTCAGGTACAATTGTGAGAGCGCCTCTGTCGGAGAAAGGTTCCGGTGAATATCCGCCGCATTAATGAGGCGTTCATACTCATCCACGGCCATGAGAATTCTTGAGAGCAGCGAAAGCTGATTTCCCTTTAATCGAGCGGGATAACCGGACCCATCGATCCGTTCATGGTGTTGCCGGATGATGTCGGTTACGGCATCCGGCAGCCCGGGAAATTGCGCAAGCATGCTGAGCCCATGATCGACATGTTGTTGAACATCCTTCCGATTTTTTGTGTTCACCGCCCCCCTTCCATTCTGCAGATGGGGAGGGAGCCGTTGTTCCCCGATGTCGTGTAGGAGACCGGCGATTCCCAGCGTTTGAGTCTGTTCATGGCCCAGGTCGAATTGCCGCCCCACCAGGATGGAAAGCACTGCGACGTTCATCGCGTGGAGCACACTCATATCATCGAGATCTTGGGTGCCCAGCAAGCTGGCCATCGCGCTAGCGGTGGTATTGTCTAAGGCTAAATCGGTCAAGCGATTGACCAGCTCCTTGGCAGTGACAAGACCTGCTGCAGATCCTTTCCTGATATCGTTGAGGGCGGTTGAGCTCTGTGTCAGGGTCTGTTTATAGACCATGTCGGCCTGCTGCAGACCCTCTGTGTATCGGGTGATTGTTTGGCGATCGGTGGAACTGTCGGAGGGTGGCACGGCCAGCGGAGAGGCGTCGGCAAGGTTTGCTGCGGCGTCTCTTGTTTGTTCAAAGCCGGCCTCGGTCCCCGGTTCCGCCAGGTCGCGATCGGACAGGGATGGGTCGACGAGCACCGAGGGCAGGTCCAGGCCTTGGATGGTGGTTAACTCTTTTTCAGATGCGATTTTGAACGTCTTGCAACCAAAAGGATGCTTAAACCACGAACAGTTTAAATCCACGTACATGCCGATCCGGAGGTCGGTAAGCTTCGTGGAAATAGGCCCGGTTTTTCCCAGGTCAGGGGTCTGGGAGGTCGAAGGTGTTGGCATACTCGTTACATAAGTCTCACAGGTGTCTGAGTCAACGATGCGTCGATGAGGTCTCAATCATCTCTATCGGCGCAGAGTGCCGTAACCTGAACCGGCAATCTCATACACGCGTCTGGCTACCCTCGCACTGGGTCCGGCTGACAGGCCACGGGCGGAACGCTCGAGGCTGACGGCCCCGAACGTTGTGCCTGCAGGGACAGAGGCAATAGTACCGGCTGCTACCGCTTCCTATCCAGCATGGTGCACAGCATGCGTCGGTTGTCCTCAGGGTATTGAGATTCGCGTCAAATCCCCTCTGGGCGAGCATCAGGTTGAGGCGTTCTTCAGCGAGATTGACATTCGACAATTCCACCTGAGATTGATCGTAGCCCCTGTCGCTTAGCCCGCATGATTCATGACGGTTCGTCGCCCTTCGACAAAGCTCAGGGTCCCGAGCACAGTCGAGGGACGACATCGCCAGGAAAACGTGTTCCTCGTGAAGCGCAGCAG
>JAWXBV010000190.1:0-18169 GCA_034440335.1 Nitrospirota bacterium | reverse complement strand
ACATACTGTTCAAGTATGCCTCGGGCTCTCACGGCTCCGCGTGCCCGTCTCGCGACGCGACTGCGCGATTTCGCGACGAACCGTCATGAATCATGCGGGCTAGGGAGTAGCCGCTTCAGAAACTCTTGCGGAGACTGTACCCCGGCCTGCATGGTTTCGCCAAGGAGTGACATCGACAACAGGCTGGAGTGGGTGAAATGATGGAGGATGGCCCTCATGGCGCCCACTGTTCCCGCTGGCGGCGTTAAAATCGAACACCGAACGTCAGCCCCGGCATCACATTGGCGTCCGTCCCTCGTCCCGTATCGACATCGGTGAAGTTGAGCAAGAAGGTGGAGGTGAGACGTACTTGCTGGTTCAGCGCAAAGTCCAGGCCCACGCCGATCGGGATCAGAAAGGAAGTGTCGGATCTGTAGAGGTCAGCATGCAGAAAGCCGAGCCCCCCTTGCAGGTTCATCTTGAATCGCGTATCGAGTCCAGGCAGGTCGAACCAATATTTTCCCTGTCCTGACAAGCCGAATTGAAATAAGTCTCCCGTCACAGCGAATTGCGCGAGGGGGCCTACGGAAATCTGATGATTCAGGAAATATTCGGCGTGAACATTCGTGGCGAACGCAGTCCCGTCCGGCGTGTTGCCTAAGAACCCAATGGCCGCACCGCCTGACCAGGAGGCACCGGCTTGTGGTTCTGCCGCTCCTGAGACCTCAACGTGGACCACAGTCACCAGTCCCATCAGCCAGACTGCGCACACGAGTCCCCGAACGCATTTCGTTATATGGGTCATTCCAACCTCCTTGAGCGGACAGGTTATCCGTGAATCGCCACCATCGCAGCTCTTCTCGCTGGGTCGATGGTATCAAACCACTTTCGCCTGTCAACAAATGGCTGCGTAACTCTCCACCGCCAGTGGGCGATCAGGCATACGATAAGACTCCTGGACGCGCCGCCTGGCCGATAGTTTCGACTCCCTGTCCAGCTTTGTCTGAGGAAGACAACACATTGTGTATGGCAGAGCCATGGTGAAGAACAAGACAGGATCGTCCGGCGGAAGGCGTCAAGGCTCAGGCAAATAATAATGTGAATTATCGGTAAGTTAGGTGGGGGAGATCTTACGATCATCTCCTTCGCTCCTATCAACGGAAGAGGCGGTGGCTTGCCTCAGAGGTTTCCATGGTGTTCGTCTCTGCCTCTCAAAGAGCGGTCGATAGGGCTCTGCTAGACTTCACTCAGTACATCACATGAATCAGGGGGAGGCAAGATGAAAAAGTTACTGCTGAGTGGAATCGGGGCTCTCATGCTAGCAGGCTGCGCGATAGATGGGCGCAGTCCCAATGTCGGGGTCGGGGTATCGGTCGGAGGTGGTGCGCCGCCACCAGTCATCGTAGAGGAAACTCGAGGCGGCCCGCCATCCTGGGCTCCAGCTCATGGGCGACGAGGGAAGGAGGCCCGATACCGCTATCACTACTATCCGTCGAGTGGCGTCTATTTCAATGTCGCTACAGGGAGCTACTTTTATCTGAACGGGGGCAATTGGCAAATGACCATGGCGCTGCCCGTCACCGTGATTCTTGATTCAAACGACTATGTCAGTCTTGAGTTGGAGTCTGATCAACCCTATCGCTACTACGATGAGCACAGGGGCAAGTATAAAGGGCAGGGTCATTTCAAGAAGCATAAGCGTGGACATGAGGGTGGTAAAGGGCGCTGGAAAGATAAGGACAGGGATTAGTTCTGGTTATAGCCTGAGAGAGTCCTCAGGAGGGCCGTGCTCCCACGATGCGAGCACGGCCCTACCTCGCAAGCAAATCGCAGACAACGTGTGCTGTCGGAAGAGTAGCCTGAAATTGCTCCCGTCCGGCGGTACGAGAGAGCGGCCCTGTGACCGTCGGTTCTTGCGGATGCAAGACCCAACTTCATCGGCAGCCGTCGCGGTTCACCTCTCCTGGCCAAAATTCGTGGATTGTTCACCATCGCCGTTCGGCCCTTCCAGCCTTCGCCACGATCGAGGATTTTCTTGAATCACAGCCGGCGAGCGGTATAGTACGGCATGATCGAGAGGATACCCCCGATGAACGACCAACAGACGGCCACAACGATTCTGCGCTTGAAGAGTGCATTGAACAGTACATCGCCGAGTGCCGCGGTCGTGTGGACGGCTTTGTGGAACGGCATTTCTCTCTGCAAGAAACCATCGCGCTGCAGAAGCAGTCCCTCGTGAGCGACCTGCTATCCCATCCGGTCAATGCCCTGTGGTCCATTCCGTCTCTCTTTTTGAAAAAGCTCATCGAAGTTCCTACGAAATTGGGCTGGCGCTCTGGCGCCGGCCTAATGACTCTTGTACCGACGGGTTTCAAAACGCGGTATCAACGGGAAGTCGAACGGCTGATTGCCACGGAGTTACTGGATTGGCCTTGTGTGAGTGGTGACCGGCGGGCATCCCCCAATGGGCTGCTCGAATGCATGAAGCGCCACAAACAGGTGGGCTCCCTGCTCGCATCAGGCGCGCTTTCGGACGGAGGTCTGAGGGAACTTGCCGACATCCCCCGTCTCGTGGCCGAGCATTCCGCAAGCCGTATCGTGGTGTTAGATACGGCGGCGACGGTGCTGACGCTGGCGACTGGATGGCTCTTCTTCGGCGATCACTCTCTCGGCATCTCAGGAATCGGCGGGTTGATCGCCAGGAATAGGGCCAAGGAGGAGGCGGCTTCCACATTTTTCCTCGGATCTAGTCTCGGATCGTCATTTTATTCAATCTTTCCGCCAAATCCATCATACTGGCAAGTCACGGGGGCCACGCTCATTGTTGGGCTTGCTGTCACGGTGATGAGCCTTCTCGTCGGACTGGTGAGCGATCCCTGTCTGAAGCGGGTGGGGTTCCAGCATACAAGGCTGGATATGTTGATCGATGCGGTGGAAGATTGCTTGCACCAACAAATACGCAAGCGTCTGAAGCCTGTCCTCAGGCAATTAGCGGCATGATGAGACAGGTGTCGTGAGTAACCGTCTCGCGAAATAGCCCGCTGTATTCATATCGGTTCTTCGCGAAATTGTATAGACGCCATACGTTTCTAGTCCTGTGCCGCATGGCTGAACGTCTGCGATTGCAGCAGAAATGTTCACGAACGATATGGGTGCAGGCTATCCGGTGTTTCCCTTCCAGTGTGTCCCTCAGTAGAACGTATACACCAGCAACGCGTTGACTTGGATGCGTGTGTAGATGTCGGCTATCTGGGTGTAGTCGGCCATCAATTTCATCAACCATACCTTCGAGAGATGATTGGTGTAGGAAGCATGGGCATCGCCTCCCATGCGAAAGGCCGACGATTGTGTCGCTTCGTCGATATACTGGACTGCCGGGCCTGCGGCAAGCCAGAGCTCATCCTTGTTTTCCATGGTGTAGGTGGTGGCCAGCCGTGGAATCTGATTGACGAAGATTTGGGGGCTGAAGTATCCGCCCGGCAAGGGCTCACTCGTGCTGGAGATAAACCCGCTCTGATTTTCTCCATAATGCGTCAGATACAAAAGGTATTCAGCCGACAGATCCCAACGATCCGTTTGCCAGAGCGGGAGGGAGGCCTTGAGGTCCAGCCCGAGCTGCTTGTTTGGGCTTAGGCGTTCTGACGTGACCCAGCCGGCAAAGGGCGTGACATTGACGTGAACCGATCCTGCATCGAAGGTGACGGTGCTGTAAAACAGGGTCGAACGAGCGAGGCCGAACAACTGTCCCGTGGTTCGCGATCCGGCGAACGAGGCAAAGGAGTCGTATCTGAGCTCTCGCTTCACGCCAGGGCGGATTGAAAAGGATGGACGCTCATGGGTGTACTCGAATTTATACGCAAGCCCGTCGCCGTGGGGGGCTCCGTGGTGTTCCAGCATGGCCTCGAAGCGATTCGAGGGATTGAATCGGATCTGATTCCCTACCGAGAGATAGCCGCCGGACCGATTCTCTGATGAATTCCGGAAATGTTCGGTCCCGACTTCGAAGGTCGTGGTGGTGAAGGGTGTGAGATCGACTTTGCCCCTCGATCCGATTCGAACCCCATAGAGTTCGTACGGCTTCTCTGGCTGGGCCAGTATGCCGATCACTCCTTCGACGGTCGGCTCGCGTCCCTTGATCATGTCCTGGTGCAGGGTGGTCAGATCGCCTGACTCCCGTCTCGCAGTCTTCCGCGCCAGGTTCGCATGGTAGAGAGCCTGATCATTGTTCCCCAGCCAGGCATAGGCTATGGCCAGCCCGCGATGCGCTTCAGGATTACGAGGCTGTTGCTCAAGAACTCTGTCGTACTGCGCGATGGCTTCCTGGCTGGTTTCCTTGTGCCGTGCCAGGTGCGTCGCGTACTTGAGGCGCATCGTGGAGTCGTCTTTGCGCGTCAGGCCCATGCGGTAATATTTCAACATGTCTTTTTCGCGGTAGGCGTAACGCGACCATTCCAGGGCTTGTGCCTGGTCGAAGGCGATCTCCGGGTCGTCCGTGTATTTGGCGAGGTAGCGGTCGAATGTTTCAATGGCCTTGTCCTTGAGGCCTTGCTTTTCATAGGCGAGGCCGAGACTGCGCATGGCTTCCCGGTGGTTCGGGTCTCGTTCCACCACCTTCTCGTAGGCCTCAATGGCCGCTTTGTAGTTCCCAATCTCCATGTTGGCCTGTCCGCGCGACAGGTACCACGATTGCGTAAAGTCTTCTGCGCCCGCGCGCGTGCCGAGCCCGAACAACGTCAATAACACAAAACTGACAAGAGCAAGAGAGCGTAACCTCATATCTAAAACCTTTCCTGCACTATGGTTCCTGGTGGGTGGAGTTATTCGCGAACAACTCCTGTGAGTCGGACATCGACGAGGCTATCTGGAGGCCCACTCGCGGCACCACACCCCACAGTTTGGTGCGGTAGACGGGGCGATAGGCAATTATGTGACCGCCGGCATCCTGTATCAGCCACGGGGTTGTGCGTGGAGTCTCTTTGGCGAAGACCAACAGACCAAGGCCGCGCGTGGATTGATCCGTCACAACTGCGCGGCGGCGGTTCTCTCCGATTTGAACCTCGGTGATCTGGAGCCTCCATTGTCTGGGGGTCTGACGCCGTATGGGTCGCAATGGTCTACAATGCTTGAGTAAGCCGACCAGCAAATGCCCTGCCATGAGGAGGCTGCTGCGCAGGCGATGTGCATGGGCATCCTTCCATGTGGCTGGATCGGTATAGAGGTTCAACAGCAAGAGACGCCGATGTTCCTCAGAAAGGTTCAGAAATGCCAGTCCGCATCTGGTCCCATGTCCCGACAATCGGTCATGGTATATCATCCGAACCTGGCAGGTGAAGGGTATTCTATCGAGCAATTTGATTTCCATGATCGCAGGGAGTGGATCGGCCGGTGCTCCAGACCATGATAGGCCGGTCAGACTCACGTCGTGGGTCGTCCCGTGAACACAAAGATTGTGGGCCCGGAGTTCAAATGGAATCGGCTTGAGAATGCGTTCCTCCGTGCGCCGCTGGGGTTTTTCCCAGGCCATCAGCAGTCCCACCAGCAGGGGCAAGAGGTTGAAGGAGGCCCAGCTGAGATTGAAGAAGTAGGCGTCCTTCTCGATGCCGAAATACCAGAATTCCCACAGACCTTTTGCAATGGCGGCAAGGGTGATGCCAGTGGCGACGGCTAGACTGGCGGAGGATCGCCAGTCGAACGAGCGATGCTCTGAGAGCAGGCCCTTGGGGGTGACGTTGAATCCCAAGCTTCGTGGGAGGAGCAGATCGAACATCGACCGGAAGAGCGGAAAACTTACGGGCGCTTCATACAGAGACGACCACAGGAGCCTGGGCCACCCAGGAAGCAGGGTCGATGAGACCATCGGGAGGATGATCATAAAGGGCAGCAGATAAGACAGGAGGATAGAGACATCGGCGAAAATTGGGTGGAGGTGAAACAAGAGGAAGTAGAGGGGGGTGACCCAAAACACCACTCGCGCGATCGGGAAGAAAAAGTAATAGAGCGAGGAAAAGTAGCCGAGTCGGTGCCGGAGCGGCAGCCCTCTGCAAAGGAGCGGGTTGTCTTTAAAGAAAATCTGGAGACAGCCCAGCATCCAGCGACGGCGCTGGATGATATACGACGCGAGGTTTTCCGCTGTGAGCCCGACCGCCAAATCCTTGTCTACAAAGGCGGACTTCCATCCCCTCGCGTGGAGGTGCTGGCTGGTGTGAATATCTTCGGTGATACTCATCAAGTTGAATCCGTTCAACTCGGCGATGGCCGACCGTCGGAAGACGGCTCCACTGCCGACAAAGAATGCGCCCTCCCAGCCTTGGCGTCCACCTTGGATCCCGTGATTGAACAGATCCTGTTCGTTGGGAATGAGCGGGCCTGCGCCGAGAGCCCGTTGGAAGATATCCTGGTTATAGAAGTGGTGAGGAGTTTGGACAAAGCCCATCTTGGGGTCGGCGAAGAATGGAATGGTCTCCGTCAAAAATGTCGTCACAGGAATATGGTCTGTGTCGAACACCACGACCAGCTCGCCATCGGTGTGCGTTAAGGCATGGTTCAAATTGCCGGCTTTCGCATGTCGGCGAGGGCCTTTGATGTACGTCGCTCCGAACCGTTCAGCCAACCGGCAAACCTCTTCCCGATGGCTGTCGTCCAACACATAGATTCGTTTGCGGGCCTGTTCCATTGCGGAAGCGCCGATCAGGGTCTTTTCAAGAATTTCGCAGGACTCGGAATAGATCGGGATGAAGACATCGACAGTGGGGGCGAAGCCCTGTGTCGGCTGAGGGGGACGGACCGGTTGTCGCCGCCAGCCTATTCCTACCTGGATGAATAGCAGCACGACGGTGGAGAAGGCATAGAGTTCCGCTGCCCACAGAGCCGCACTGATAAAGAGGCCGCCTGTTTCCAGGACGTTTAATGTGTGGAAGAGCCGCCAATGGAGATAGCGGAGACAGAGACTGAGTCCACAGATCAAAAAGGCGAATTTGAGAACTGGGTGCCACCGAGCGATCAGGTAGAGCAGGACCGTGACGGCGAAGAGCTCCCAGGGAAAGTGCTCCGAAAACCCGATCACGTCGAACGGTCGCAAGAACCCCAAGAATTCTTCGTAGTGGCGGGTTTGAGAGAGAGTCAAGGCCTGCCCGAACCATAGCCAGTTCTGAAAATAGTAGGGGACTCGTTTCCCTTCGACGGCGACGGCTTCGAGCGGGGCGAGTTTCTTTTCGCTCAGCAATCGGGCGAGCTCCGGCTGTTCTTGGAAGGCCAGGGCATGGACGGTGGCATAGAGCGGGAGGCCTTCAATCGATGACAGGGGAAGGCCCTTGAGGGAATAGCGATCGACAAATTTGCCCTGGGCCGTCCATTCGCGCTGGAAGAACCCCAGCATCTTGTGCCGCAATGGACTTTCTGACCGCCCGAACCAGACAGCATCGAGCGCTATTCGCCAGAAAATCGGGAAGGCGTCATAGCCGAACGAGGAGGAGACCTCGGTCACTGGGTGTCGGACGGTCAATTGTCCGGTGCCTGGGTCGAGATAGATGAGTTCCGGAGGGACGGGCAGGGCTTCTTCATCATAGAGCCAGTGCAGAATGGCATAGCTTGCGTCTATCGCCTGAGACCAGGGATGGTGAGAATCGACAGAAGCGAAGATTTCGTAGGCATAGGGGGCTAGATAGGCAACGTGGATTGTCGGATAGGCCTCGTTGCGCGCCCAGTTGCCGGCCGTTACATAGGCGCGCGCACCGATGTGGACTATTTCCTGATCCCAGATGGATCTGATAATAGCCAGGGACTCCTGCTCGAATGGTGGATGGTCGAATCGTCGAGCGGCCAGTATGAGGGCGAGCGCAATGTCGGTATCGGCGTCCGTCGCCGAGTTTTTGTCGAGTACGGCCCCGTTCCACTTCCAGGCGAACAGTTTGTCGTCGCGGACTTGGAGATGCTGCTTGGTCCAAGCCCAGACGGTATTGAACGTCGCACGGTCGTTCGACCATACGGCGCGGAGCATGGCGTACCCTTGTCCCTCCGACGTCGTCATGTTGTGTTCATCCAGGCTGACGACCCGGCCATTCTGGATGTAGGTCTGTTTGTAGAAACTCCAGAGGGCAGAGAGATCGTCAAGTTGCCGGATGTAGGTGTCGCTTGAACGTGACGAGGGCGCAGCTGCGGCGCCGCCGGCTACCCCGATACAGCATGCGATACAAAACAAGACGATCGATAGGCTCCGGCTAAAGGAGTGCATGAATCGTTGAGTAATGGCTCTTGTTAATAGAAGGGGAATAACGACGAGCGGCTTGGCTCTCGGAAATTCCAGTTTGTGCGGGTCGGCCCAGCTGGCCGTTTTGCTCCAGCTAGGTGACGGACGCGAGGATTAAACCACAGGGAGGTAAATGGAGGCAACGGGGGAACAGGCTGCGGAAACCATTTGGCAGACCAGACTACACATTTGGAACAACGGGAAAATATTGTGCAGGATGCTCAAAAAGGCTGTCCAGCAAGGCCGGAGGCGAATCGAAACCGGAGGCGTACCCTTGGGGGTACGTTGAGGATTTCGATGAGCCGAGAACGAAGCTGGCGGACTTTTTCAGCATCCTGCTAGACGGAGTTATCCATATCGATCGTTCTCCCAGGGAAACCCATTGTTCGAGTAGCCCCGTACTTCCCAGAACCCCTTTTCATCCTTATCTGAAAAGGTCATCTCCTTCACCCACTTGGCGCCTTTCCAGGCATAGCGCTTTGGCACGATGACTCGCACCGGTCCCCCATGTTCTTTCGTGAGGGGTCTGCCGTTCCATTTGTAGGTCAGGAGCACATCCGTATCGTCGCAGGCGTCAAGCGGCAAATTGGTGGTGTAGTCGTCGAACGATTTGAAGAGGACGAACTTCGCTGAAGACAGTGGTTTCACCACGGCCATGATATGTTTGAAGCTGACCCCTTCCCACTCGTTGTCGAATCGGCTCCAGCTCGTCACGCAGTGGAAGTCCGATTGGTTCTTGAATTGGGGCTGCGCCAAGAATTGCTCCCATGTCCAGGTGACGGGGTTGGCCACGGACCCGCCGATGGTCAAGCTCCATTCGGTCAAAGGGACGTCAGGTTTGAATCCCAGATCCAGCACAGGCCAGGTCTCGACCAGATGTTGCCCCGGTGGCAGGCGTTCATCTCCTTCGTAAAACACCTCCCGTTCTTCACCGCCCCGCCGGGCCTTGGCCCACTGTTCTTTGGTCTTGGTTAAACGGCTTGATTCATCCATAGGTTGGCCTCCACGTACAGAGTAGGACAGGAGACGGAGAGCTTACAAGTAGGAAAAGCAGGATTATGAAGAGGGTTGTTGTTTGAGAAGCCTGTCGATCACAGTTTGAAACTCAGCAAGCGGTTTAGCGCCAACCAAGGGGCGGCCATTGATGAAGAACGTCGGCGTGCTGGTAATGCCGAGCGTGAAGCCATCCTGAAGATCCTTGGCCACCTCTTCGCGATAGCGTCCTGTGTCCAAACAGGTCGCAAAGGTGTCCGGCTGAAGGCCCAGTTCTTTTGCCAGGGCAGGAAAGTCCCACCCTTTCCCTGGGGTTTGCCGGTCAAACAGGATGTCGTGGTACTCCCAATACTTGCGTTGCGCTCCTGCGCATTGGGCGGCTTCGGCGGCCTGTGACGCATAGGGATGATTGGGGCCAGGATAGTCTCGATAGACCATGCGGATCTTCTCACCGTAAAGCCGGCGAAGTTCTTTCAGCGTTCCCACGCTCTTTTGACAGTAGGGGCATTGAAAGTCTGAAAACTCTACGAGGGTGACCGGCGCATTGGCAGGCCCGATCGAGGGATCGTCGTCCACGCTGACTGTGAGGATTGGCGGCTCCAGAGCCGGAAGGTTGATGTGAATATCAGCCTGGCGGCGAAGGGAGACCAGCAGCGCCTGCCTGATTCTGGCCTGTTCCTGAAGGTCTTGCGAGGCGCTCTGGCTCGGACTGTCCTGTGTCGTGTCGGGACTCAGACGTTTGACCGGACCCGGGAGGTTTGCAATCCGGGCGACGGATTCCGATTGTGAAGCCTCAGCCAGGAGCTGTGAAACACTCAGTTCCTTTTGGGATGCCTCCGCCGCCAGCAGGGTCTCCTCGATTTTCCGTTGGAGCGCTTGATGCAACAGTTGGCTGCGCTGTTGGTCTGCTTGGTAGAGGGGAAGGGCCGCAGCCTGCTCAACCTCTCGCAAGGTGATCGAGGCTGCCCCTACAGTTGCGACAACCAGATTCCCGGACGTGGATGGCTCCCGCTCATACGATTGGAATGGCCAACGGATACTGTAGAGACCGGCGAAAAGGACGAGGAAGCCAAGCGCGATCAGGATTCTGAAGGTGGGTATCGTGGTCATATGGTAGAGGGCCGTGGTGTCATGTGATGACGGGGATATCTCTGCAAACCATAGCAAACCATCCTCAAAAATCCATGATTTCTTGATAATCCACGTCTGACTCGTCCCAGATCGTCTGTGGCAAGCGACAGCTTCATAGCATCGTGTGCGGCCTGCCCCTCCCAAGAAGTACCCCCCTCGCCCGTATAGCTGCTCCCCCTCCATCCTCGGTATAGGCAAAAAAGCCATCCCATTCTAAGGTGAGTCATGTACGCAGACTGCCGCAGAAATCCGGGTCGAGGCCTGCAGCTGAACGGCAGGATTCACAGGGAGCCTTATATAGGAAACGGCTATGACATGGCTTAATTATTTCTATAACTCCTCGGTGGCCATCCCGCTGTCGCTTGTGGCTCTGGCGGTTGTTAGCCTCCTCAGTTGGAAGAAACGAGGGCATCAGATCATCTTGGTGTTGACCCTATTCTTGTATGCACGGTACTTGGTGTGGCGAGGCCTCTATACCCTGAACACCAGCGATTGGGCTAGTCTGCTGATGAGTTGGACCGTCTATACGGCAGAAGCCTACGCCTTTGTGCAAATCCTCTTGCTTGCCTACCACGCCTGGTCGCCGCTCGAACGCCAACCAGTGCCATTGCGCAGCTATCCGATCGTCGATATCTTCGTCACGGTTGTCGATGAGCCTCTGAGCATTCTTCGCCGCACGCTCATCGGGTGCATCAATCAGGACTATCCCAAGGACCGTTACCGGGTGCATGTGCTCGACGATGGTCAGCGGGACGAGATCAGGGCAGTAGCGGCATCGTTGAACTGTGGATACATCCGCCGGGCGGATCGGCAACATGCCAAAGCCGGGAATCTGAACCATGCCTTGCAAGAAACCTCGGGAGAATTCATTGCGATCTTCGACGTCGATCACGTCCCGACCGGCAGTTTCTTGAAGGATACAGTAGGATTTTTCCAGGACGAACAAGTCGCATTTGTCCAAACGCCGCATCATTTCTACAATGCCGACGTGTTTCAGAGGAATCTGCAACTGGAGGGAGTCCTCAAGAATGAGCAAGCCTTGTTCTATCGCGTGCTGCAAGCCGGCCGCGATCGCCATAATAGCGCGTTCTTCGCGGGAAGCTGTGGGTTGTTCCGCCGTCGTGTGTTGGATGAAATCGGCGGGTTCCGCACCGAGACCGTGACCGAAGACATCCACACGAGCATGGTGATCCATGCGAAGGGCTATCGTTCATGCTATCTCAATAAGGTGCTGGCAGCCGGACTGATGCCGGAAAGCTTCGAAAGTTCGATGAAACAGCGAGTGCGATGGGCGACGGGCCACGTGCAAATCTTCTTTCAGACGAATCCGTTCACCATGCGCGGCCTCACGCTCTCGCAACGGATCGGTTACTTCTCGTCCATTTTTTACTTCCTGCACGGACTGCCTCGGGTCGTCTGTCTCGCTGCCCCATTGCTTGCGCTGCTGCTCGGAATCATTCCTGTCACGGCTGATGTCCCGTCGCTCGTCAACTTTTTCGGATCCTATTATCTGGCGACGCTCGTGATGTTGCGGACCGTCAGCCGGGGTACGCGGAATGCCTTCTGGTCTGACGTGTATGAAACAGCGGGCAGCCTCGCACTGAGTTGGACTGTGCTCAAGACCGCGATACGGCCCTGGAAGAAACGCCCATTCGTCATCACCCCCAAAGGGGTGACTCAAGAAGAACGGCGCGGGGTCTCACGATTTTCCTATATCCTGCCTCACCTCATCATCATGGGGTTGCTCGTGGCAGGACTGGTGACGGGCATCCGCCTCTGGCTGGCACACGTTCCTCCTCCGGGTTTGGAGGTCAGCCTTTTCTGGGGGGCAGTCAACCTCATGTTGCTCGGCGTGGTGATTCTGGCTGCGGCAGAGCTGCCAGAGTGGCGCAAAACATTTCGCATCAGGCACCGGCTGCCCTGTGAGTTGATCGCGGCTGGGGAACAGTTCAGCGGCATGGTGGAAGACATGAATGAAACCGGCGCCCTCATTCGGGTGAATAGGCAGCTGCTGGAAAGCCATGACCATCTGCTCTTCAGCGTCATCACTCCTGTAGGGGACTGTCTCACCATTGAAAGTCGAATGTGCCGCCAGAAACAGGTGTCATCGGACACCGTAGAGATCGGGCTGAAATTCATCGAGATAGACGACAAGACCAGCGACGCAGTGATCGCCGCCGTATTTTCCGACTCCCATGCCTGGAATCAACCCGAAGCCGAGCCAGGGATATTTCAGAGCTTATGGTCTCTGCTGCGTGTATTCAAAAAAGTCGTCAAGCCATCGAGAAAGTCACATCGGAATGACCTTCGTGTTCCGTATCGGAAGAATTGTCGCCTAGTCTTGCCAGACCGTACCCTGGAAGGTACAGTTGAGCAGATTTCAGCGACCGGTCTCTCTGTGAATATCCCTGGAACGGTCGATCTTGTCGGCGAGAATGGGACTCTGTATGTGGAATCTGTTGCATTGAAAGTACGCCGGCGTTGGGCGATGCAGTGCGAAGGAGCAGTGATGGCGGGTTTCGCAATCGAACAGGTGGAGAAGGGAGCAGACCAATGGCGAGAACGCACTTCTCTTGCGGCGTAGCGGTGTGTGTCGCACTGTTGTGGCCCGCTGTCGTGGCAGCCGGGGACGTCTTTACCGGTTATCAAATTGACCATCAGGGCCAATACTACACGTATTTGGGTGTTCGGACGCCGCTCACATCGGGAGAGTCGAACCTCCAACCATTCATTCAAGTCATGGGATCCGGGCTCGGCTACTCGTTTAAGGATAACGGAGCGAAGCGTGATGCCGAGGTTCAGTTTGCATCCCCGGCGGTGGGAATCAAGTTTATTCAGGGGCCATGGAACTTCATTGGGTTTGCCGGCCCTCAGTTTCGGTGGAAACAGGAAGATCGTCCAACTGGGGGCAGAACCAACGAGAACGATGTCGGCGTGCTCCTTCAAGGAGAGGCCTTCCACTGGCATGAGAAAGGAACCTTTCATGCCAGTGCGTCATACACGGATATGGATAGTTTTCTCTGGAGCCGCCTCAGAGCCACCAGGCTGGTCCACAAGAGCGAACAGGGCTGCTGTTCTTCCTATCTTGGTTGGGACCTCGCAGGCATGGGGAACAAGGATTTCTACGCGGTTCAAACAGGCCCGCTGGTTCAAGTGCCGATCGATCGCTTTTACCTGACGCTCAAAAGCGGCTATCAGTACACGCAAGTATTTCATAACGGAGTATACGGCGGAGTCGAACTGTACTTCCCGTTTTAGCCTAGCCTGTATTCTTCATGGCGGTTCCTCGCGAAATCGTTTGGAAGCCAGGCGAGGGGCGAGTGCATAGGGGCAGACGCCCCTTCAGGTCACCCCCCCCTAGTCTCTAGCCCCGTACATCTTGCCTGAACATCGGCGATTGCAGCAGAAACGCTTATGAATAATGCGGGCTAGGCGGTGCGGCGTAAAGCGTGAATCGTGGGCAGGGTCCGAAGGGTGTTCCCTACTTTGTGCTGTGCGCACTTCACTTCGTAGAGGGTCTGCAGATTCATCCAGAGTTGCGCACTCGTGCCGAAGAAGTGCGCGAGTCGAATGGCGGTGTCCCCAGAGATCGCACGGCGCCCATTGAGGATTTGGGTAATGCGGTTGGTGGGCACCTTCAGGTGCCGGGCCAAGGCCGCGGCGCTCAGTCCTAACGCGCTGAGCTCTTCAGCTAAATGCTCGCCTGGATGAATAGGGGTCAAGGACATGCGATTGTTCCTTTAGTGATAATCGACAATTTCAACATTGACTGGGCCTGGCGAGCCTTTGGGCCATTGAAAACAGACTCGCCACTGATCGTTGATCCGAATACTGTATTGCCCTTTCCGATTCCCCTTCAACGCTTCAAAACGGTTCCCAGGTAAGGCCGCCAGGTCTTGAAGAGTCGTGGTGGCTTCGAGCCGATCGAGTTTAAGACGGGCCATACGCTCAATCCCTGTGAAGGCCGAAACCCGCTTCCCATGGGCAAGGTCTGTCGTTCGGCGGTCTGCGTAGCTCACGATCACGTCGTATTCTAGAAAGGAGTACGCGTGACGTCAAGAGTATTTCTTGGTCGTGTTCATAGGGCTTCATCCTGAGAAGGTCGGCTCCCCAATGAGGACTCGAATGGACAGCACAGTGTCCAAATATGGGAAGCAGGGGTGGGTCCTAGCCCACAGTATTCATGGCGGTTCGTCGCGAAAGCGCGCCAACAGGCCAGGCGAGGGGCGCGAGGCTAGGGGCTAGAGGAAGGAGCTGTGTTTCAGACCGGAAGTCTTCGCCTCTAGCCTCGCGCCTCTAGCCAAAATATTGGCGCTTGCAGCAGAAGCGCTCATGAATCATGCGGGTTCGACAGCGGGTCGAGCAATGACACGGCTTTCCCAAATCGGGTCGGAAGGTTCAGGAAGATAAAAGCGGTACGCATTCTTCGCCCGTAGGCGCCCCATTCATCCCACCGTGCAGGCAGTGAAGAAGTAAACCGGGAGGGTCTATTTCTGTAACGACTCAGGTGTTCAGGCTGAAGAGTAAAAACCTTCAGCCTATCTACCTGAGTCGTTACTTTTTTAACCAAGCGCCTGTTAGGCCGCTGTGAGCCTGACTTTTACGACCTTGCCGAGTTTCACATGCTGCTTGGCTTGCCAGAGATCGTGGTTGCACTGCAGGGCAAGCCAACTCTCCGGAGAACGGCCAAGCGCCTTGGAAAGGCGTAGCGCCATTTCAGGGCTGATACGGCTCGTACCCGTAAGAATGCGATTCAGTGTTGAAGCAGCCACACCGAGCTTCCCGGCTAGTTCGCGGCCGCTCAGGTTGTTGGGATTCAGATAGACCTGGATGATGAACTCGCCGGGATGGGGAGGATTGTGCATAGCCATTAGTGGTAGTCCTCATAATCCAAGACGTAGACGTGTCCGTCTTTGAACGTGAACGTGAAGCGCCAGTTTCCAGTTACCCACACAGACCATCGACCGCGCTCCGACCCCTTCAAGGGATGTAGTCGGAATCCTGGAACGTTCATGTCCTCAATGGACAGAGCCGTATCCAAGGCGGCTAACAGCATGCGCAGGCGCTTGGAGTGGTGCGGGTGGATACCCGCCGCGCTTCCCGACTCAAAGAACTTCCTGAGCCCTTTGTGTCGGAATGATTGGATCACATGCCAGGTATAGCATGTTGCGCATCACGCAACAAGGCCGAACGCCAGGCCGAAGCCAAGCTCAGTGGCTTTTGGCCGAACGAGGCGTAAGAGTTGCCACCGCTGGGTGCGGCCAAAAGTCCGCTGGAGCGCTGGGTTGCCTCTGGACGGCTCATCTTCCAAGAACAACGTCAATTCCGGAAAATGGGTATCCCCTTCACGAAGATTTGCCAGGATGCCCCGCTCGGAAGAGCGGGGAGGAATGGCAGCCCGTAGCGAAGCGGAGGCAAATTCCCTCTTGGTTTACAAGAGCCCCGCCTGGAAGGGCAGGGCTCTTTACTCAAGTACGTCAGGATGGGGGCCGACTATCGTATGAATAGGGGGCAGGACGGACAGCAACCGCCTGTTGGTCGAGGCGATGCAAGCGCAATCTCCGAGCATATGCGCGGGCAATCAATCCCTCGGACCAGGTGTCTCGCATGTTTCATCCACCAACGTGACCAGACTTCTCAACTTGAGTCAAAGGGATACCCAGTGTGCACTTTTCAAGTCACGACTCAGGTGCTCAGGCTGAAGGTAACGACTCAGGCTGAAGACTGAAGGCTTTTAGACTGAAAGTTTTGAATGGCTTGACCTGCCTGTCGGCAGACAGGTTCGTGCCTTGCGAGATAATATATAGCCTTCGGCCTTCAGCCTATCTACCTGAGTCGTGACCTATTTTTCACGATGGACAGGTGGATGGCTTGACCCCAGCGATATCCTGGTTGGTCTTCTTGTGTTTCTCAAGCGCGCGTGTTGCCAACGTCAGATTGTCATTGGCTTTGTCGTAGTAGCGCGGGGAGAGCTCAATGGCCTTCTTGAAGCAGGCGACCGCCTGTCTCGCTTCATCGTTGCTCAAGTAGAAGACGCCCAGGTTGTTATACGCTTCCTCTTCGCTGCTCCCACTTCTGAACGATTCCAGCGCGTCATGGTACCGGCGCAGTTTGGCCAGCGCGAGCCCGAGATTATTATGAATTTTCGGCTGGCCGGAACCAGTGCGCAAGGCTCGCTGAAAGGATTGGGTGGCCTCCTCATAGCGTCCGAGGAGATAGTAGGCGAGACCGGCATTGTTGAGGAGCGTGGCTTCATCGGGTCGAACCCGCAGGCCCTGCTCGTATTCGGCGAGCGCGTCCTGATGCCGTTTTTGCCGGTCCAGCAGCATCCCGAGCAAATTGCGCGTTTGCCAGCGATCCGGTTGCAACGTGATCGCGTTCCGAAACGACGCGTCCGCTTCCTCTTCTTTGCCCATCCGGAAATAGGCCTCACCGACTCCTTCGATCGCGAGGGCATCATGATCGTCTCGTTTGAGGACTTCTTGAAAATGTTGGAGCGCATCCTGCGGCAGGCCCTTCTTCAGAAACATGTCTCCGATTTTATAGTGAATGCGAAAGAGGGAGGGATCGGCCTCAACAGCTTTTTGATACTGCACGATGGCCAAAGAGGGATTGCCTTGCTGCAGATACAGATCCCCAAGACGATGGAGTTCGTGCGCGGACAGGTCTTTCGAGGCGTTGCTGATCTGGTCGTCAGATGGCGCCAGGCCAGATTTCTGGCGGTCGAGAACTTGCTGGTACTCCCCCTGGTTGTAGGTCACTTCTCGTTTGGGGCCTG
Source organism: Nitrospirota bacterium (assembly GCA_034440335.1). Lineage (GTDB taxonomy): Bacteria > Nitrospirota > Nitrospiria > Nitrospirales > Nitrospiraceae > Palsa-1315. Next base: position 1,043 of record JAWXBV010000190.1, on the reverse strand, counting down.
CGCAGCCCCCTATTGAAAAGAAGAGAACGAGGAGACTCAAGCAAAAAGTCCCAGTCGTACTAGCGGTCCGATCTGCCGTCCGTTTCCAGCTCAAAGATAATGAGATGTCCTGAGTATTCATGACACGTCTCCTAAATCTATCGTCATTAAGTGAAGCAATTGATTGATGCCGATGCATCCCGCAGGGGCTAGCGCTTCGGGATCTCTCTTCTTAACGGTGATACTGAAAGAGAACCCCTATTCTGTAAAGCTTTTTCCCCGTTTGGGCGAACCAGCCCGTCTTAACCGGCGAGGGAATTGATGCGCCACGATTCGCGAGGCGGACGCACAAGAAGTGTAGCTAGTGTGCTGTACTGACGTACTTCTGTATGTCATCCGGAAGTGGGCCTCCTCCCCCCCCCCACTGTATGGCTAGGCAGAACAGCGATTCGGTGAGATAGTTCGACCATGACGACGGGGCACTTGGATGGATGGAGTTCATCAGTGTTCGACGGAGTCAGGCAGTCATCACCTCACACAAAGGAGTGTCACATGGTCAAGCACATTGTTCGGTTCATGAAGGAAGAGGACGGCGCCACGGCGGTGGAATACGGGCTGATGGTGGCCTTGATTGCCGTGGTCATTATCGCTGCCGTGACGTTGCTGGGCACCAACCTGGCCGCTAGGTTTAACGCGGTTGCCCTTGCGGTCGGTTCGTAAGGAGCGATGAAGAGAAGGGCGGCGGGAATCTCCCAGCCGCCCTTCTTCAGGTGAAACAAAGACAGCAAAGGACGGGATACCATGGAACAAGTACGGCGGATCGTGAGCGAGGACTCAGGGGCGACATCGGTCGAATATGCCCTCATGGCTGGCCTGATTGCGGTGGCGATCGCGGCATCCGTAGGGGCTCTAGGGTCTAGCCTCATTCCGATTTTCACCAATGCTGCGACTGGACTTGCCGGCAGTTACTGATGAGACCGTCAAAGTGTGCGCGTATAACTTTCTCGAAAGTGCCATTTCTGCGGGAAACCAAGCGATTATTGAGCACAGACTACGCACTATTT
>JAWXBV010000189.1:0-4309 GCA_034440335.1 Nitrospirota bacterium | reverse complement strand
AAAGCTCACGTACTTTCTATGCGGAGTGCTCGGCGGCCCTCGACTGTTTATTGAGCACTACGGCGGGATCAACCTCCCTGATTTTCATAGCCAATTCCCAATTGGGTATGACGAGCGAAACGCATGGATGCTCTGCATGCAAGAGGCCATTGCTGCTCAGCCCTATGAGGCATCATTCAAAGAGTTTTTAGTAGCTCGATTGAGCATTCCAGCGGAAAGAATCAGGATGGTCAATGAGATGAGGGCCTAACAACTGGCGAGGGAGAAGGAACCAAAGGGGCTGGGAGTCTTTTTTGTAATTGTGCGAGGAAGAAAACTTACATCGACTTTCCGATTTTCATGACGCGTGAGTCGAGCCGCTGCCGGCAACCTTTCAGAATGACCCGGTTTCTGTTGTTGGGGCGCCCATGCGATCCGACCTCCTGTGAGACAACGAGGTTCGCCGGCGACGTCATGACTGGAAGCGGATGATCGGTTTAATCGTTATACCTTTCTCGCTGTCCTCGGCTGCTTGGTTGATCTGATCGAGGTTGTAGAACTTCACCAGCTTGTCGAACGGGAAGCGCCCCTGTGTGTAGAGTTCGACGAGACTCGGGATGAAGAGATCCGGAACGCTGTCGCCTTCGACGATGCCGATAATCCGCTTGCCGGTCGTCATAACCCCGTTCACATCAAAGCTCGCCTCCGTGCCCAACGCCGGTGCTCCCACAATGCCGCAGGTTCCGCGAATCGCCAACGCGTCGATGGCCTGACGCAACACGGAGGGCCGACCGCTCGATTCGAGCGTGAATTCGACGCCGCCGCCGGTGATCTTGCGCACGGTCTCGACGGGATCGGTCTCGCGGCTATTTACGGTATGGGTCGCCCCAAGTTCCTTGGCCAGCGCAAGCCGTGACGGCACCACGTCCACTGCGATAATGGTGGCCGCACCGGCCACACGTGCAGCCATCACGGCGCTCAAGCCGACCGCTCCTCCCCCGAACGCGGCGAAGCTGGCGCCGGGTCTGACTTTCAGTGCATTCATCACGGCCCCTGCGCCAGTTTGAATCCCGCAGCCGAGGGGACCAAGCAATTCCAGCGGGACATTGTTCGGAACTTTGATCACATTACGTTCATGGGCAAGGGTGAAGGTGCCGAACGACGACTGCCCGAAGAAGTGGTCGTGAACCGATCCCTGCTTGTCGTGCGTGGCGGTACTTTCGTCTTCGCGCGCGCCGCCAAAATTCAGGGCGTAGAAATTCGCGCAGTAGGTCAAGTCGCCGCGTAGGCAGGGTATGCAGTGGCCGCACCACATGTAGGTCAGCACGACGTGGTCGCCCGCTGCGATTTTTGTGACGTGGCTGCCGACCTGCTCCACGACGCCGGCGCCTTCGTGGCCGAGCACGATGGGGAGGGGCACGGAATATAGTTGGTCGCGTGCCACCATGTCGGTGTGGCACATGCCGGTTGCGACGATCCGAATCAGCACCTCGTCGAAACGAGGCTCGTCTAAGGTGAGGGTCTCGATCTGAAACGGTCCACCTTTCTTGCGGACCACCGCCGCCTTGATCTCTCGCGTCTGAGTATTCTGCATGGTCGTCATCGGTGCGCTCCCTGATGTATGAAAGCTTCTGGGGACATCCTGGTTTTCTTAACTCGTGAGGAGAGAACTCGCCCGCAATGATCCAGAATGTCCTCGTTTCTACTCTCCAAGATGACGCGTGCCGGAGCGATCGCCTTCGCGCAGTACGTGAAACGAGATATTGTTCAAGCGTAGGTGCAGGGATCGCCGCGACGTGAGGCCTAGTGGTACTCACGTCGCGACGGTCGTTCTCAAAGCGTCTGGTGTGTGCCGTCGCAGAACGGCGGGGTCTTCGTCTGCTTGCACATGCACAAGGCCACTTCTTTCTTTTCATCGACGATAAACTCGACCGGTTCGATCCCGGTTCCTTGGTGAGACCCGTCACAGAATGGCTGGTCCCTTGAGCGTCCACATAGACACCAATGGTAGGTTCCCGGGTCTAACGAAATCACTGCCGGCTGCTTGGCTGCAATACGTGGCTTCTCCATGAATGGCCCTCCTTTTAGATTGCAAATATAACGGTTTGATCGGCGCGAGGACGATAGCGGGATTATATTTCCACACTGACTTGTCTGCGTCCACATAGAGTTCCACCTCGTTGCCGTCAGGGTCACGCAGGTAGAGGCTTTGGCTCTACGGTGTGATCGCTCATGCCGTCGATCGGAACCCCTGCTTGCTCCAGTTCTCTTTTTACTACACGTAATTCCTCCAGGCTGTCGCCGACCGTAATCCCGATATGATAGAGCCCGCGTCGCCTCCCGGATGGTGGCCCCGGCGTGTCACCGACCTGGATCAGCAACAACTCGTGATGCGTGCGGCCCGATGCCAACGCCGCAGCCGCCCGTCAAAAATTTGGCCCACTTCCTGAGATCCCAGCAAGCCACGATAGAATGTCCATGACCGTTCAAAGTCCTGCACGTAGAACACGACATGGCCGAGGTAGTGGGCTTTCATAATTCGAACTCCCATTAGGCCTAAGGGGTGAAGCGTGAGGAGATGTGAGCAGGAGAGCGTTCCCTTTATCAACTACCTCTTCCAGTACATGGCTCACCTCCGGCTGCGACTCCGATCTAATAAGTGAGCCTGCTTGTAGGGAGATCGTCACCTGTCATCTGGGGAGTCGGCGGCCGATTGGGTGGAGCAGGATAGGGTGGTGGCTGAGGCAGCGGCGGCTTAGGAGAGGGGAACGGACTAGGGCCCGGTGGAATGGGTCCTGTATCGGGGTCTGGATTGAGATTCGGAGTCACAGATTTTTCCATCCACATAATTATCTCCATGAACATTCTCATTTACAGGAAGTCGAGAAATCGCTCTTCATGGGCCGCCTTCTCGCATGAAGGTCGCGGCGAGCAGACCTGATCCCGATCGTGTGGTACCGCGGACACAGCTTCGAAACTCCCTGAGATTGGGGCCTCATCATGGGCGTTCTGTGCTCTCTGGCATTCCGTTTATTACCTCAGATTCATAATCTGGTGTCGCGACGCGACGAAACCGGATGATAGTCGAGGTTCCGTCAGTTGACTCGATATACAACCTCACGTCTGGTCCAATACTCTCGTTCATCACTCGGCGCGGTCCGCAAATGCTTAGGTACACGTGTTCTTGCTTAACGTCGTCCTTGCGCACTATGATCGACAACACTTCGTGCGTGCGATCGAGATGAAGGGTCAGGGCCTCAAACGGAAGTCCGTTGGACTCATGCGATGTTGTGCTGCCTTCGCCTTGCCCTGCGACATCCACCAACCATTCTTGGTGATCTTGGCTGAATTGTTCGAAAAAGTCCTTCCACTCCCGGCAAGGGATATCGCGCCCTTTCCCTGTTTCATTCGCTTCTGAGGAATTCCTCATTTTGATGCTCCAGTGAAATTATGGAACAGACGTCGTCACGGCGCGTGGCATTTGGCTGCGGCACGAATGCGAAGACCGTTTTACGGCCATAAATCGGGTATGACTACGAATCATCATTCATTATAACGACGATATGCCGTATGGGAAGCTAGGATGTTCCCTAGCCCTCATTGGTTCATGACGGTTCGTCGCGAGATAGCCGAAAGCGCATTCCTCGTAAAGCGTATGTCGTCTTGCGCAGATTGCAGCAGAAGCGCTCACGAATAATGCGGGCAGGCTGTCGATGAAGCTCCCTCTGCAGCAGGAGCACCGGAAGGAAGTCTGACTAGAGGAGCAGAGAGTTCGCTTACTCTCCACTCCTCATTGTTACGTTAACCGCGTATGGCCTTCGATAAAGATCACCGCCGCAAGCAGCGGGGAATATACCCGCTAGTGATTGAAGCAATCCGTCATGTTTCGGTCACCGTGGCATAAAGGTTTCGAACGCGCTAACAGGCACGGGATTTCGGTATAACCTGCCGACGACGCGATCAGACTTTGGATGGCCGGCAGCCACTCAGAATGCCCCCGTTTCTTTTCCTGGACATCTCACGGTATGTTGTACGGACAGAAAGCCAGACCTCCGCATCGTATGCGGATCAATCTATTTATCGCCAGTTGTTTTCATCACGCTCGCGCAGGATTGATATACACATGAACGGAAACGGTAATGATATGGATGCATATCGCGCTGCTGGAGAGCTTGCGGGACTCACGAGCCTGGTCGATGATTTCTACACAAACATGGATACCTTTCCGGAGGCCCGTGTGATTCGGAAGATGCATCCCGAGGATTTGACCGAGTCGCGGAAAAAGCTCACGTACTTTCTATGCGGAGTGCTCGGCGGCCCTCGACTGTTT
>JAWXBV010000188.1:0-4731 GCA_034440335.1 Nitrospirota bacterium | reverse complement strand
TAAATTGTTTGGCTCGCAGAAAAAAGGGCGCGTAGCTCAATTGGTTAGAGTACCGGACTGTCGATCCGGAAGTTGCGGGTTCGAGTCCCGTCGCGCTCGCTCAACGAAAGCCCTCATAATCCTTGTGGTTACGAGGGTTTTCGCACGTTTTGGGGCATCGAACCGGTCGCCCAAAGCGCCCCTAAAGTGGTGCGCATGGTCGCTGAGATAGCGCTTGGTGCGCACTACTTTGCGCCCCACAACATTTCCCGACCCCTATCCCTACGGCGAGCGGTTCTCCCGGATCAACGGCCGTGTTCCCGGCTCGCCGGGCGGTGTCGGCGGCGCGGGTAGGTCGAATATCCGGGCGTCGAGGGTGTGACTGCTAAGCCATGCTGCATCCCTGATCTCAATCGCCCCGCTGGCGGGTTCCATGACTCTGATGCCTGTCCCATCATCGCCACCGTAGCGCACAACATGCAAACCGCCACTAGCCTCCCTCGTGAACAGCAGAACGAACTTACCAGCATCAACTTCCGCTTGAAGTTTCGCCGTGCCAACTTGTGAAGTCACCTTCACCGGCTTACCGACAACCTTCTCCAAGAGAAGTTCAAGATGGTCGGGAACCCAGATGGTTCCGTTCGACTCGATAGTCGCCACTCCGCGCCTAATGATCTCGGCCTCATCAAGCCGCTCGGACGGCCATGCGTCGGCGAAGACCGATTCAAGACAGGCAATGCAGCAAGACTGCTCCGATGTCTGATTAACGGGCGTCATGCAGCCTCCACGAAATCTCTCGACCAGCCGAGCAACTCTCCCTTATTCGAAAGCACTGACTCAGCAACAAGCTCGCGCAGTTCGAACAAGAATTCGTTCGTGTCCGGCCCCGGCATTTCGTTGGGGACAGGTGCGGCGGATTCGTACAGCCCCATGATGTCCCTTGCACGGACGCGGGTCGAGCCGGTCCCTCGATGCTCGTATGCCTCATTCCAGCCGCTGATACGCTCTTCAAGCACGCGCTTCGTGGACAATTCGTGTAGGCGTCGAAAGACCTCCTGACGAATAGCATCAATTGCTTGAGCCTTCTCGGCATCTTTGTTTTCCGGGGGCGGCGACGGGTTCCATTTCAGCGGCTCGGAGAGGAATGAACTGATCTGTGCTTGTAGCAGACGGATCAGGTCCGCGACGGGCCGCAGCGAGTCGTACTCATCAACCTTGAAAACGCCCAGACGGCGGGTCAGCGCCTTGATTCGCGTCCAATGTTCCGGGGCCACGCCTGATCTCGACCCCATGCCGAGCAACCCCTTCCAACGGTCGTGAAACTCCTGCGTGGCGCGTTGGATCGCCAGCACGAGGTTCGCCACGTCGTAGATGGGATGGTACTGAGGCGCGGGGGGCGAAATGATCGAACTTTCGAACATCTTCAGCATTCGCTCGAACTGGTCCTTCGTCAGCTTTGCGCCACCTCTCAACGGCTGGTGAATCTTCGCGAGAAACGCCAGCCGCTCGGGAATCAGGCGCTTCAGTGCCTGCTCTGCCTCACGCCCTGACTGCTTTCCAATCGCTTGCGCCGCGTTGTAGAATGATCCGACGACGTGGTCCTTCTTCGCCTCAACGCCCATCAAGTTGTCGCCTTTCACCTCGTCGAAGTGTGTGAAGCAGACGACAAGTTTGCCCTCGTGACCGCTTGACACTACGGTGGACAGCACCGCCACCGCCGCAGCTTGCATTGGCTGCGCTGCGTTGTCCACGAGCACGATTACGTCGGCACTTTGAAAACGACGGGTAATTCCGGTCGAAATGGAGGACGTGGAGTCTGCCGTGTGGCCGATGCCCTGAGCATCCATGAGCACGAGCTTTGGAACCTCTCCATCGCTCCACTGCGGGCTGAACGGTCCGGCTACGCGGATGCCGTCAACGATGGGCGTCAACAGTCGGCCGAAGTTCGGCGCGAAGTTGCTTGAGAAGCGGTTGACTGCACGGATGAATTCTGAGCGGTTCGCATGATTCGTTTCGTAAGTCCAGACTTCCGGCCACTTTTCGCGGCCACGTCGAAGCTCACCCTCGGTCACGTAGTCGAATCGGGATTCAACCTCGTCGAGCACCGCGTCCACTACTTGGTGAAAGTTCTCCTTCTGAAGAAGTTGCTCTTCGACCAACTCCTGCAGCACATCGCGGTCCTGCTTGGTGGTCTTAGACAGATCGATTTGGAAATCCCGCGCTGCCGCCTCGAAATCGCTTCTCGATGCTTGCGCCAACTCGGCGATATCGCTAAGGAACCCGCGCAGCGTTTCGGCGTTCTCATGCCTTTCGGAGTCGGTCACCTCGGCTTCACCCGCGATCTCGCTTTCACTTTCGTCCTCGTCGAAGAGTCCCTCGCCATTCTCTCGCTGTGGGTTGATGCTTCCGAGGATGTAACTCAGGCGAAATCGCTGCTCGCCATGTTCCATGAATCGTCGTGCGACTTCAGACGAGGGGCTACCGTCGAGTAGCGCAGTTACCGCTGCGATCACACTCTCCATGATGTATTGCCGGACCTGATTGCGGGGAATGAACGAAACGACCGCTTTGAAATCGCCCTCGGTCATGACGATCTCGATGTCGGCAATGGTCGTCTTCGCTGCCGAGGTAGACGGGAAGCGTTCAGTCGCCGGGTCTGTCCCGAGGAACTGCCGCACGACCGTCGTCTTTCCCGCGCCCGTTGTCCCGACAAACTGGACTCTCGCGAATCCGTCATCGCTCGTCGGTAGGGGGAGCACCCGTTCGCGCTCGGCCCAGCCGTCCTGACGGTCGGGTTCGAGGTGGTCGTAGAATGCCGCGACCACGTTGGGATTGTAGGATGCCTCGGCTTTCGACTTCGCCGCGAGGGACCAATACTCCGCATCGCCGAGGACTCTGTTCAATTGATCAACGAGTCGCTGCGCTTCAGCGTCATCCCGTGTCCCCAACCCTCGCCGAACGCGCAACTTCTGTTTCCCGTCTGCCGCCTTCGCGACCGGATGTCTGAAGATCACGCACCAGCCGGATCGCCCCTTGCTCAACGTAGCTCTTAGTTCTGCCATAGTTCTTACTCCTTGTTGTTCCAGCGTTGTTCCGGAATAATAACTCGGCTATGGGCGATTGCAAGAGAAAAATCGGAACAACGTCGGCACAACGTCCTAAATCGAAGTTAAGTACATAAAAACGATGAACTTATGTCATAGCCAATGTTTCGTACGGGTGGATGTGACGGGCACTGCCAGCAGCGGAACGGCTGCGCTGAAGCACGGTTGGCCCGAGCACGATAATCATCACTCAACGGGCCTTGCATGCTAGTGCTGCCGGAACCAGCGTAGGACCCTCATCCAGCCATCCGAAATCCTCAATCCGCATGTTCCGACTGTAGTTACTGACCATCCGGAGGTCGGACAGCCGAGCCAACAGTTGCACGCGCTTTGGTTTCAGGCCGTAGACATCGAGCCACCACGTGATTGCCGTCGAGCGAAAGGTGTGAAAGTCGCGAACTTCGCCGCCCGGCAATTTCAGGGGAACACCCGCGCCCGCCAGATCAAGTCGCAGCATGTCCATAACCGCGCCGCGCGTCGCCGGAAACGGAAAGATCGGATCGTCCGGTTCCAGCTTTGCGACGTGCCGCTTGAGAAGCATAGCGAGTTCGACCCCGATTGGCAGTTCGCCCTTCCGCTTGTTCTTTGCGTCACGGGCTTTCAGTGCAACCACGGCGGGCTTCTCATCAAAGTACAAGTTGTACACGCGAAGACGCCTGAGTTCCTTCTGCCGGTAGGCGGTGTTGACGGCGGTCAAGTAGATCAGCTTGCGATCCTGTGCCGTCCATCGGGATCGCTGACAGTTGTAGGTCTCGAACGAATCGAGGTACGCCATCAGACTGCGGAACTCCTTAACGGTCAGCGGCTGGCGCTCGTATTCGATGTCAGCAGTCGGACTGGGCAAAGGCATGTCCGCGAGCGGGTCGGCCAGTTTCAACTTTTTCGAGAGCCAGCAGGTAAAATCTTTGATCGCGATGCCGTAGCTCCGACGGGTCGTCATCGAAATCGGTTTCTTGACCTTACGAGATTCGATCTTGAACCCGTTGATCTTCTCGGTCACTGTGTCCGGATCGAAACCCCTGAAATCGACCGCGCCGACTGCTCTCACAACCCGCTCCGCTTTGCCCGCCTGCTGATCGGCATGATCGCTGCCGTTGTTGTTCCGGCCACGGACGACCTCGCGCCACAAGCGCACCAATTCATCCATTCCTTTGCTGCGTTCGATTTGTGCCGAGGGAATGAGGCCGAGTTCGCTAAGCCGAGCCGCGAATTCGGACTGAAGGTTGGCGATCCACGTTGAAAGGATGGCCGGGGGCGGGTCGCCTGCTGCCTTTGCCTTGACGAGCATCTCAATGCGCTCGCCGATGGCGCGTGCGGCAGGTTCCTTGCGATCACCAGGAACCCTGACGATCTTGCCGTCGTGGTTGCGGAAGCGGATGTCCCACTTCAGCTTTCGACCTGTTGGTTCCACGAGGTGCATAAGGACTACCGACCCCCGCGCGAGTTGCGGCGGATGAACGAATCGAGATCAATTTGCTGAATACGAATGACCGTGCGCCTGCCGGACTTGATGAAGGCACGTGGGCCTTCACCATCACGAATCCACCGAGCGAGAGTCGCGTGATGCACGCCGACGTGTTTTGCTGCTTCGCGCAGACTTAGTGCCTTCATTCTTACTACGCTTCGCGGGCTTAGCTGTGGTAACTAG